>CAYUZN010000021.1:0-21803 GCA_964449295.1 uncultured bacterium | reverse complement strand
TTTTGATGGCTATTTTGAAGTGAAAGCCTCGCGATTTGACGATCGGAAAGGGGGGTAATATTAGATGCAATATAACCCCCCTTTCCGATCGCCAGATCCCGAGAGCTTTGACTTTCAAAATAACCGTCAAAACTTTTGTGACAGAGTACTAGACAGTTCCTTAAATGGCTTCTCGAATTTGTTTTGTTAGGACAGGAAACGGGACATGCTTTACGTGTTTTGCTTCTGCTAACTTTTTTGGTGTTATCTCTTTGTAGAATCTAAGCAATGATTGTAATATATTTACATATTTTTATGTTATTATTTTTTTTAAATCACTCATTGTCAATCTGTTAGGATTTTGAATTGGGGAAAGCTTATGAATAAGTCCTTTTTTTTCTAAAATTATGAAATTTATCCCCATGTTTTTTCTAAAAAGACTTGATTTATCCCCATATTTTCTCTAAGATAAGGCAAAAAGAAGGCAGCTTAAGCTATGCGAAGAGATCGTCTAGAGTTTTTGAAAAATTGGCGTAAAGATCCTATTCGTGTTCCTTTATTGATTAGAGGAGCTCGTCAAGTAGGGAAATCATGGCTAGTGCGCCTGTTTGGAGAAGAATTTTCCTCTTATATCGAGATAAATTTTGAAAAAGACAAGAGGGTGCACGCTCTTTTCCCTTCCCATATTTCACTTGAAAAAACCTTAGAACAAATGCAGGTATATACACAAAAAAAAATTATTCCAGGC
The DNA here is from genome assembly GCA_964449295.1 of uncultured bacterium. Lineage (GTDB taxonomy): Bacteria > Chlamydiota > Chlamydiia > Chlamydiales > Rhabdochlamydiaceae > CANJJB01. The sequence continues at coordinate 21,076 of CAYUZN010000021.1, read as the reverse complement.
AAGACTCTTTTGTTTCTGGATGAGATCCAAGAGTGCCCCGATGCCATTCGCTATTTACGCTATTTTAAGGAAGAGATGCCCGAACTTCATGTGATCGCCGCTGGGTCACTCCTCGAATTTACTTTAGAAAAATTAGGAGTGGCTGTGGGAAGAGTTGATTACTTATTTTTATACCCTCTTTCTTTCATGGAATTTTTGACTGCGAATCAGCGTGATGATCTACGAAAAAATATTGAATGTAAAAACATCGATCCTGCCACTCACGCGGTGATTTTGGACTATCTGAAAAATTATATGTGGCTTGGAGGGATGCCAGCTGTAGTTGATACGTGGCTTAAACACAAAGATTCCTCTTTGTGTCAAAGGATTCAAGATCGAATCATTAAAACTTATATCGATGATTTTCAAAAATATGCCAAGGCCCACCAGGCGGAACATGTAGGACATGTGTTTTCTTCTATCCCAAAACAGCTAGGAAAAAAATTTAAATACATCAACGTTGACCCCGACGCTAAAACTTACCCCATTAAACAAGCTCTTCATCTTCTCAATAAAGCAGGCATTACGTATCAGTGTTTTCACACCGCCGCCCAATCATATCCTCTAGGAGCTGAAGTTAATGAAAAAAAATTTAAAGTTTTTTTCTTTGATATCGGGATTGCCCACAGAATTCTTGGGCTCGACTTAGCTGAATGGGTGACCCATCCAATGGAAGTTGAATTATTTGGGTTTAGTGCAGAACAACTGGTAGCACAAGAATTGATTTCCTATTCCGAGCCTTCCCAAAAAGGAGAACTTTACTATTGGCACAACGAATCGGCCACAAGCAATGCCGAAGTGGACTTTATCACTATCCATAATAAAACGATCATCCCTGTTGAAGTAAAATCAAAAATTAAAGGGGGGATGAAAAGTTTAAATGTATTCCTAAGCAAACATCCAAAAAGCTCTTATGGCATAAAAATTTCAGAAGGGATGTTTGGCAAACAAGGCCACCTTCGCGAAATTCCGCTTTACGGGGTATCGACGATGAAATTGTAGTCAACAGCTCAGTTAGAAACCGTAGATGAAATCGATTTCATATTGTTTCAGCTTACGAAATGGACCAATATGATCATCGAGTGTAATTCCTTGTTTCCATTGCTGGAAAAGGTTGAGGTTATTCGATAAAAGGTATTGCAGCGTGAGCTCAAAGCCTCGGAAGTTAACATTGCCTTCGGCTGTTTTACGAGTATTGGTAGGCCATTCTTTTAAGGTTTTCTTACTGTAATAAAAGCCATTACCTCCAATATTGCCAAGACCTACTCCTGAAGCATCAAAATCAGGAACGCACTGGGCTTGCAGAACCTGGTAATTAGCTTCAAAAACCCAATCCCCTTTTAATTTAACTTGCCCAACGCTCACTCCTAAATAGCCACCACCATTAGCTTTTTTATAATCAGTGATTGGCAATTTTTTGGCGACGTGGTTATACAGACCTGCCAGATAGATATTCACAACCCTGTCTAGCTTAACAGGAATAAATTTATAGCCAAAAATCAATTGTGAGACGACGAAATCAAATTGATGAGGAATGCCAGAGGCATTTGTTGTATCCCAATCAGCTAGGGAATACTTAGTATAGAATCCTGTTCGAGCAATATTTTGAAGACCTGTTTCTGCTAAATAAGCCACCTGGCTTCTTTTTTCATTAACAAGTAAGACTCCGAGTTGATAATAGAAATCTCCTGCCTTATCAAAGACATAACTATCTTTAAAAAGGGCTCCATCAAAATTAGAATTAAACTCTAGTTTGGAATCAAAAACACTTGATAGTCCCCGTCTTCCAACTTCAACATCCATTGTGTGTTGATCCCCATCAAAAATGCGATAGCCAAAATAGGCGCGATCAAGCTTGATATTATTTGTTTTGCCAGAGCCGAGTCCTTCTGTTGTGATACCAGCGTCATCATCAAACCGCAGTCTTGCAGCCGCCCAGGTGCGATCAGAGCGATAATCGACGGAGAGATTAAATTCTATATCATAAGTCTTGGTCGGATTTTTTGTTCCAGAGCCTCTTTGACGTACTCCATTTATTTGTTCATTCACAGCTTGCATCTCTGTATGGATATCACCGCTAATAGAGAGTTGACCACCTAGTTCTTTGACAGTGATCATGCGTCTTGAGTTGATCCACTCTCGCAACGTTTCAATATCTCGCTCATTGATCTCAGCTGTCTCAGCATACGAGGTCATTAACACTAACGAAGAAAGGAGTAAAAATTTTTGATATTTTCTCATCTGAACCTATAATTATAGTAAGAGCTTTGCAAAAACAAGATGAATTGTATAGGCATTCATCGTTTTTTTAAACTCTTAAAATTTAAGATTGCCACACACCGTTGAAGATTGTTCGTCAAATAGCGCAGCTTCAACCGTCAGATCTGCAATTTTCCCAGAGGATATTGTACAGCCCACAACCATTCCCCATCTTCCCTGACTTCTCATCTTAAAATGTGAAAAAGGGCTCACCTCTGCTTTTAATCTATTAACTTTAGCCACTGCTTCTGAGTATTTCACTCCTAAATAAGGAACAAGTGGTTTGACATCGAATGCAATCCCAAAACCCGCTTGACTCTCTCTATAGAGGATATTTCCACGAGCAGAGTACCCGACTCCATTAACAGTCACGGAATCTATCCGAGGATTGGCGTATTGAAATTTACCATCAACACCTATAATAAATTTTCCAAACTGAGCTAAGAGCAATCTTGCTCCTCCTCCATAAGTGATGTGATCTACAGACTTGTAATCTCTCTGCTTACCATCGATGGCAAGTCTATTTGAAAATGTAGATTCAAAAGACCCCATAGAGCCATACACTTCTAGTCTATCTAGAAAAACCAAAGTAAAAATCCCTTGGTTCATCCCATAGTCAAATGCTCCCGTATACCCTTTGTGACTGCCAAATAGGTGGAGTTTACGATCAAAAACCCAATCCTTTTCAAACCCCAATTTACAAGAGAAAAGGCTATCTATTGGAATAAAAAAACCATGCTCAATCACTTGAGGAGAGTCAGGATTTCCAAAATACAACGCTTGCACTTTCATGCAAAGGCACAGCAACACTATCCAAATTTTTTTCATATAGCTCCGAAATTAAGAAAAACAGAGTATATAGATGTCTTATTTTTAAAGCGAGCTTCAGTTATAATGATTAAATGTCCAAACCATATCTTAACCAAACGATCACACTGCCTATTGAGCGCCTTGGCATTAATGGCGAGGGAGTCGGCTCTTTTGAAGGCTTTACAATTTTTGTAGACGGTGCTTTACCACGAGAAACAGTTGTCGCAACAATTAATGATGTCCGTAAAAATTTTGCACGCGCTAAATTAGAAAAACTTCTAACAGCCTCACCCCATCGCCAAAAACCTCCTTGTCCCGTTTTTGGTAAATGTGGCGGATGTCAGATCATGCATTTAGAGTATTCAGAACAACTCGTCATTAAACGTCAGCGTGTTGTTGATGCTTTAGAAAGGATTGGGAAATTTTCCAATGTTGTTGTTGCCCCCTGTGCTGCCTCTCCTCTTCCTTTGGCTTACAGAAATAAGATTCAGCTGCCTACAGGCTTTAAAAACTCCCATCTTTATTTAGGGCTTTATGCTTACAACACACATGATCTTATAGAAATCGACACCTGCTTTATCCATTGCTCACTTGGAGAAATGGCTTTTCAAAAAATTAAAGATATTCTTAAGTTTTCACTATCCCCAGATGATTTGAAATGCGTGCTTATCAAAACAGCTGTCTACACAAAACAAGTTCTCGTTATTTTAGTCACCCCTAAAAAAGAGATTCCTTCATTGCCTAAATTAGCAGAAAAAATCATGCAAGCGATGCCTGAAATTAAAGGTGTTATACAAAACATCAATCCCTCTCAAGGCAATGTCATGCTCGGCAAAGAGTTTATCACTCTTGCAGGAAAATCGTCTATTGAAGAAATCCTTGCAGGACTTACTTTCAAAGTGTCACCTGCCTCTTTTTTTCAAGTCAATCCCATGCAAGCAGACAATCTTTATCAAACAGTTTTAGAGCAAGCTTCTTTAACGGGGAAAGAAATCGTTCTAGATGCTTACTGCGGAGTGGGCACATTGTCGCTCATTCTTTCAAAAAAGGCTCAGTCTGTCATCGGTGTTGAATGTGTTCAAGATGCCATCAACGATGCTCAAGAAAATGCTTCTTTTAATAAGATTTCGAATGTGCAATTTGTTTGTGCACAAGCAGAACATTTTATCTCTTCTTTAGAATGCGTTGATGTCTGTGTTCTCAATCCTCCTAGAAAAGGATGCGAACTCTCTTTTCTGCAGGCTCTTGTCCATCTTAAACCAAAAAAAATTATTTACGTCTCTTGCGATCCCGCCACCCTTGCTAGAGATCTTGCCATCTTATGTGCACAAGGGTATCAAATTGCCAATGTCAAGCCGTTTGACATGTTCCCTCAAACTATTCACGTCGAGTGTGTTGTTCTATTGGAATTTTGTTAAAATTTTCTATTTCTCTTTTGTTTCCAATCAGATACCATTCTTAAGTGGAGATGAAGCTCATGAGAAAACCTCTTCCTATAGGGATTAGCGACTTTAAAAAGTTAATTGATAATGGCTGCGTTTACGTCGATAAAACTCTTTTAATCCAAGAGATCATAGATAGAGGGACGTATGTGATGTTAATCCCTCGCATGCGCAGATTTGGTAAAACCTTAAATCTTTCGATGGTGCGCTATTTTTTTGAAAAAGCAAAAGAAGACACCAGCTATTTATTTAAAGATCTAGCTATTTGGCAATCTGAAAAATACAGGTTAATGCAAGGGCAATTCCCTGTTATCTTTCTTTCTCTTAAGGATATTAAATATTCTTCATGGGAAGAAACTTTTAGCGCTCTAAGAGCTCTTGTTGCCAAAGAATTTCAAAGGCACAGATATCTTGTAGACGGCGATCTTCTGTTGCCAGAAGAAAAAATAAAATATCTCAAAATCATCAATGAAGAGAGCGACCTGGTTTTGCTAGGCGATACTCTTCATCTTCTGACAGAGTGGCTGTTTCGTCATCATAAAAAAAAGGTTTTTTTGCTGATCGATGAGTATGATGCACCTGCTCATGCTGCTTATATTGGAAATTATTACGATTTACTTATTGCTTTCTTGCGTAATTGGTTATCAGGCGGATTAAAGGATAATATCTATTTAGAAAAAGGTCTTCTGACAGGAATTTTAAGAATTGCCAAAGAAAGTATTTTTTCAGGTGCAAACAACATTACTATATTTACGATCTTAGACGAGGAATTTCAAGATAAGTTTGGTCTTTTAGAATCTGAAGTCATCAAACTTTTAGAAGATTACGATCTTTTAGATAATCTTTCAGATATTCGCAAGTGGTATAACGGATATCGTATCGGGTCTTGTCAGAAGATTTACAATCCTTGGTCTGTTTTGAACTGCATTATGAAAAAAGGGCTTTTAGCTCCTTATTGGGTCAACACAAGCGATAATGCTCTTATGAAACAACTAATTACGGAAGGAACAGATGATCTAAAAGCAGACATCGAAGAACTTTTAAGAGGCGGTATCGTGCAAAAAACGATAGAAGAGGGAATTATCTTCCCTGATCTGAAAAAAAATGCCGATACAATTTGGTCTTTACTCCTCTTTAGTGGCTATTTAACCATAGCTTCAACTCCTTCTTATGGAACTCCTTGCCAGTTAAAAATTCCTAATAAGGAAGTAGGGGAATTGTATCGATCGATGGTTTTGAATTGGTTCAAAGAAAGCATTAGAGAACCCAAGTATTATATGCTTTTAGATAGTCTCATTAATGGAGACATCGACTCTTTCTCTCAGATTTTTAAAGAGTTTGTCATGTCCTCTTTCAGTATTTTTGACATAACACAAAAAGAGCCAGAAAGAGTCTATCACGCATTTGTTTTAGGGCTTCTTGTAGGCCTTAAAGACAAGTATCATATCAAATCAAATAGAGAAAGTGGTCTAGGAAGGTATGATGTCGTTTTATTTCCCCAAAATCCTAAGGATCTTGGGGTGATTTTAGAATTCAAAAAAGCGGGTCCAACTGAAGCTGTGAAGTTAGAAGCAGTGGCTCATTCTGCCATTGAGCAAATTGAAGAAAAAAATTATGCTCAAGAACTTCTTGATCAAGGCGTTCATCGTATTTTATATCTTGGATTTGCTTTCAGCGGAAAAAATGTTGCTATTAGCCATAAGTTTAGAGACAACTGAAAATTCCTAACACTTTAAAACCTGAAAGTGTATACATATTTGAATGCAACATTTGAGGTTCTATGAGTAAATTGGATGGTATTGTCTATAAGGCGTGCGCATGTTTTCTTCTCTTGCAAGGCGCTGTTTTTTGTGAGGGGAAGCGATCATCATCTGAAGAGACTTTGCTACTAAAACGGATCTCTGAATTCTGGAAAGATCAAGATTACCAGATGGTCAAAAAGCAGATCATGGAGTTTTTAGAAAGCTATCCTCAAACTCCTTTTCACGATAATCTCCATGCGATTATAGGCGACATCTTTTTTCAAGAAGATAACTTTATTGATGCTCTTGCGTTTTATAAAAAAATTAAGCAACCAGAATTCCAAGAAAAAACTCTTTATAAACATCTCTACTGCCTTTATGAGCTCAAAAAATTTGAAGATGTGATTGCAGTTGGACTTCCTTTTTTCAAAGACAATCTCACGACTCAAGCACCTTTTAAAGAAGAAGCTCTTTTTCTTTTATCTGAATCTCTTTTTAGAAAGTTCCAGAGTTCTCCTGATCCTATAGCCAAAAAGAAATTAGCCTTAGATATCAAACCTTTATATGAATCTTTATCATCTCAAAAATATAAAGATCTAGCTCTATATCCTTTGGCAGAAATTCATAAAACTCTCAATGAATACCCAGAAGCTATCTCTTTATATTTAACTTTAGCAGAAAAATATCCAGAAAAAGCAGAGGATTTTCTTTTGCAAGCAGCCTCTGTTCAACTTTTGTTCGACAAAGATGCTGCTATTGAAACATATGGGAAAATTTACAACTTGAACGGCAGTAAAGCGCCACTGGCAGCCTACAATCAATTTGTGCTTTTGTCTCAAGAAAAGAAATACGATCAATTTATTTCTCTATCGCCAGCCATAGAAGCTCATCTTGCTCCAGAGAAAAAATCTCTTTTTCATTTTTGGTTAGGAAGAAGTTACTTCAACATAGGAAATTTTTCAGATGCGTCTCTTCTATTGAACAAATATGTCGAAGAAGAAAGAAGTGTATCTGATTTCAAAAAATCAGCTTTTCTCATGTTAATTACTTGTGCTCAAAAATCAAATGACGATGTTTTGTTTGAGCAAGTTTTACATAAACTCTCTTTAGAATTTCCAAAAGATGCAGAAACTGGGAAAGCACTTCTTTTACATGCAGAGACTTGTTTAAAAACAGGCAAACTTAACCAAGCTGTATTTGATTTAAATCAGTTTATTGCCAACTTCCCGTCTTCCGATCAAAAAGAAGATGTGATGTACAATAAAGCCCTTATCTTATCTCAGATGGGCTCATGGGAAGAGAGTAAACAAACTTTCTTGAGTTTCATACAGGAATTTCCTCAGAGTCATCATACAAACTCTATTTGGAACCAGGTTCTGCATTGCTCAATCCAAGATTTGAAAAATGCTCCTCCAGAAAAACAGCAAGAGAAAAAAGAACAATTTGTAGCAGATCTTGAAATCGTATTGCAAAACAATCACAAATTTTCAGCTGAAGAAGTCTCTAATTATCAATTTTTACTTGCAAAAACTTACTTCGAATTAACCAAATACAATGAGAGTCTGCAAGCTTTTCAAACCTATTTCAGCAAAGACCCTAACCATATCTCTGTGGGGGAAGGGTATCTTTTAACAGCTATTTGCCATCAAAAATTAAACTCCAATCCAGAAGCGTTTATCGTCAATGCTGAAAAAGCTTTAAAGTTTGATATCCCAAGCGCTAACAAAGGAGCTATCCATTTACAACTCTTTAATGCCTATCTCGAAATGGGCGACTTAGACAAAGGGGCAGACCATCTATTTGCCAGCTATATATTAGAAAAACATCCTATTCAATTTGATAATGAGTTGTGGCTGACTAACCATTACTACTCAATACTCTCTCAAAATCCTAACAATTCTTTGGCTTATGATAGAGCCTGTATGCTTTTCGAAGATCTTTTAAAGATTAAAGATCCTTCAATGAAAGTCAACATCCCTTCTGAAGATGTATTTCTCGAAATAGAAGCCTTGAAATTTGCTCGCATCCTTCCTGCAGATAAAAAAATAGCACTACTTGCTTCTCTCACAGACCTTCAAGGAAAAAATCCTCTCGGTGGATGGAAGTTTTACCATCAAGCTCTCTTTGAACTTGGGTCATCGTATGCCTCTACAGGAGATTCTAAAAAAGCGATTGCTACTTATGAGCGACTGATGCGCCTTGCTCCGAAATCAACGTCTTATTTTTCTTGTGCTGCGTCTCTTGAAAAATCGAGATTGATGCTCACGCAATTCAAATCAGAAAAAGAAGAAGACTTTCATGAGAACAATCCAAAAATTGCAGCTGTTTTAAATGCATTAAAAGATCTTCAGATCCAAAAAAATATTCATTCTGAACCTATCCATTTAGAAGCTGCTTTAGACTATGCTGACATGCGGGTTCTCTTATCTCAACCTGAAGTGAGAGTTGAAACAGCTCTTTTCTTTTTAAATAGGCTTAAAGATGACTTCACTTCCACTGAAGATCCTGCTTGCGCAGAATATCACAATCAGCGAGAATTTTCTGCAGATAAAGACACTCTATACCAAGCTTATATGAAAGCCGTCGAAGGTGAAATTCTAAGATTAGAAGCGCTTACCTGCAAAAAGAATAATCAATTCGATGAAGCAGGAGAAAAAGAGGAACTTGCAATCTCTTTGCTTAAAGATGTTGCCTCAAATGATACAATAACTCCTTATCTTCGCAATCGTGTAAAAACCAACTTACAAGGTCTTGGTGTTGAACTTTGAAAAATAACCGCACGCTTTTTTACACCTGTCTTTTTATTTCAATCGGAGTGCATTTAGGTGCTGGCTGGGTGTTTTATAAACAACCTCTTTTCTTACGCCCTTACTTTGGCGCTTTAACAAAAAAACCTTCCTCCGTTGTCGTGCCACTCACAGATGAAGATATTGCTCTTTCTGAAAGAAACATCTCTCTAGAAGATGTCATGAGTCATATCATTGAACTTCCCATTCAAGAGCAATTCAATCTTGCTGAGACTAAAGAGCAGCCTTCTTTAGAAAAATCTGATGATCTTTTTTCTGGGAATTCTATAACAAACGAAACTCCTGATAAAATTTTGACAGAAGAGCCTTTGATTGCTGCCACTGAGATTCCCATACCAGCCTCTCCTTTTGAAGAGGAATTTATTCTTCCCGATGCACCTCTATCGTCTATCTCAAAGCTAGAGGCTAGCAAAAATCTTGAAAACAATTATGTACAAAATATTGAACAATCACTCCAATTAGAAGGAGATGATCTTTTTCAAACACAAGAGTTAGAAGCAACTCTTAACACTAGATATTCTGTTCTTGCAGAAACAGCTCCTTCTTTACAGACTCCTCAAGAATTAGATCTTCCTAATGTTCTCTCTTTAGACAAGCACTCCCTTCAACAATCTTTTGCTACCCCTAGCGAATTATTAACTGAAATGCCAGAGTTTCACGCTCATCTCACACCTCCTCAAGAATCTTCTGGGATGGAAGAAAGATCACTTCCTGCTCTCCCTCATAGTAAACCTCCCACGCTTGGGTCTTATTCTATTGCTCTAGACACGATGGGGAAACCCTGGGATGAAGGCTTTGATGTTGAAGTCTGCACGATGCAAAGAGACGAGGGGGGATATTTTTTCTCTGTCTCACTTCTTCCTAAATATGACATGACTAAAAAGCAAATGTCTCAAAACTACTATTTTCTCATCGACAGAACTAATTCGATCGGGAAACATCGCTATCAGACCTTTAAAAAAGCCGTTAACCGAGCACTCGGATCTCTTGAAGAGAGCTCCCGTTTCAATATCGTTATTTTTGATAAAAAAATTGTCTCTTTAAACGAGCAACCTTTGGCGTATTCGAAAAAATCTCTTCAAATGGCAGAGGCATTTTTAGACAAACAGGATCATGGCAGTTATTTTAATGCATCTGATCTGTGTAAGTCTTTATCTAAAATCATTCCAGACACCGTTCGAGAAGATGAGGAAACTTCCGTAATTTTAATCACCGATGGAGATTCTTCTTTAAATCAAGATAAACAACGAAAAATCATCCAATCTTTCCTCGAAAAAAACAAAGGGAAAGTATCACTCTACACAGCAGCTGTTGGTGAAGGAAATAACTTAAACTTTTTAGATCTTTTAAGTCGTTTAAATAAAGGCTATCTTCTTTACTCTGATACCCACGCTAGTTTTCCAAGAAAATTAACCAAACTTGTGCTTGATCTTCTTCATCCTATTGCTAAAGATGTCTCAGCCTCTGTAGTAAAAGCAGATCCTAGATCTCGCATCAAACTCTATCCGACAGCAACCGCTCTTCCTTCCCTTTTTAGTAAAAAGCCCTACACTATTTACGGTGTTGCCGACTCTCTTTCAGACTTCACCCTTGTCCTTCAAGGCAGAAACAAAGATCAACTTTTGACGATCAAAAAGCAAATCTCTTTTGCAAATGCCAAAAATGATCCCAGAGCTCTTGCCAAACAGTGGTCTCAGAAACAAGCTCACATCTGTTATGAAGAGTATCTTAAAAATGGAAAAACAGCTCTTCTTGAACAAGCTAAAAGTCTTTTAAATGACTCTGACCATTATCAGCGGTAGCCTGCGTAGCAGAGCTCTAAAATCTCCTAAAGGAGAAAAAACACGTCCTACTACAGCCTTGGTGCGCAAATCTGTTTTTGACATGCTTGCACCTGAAATAGACGGCGCCTCTTTTTTAGATCTTTTTGCAGGCAGCGGCGCAATGGGACTTGAAGCTTTAAGCAGGGGAGCTGCTCATGCAACATTTGTAGAAAATGGCAAAGAAGCTTTTTCCTGTATCAAAGACAACTTAACAACGTTTAATCTCATACAACAAGCAACGCTCTTAAGCTACGACGTCAAAAAAGCATTAGAAACCCTAAGCAAAAAGGGCTCTACATTCGACATCATCTACTGCGATCCTCCTTACTCCCTTGCTTCTATCCACTTAGAGATTCTCTCTTTCTTAGATACACACCCTCTTTTAAAGCTCAGCGGAACTCTTTTTTTAGAAGAAGGTGTCCCCTCCTCTCTTGATCTAAAAAAACTTTCTCTTTCTCATCTTATCCATAAAGATACGAGGCGCTTTGGAAAATCTCTTCTCCATCGCTATATTGCAAAATTTTAGCTTGTCATACTTTTAAAAAAAATGCTAACATTTCTGCAAAAAATCACAAGGAGCTCTCAATGGAACCCGTATCTCAATCATTTCAACCTGGAGACGCACCAGAAGGAGGATATTCCTCTGAAGCCAAAAAGAAATTCTCAGGAATACCAAAACCATACACCTCATCTCACCCCCCATTGCCACTAACTAGAAAGAATATTGTGCGTATAGTGATGCCTGTTTCTTTTGGAACTATAATTGCAGCAGCACTTATTCTCACTGCTATTTCTGAGGGTGCTGAAAAGCAAAAACTCAGCACAAGCTTGCCGCTAGGACTTGTAGGAACTTTTGTAGCTCTCATCACATTTATATGGTACCGCATAATGATGTCTCGCGCGCAAAGGGAAGTGCTCACGCCTCTTCTAACCGATCAAAAACTATAGGTTTTTCAGTAAGCAGGCAGCACAGGATCATCTCCATAGAGAAGATTTTGAGTCATACGAGAAGCCTCTTCTCCTGGCGTATGGGGAAATGTCAGAATATAAGTGATATCATACCGATCGGGAGTAACAGCTGGAGGAGTAAAACCAAATGCACTTAGTAAAGGAGGGATACCTTCACTATGCCAGATGATCAGTACATTTTTCCCATTGTAAGCTGGATTAGACACAATATAGCTTGCAATAGCCTCTGGAGAAAATTCAGAAAATCCTAAATGGATAGGTAGAGCAAGAAACTGTGATATCGGTGTAGCTGTTTGAATAATCCGGATTGAAGTATCGGTACCATTAGCTGTTTGCCTTGCGCCAAAGATAGCAACCGGTGGTCCCCAATTGAGAAGCTCTGGCGTGGCAGTCAGATAATTGGCTAAAGCAGCTGCTCTTTCAAGTCCTTGTGTACTCAAATTATGGACTGCATTCTTCTCTCCATGTCTAATGACGAGCACCTGAGCTGGTGTTGCATATAATGAGATGCTCAACAAGAATAAACCAATCCATCGTATCATTTAGAAAATCCATCCTAATTTAAAATGTCCCCCTGAGATGATCAGGTTGCCTTGCGAAGGCACATGGACCTCAGCATGTTTAAACACATTCTGCTTATTGAAGTAAAAATAGTCCCATCCCAACTCAAGAGATAAAGAGACTTGCTTTTTTGGGAAAAACATCTTCCACTCAAAACCACTCGAAGCATCGAAATTCCAGCGAAAAGCCGTTTGATCATGATGACTAGAGGCTTTTTCTTGAAGAGCAAAAGTCTCTTGTTGCTTACCATGAAAAAATGCACCAAAACAGGCCATGCTAAAAAGACCATACAGAGAAAAACCTTTTCCCAAAAAAAACTTAAGGGTACCACCTAACTTAGGACCGATGGCAAAACAATGACTACTCATTAAATTTTCATCAACTCCTGCAGCGAAGCTTCCTCCTGAATAATTAACATACCCACGCTGTGCTATCCAAACATTGGAAAGCCCCGTGACAAGAGATGTCGAAAAAAAAGAATACGGCTGCCAACTTTTGACAAAATCGACATTGAGCCGATTGAACTCCAATTTCCAAAAAGTCTCTGCCTGCCGTGCGTAATCGAACATCGTAATCCCATCAAAAATGGAGCGAACAGGAAAAATCCCTTCAAATTCAGTTGTATTTTGCGTGCCAGTCCCTTTCGCATGCAGATACATCCAATCCAACGAGACTGTCCAAGAAGGCATAAACTCATAAGCAAGACCTAAATCAAATCCTACATTCCAGTGAAACGTAGGAGTTACAAGTGAACTCTCTGTGTAATCAACTGTTGTAAAGACATCGGATGGCTGTGTAGTAAATGCTAGCCCTCCTTCCCGTGCTTGCCAATAGCCAACCTCATACTCAAAAGAAAGAGGTAAAGGAGCACTCTCTGCCCAGCCCACACTACAAAAAACAGTGAAAAAGGAAAATAATATAATTCGTTGCATTAAAAATAACTTACCGCGATTTTTGCAATGAAGTCAATCAATTGACTTCACACGCAAAGATGAGATAAAGTAGATGCGGCAATCAAACCTTCAATAGCTTGAAAATGTTTATCATAAGAACAGAGAACACACCCATTTTCTAATGCTTGCGCAGCAATCCATATATCATTAGAAGGAATAGGACGGCCTTTAATTCTTAAAGAAGAATAAATCTGGCTATAAAAATTAGCAGTATCTGAAGTGATCGGAAATAACTTCGCTCTGGGTGAGTTTAAAAATTGTTGTAGTTCATCGCGATTTTTTTTTGTTTTATTACCATACTCAAAACCGGCTAATAACTCTCCAAGTACAATAGGACTGATCCCAATAATTTCTGCATGTTGAATAATTTCTTGGATTGAAGAATCTGCTTTTTTAAAAGCAACATAAGCATTGGTATCTATTAAAATAGGTCTCACTCCCAAAGCTCCTTATCAATTTGTTCAAAATATCGTGTATTTTTTTCAAAAGCTTTTTGTTCTGCAGAAGACCATGTTCCTGCCAGATGATCTAAATCATGATAAGTAGTTCTTTCATGCTTAAATCCAAGCCCTCGTTCAATCATTTTTAATATTAATAGATTAACACTTGTACTTAATCTTTTGGCTTCTCGTTTCAATACAATCATGACTTCGGAAGGAATCCCCCTTAAGTTAAAATTGGAAGCAGACATAGCGAACACTCCTTACTTAATACCATTATTATACCACTTAGTGGTACCAAATGCAAACAAAAGATATCTGATTGATAATAAGTGGCTTACAAAGCTCAAAAGCAAATATTTAATTTGAAATGCTTGTAGGAGCTAGAATAGAATCAACATCTTCCCAGGAATAATTTGTGATAAGTTCTTTGATTTCAGCAACTGATTGAGAGTGATTAAGCGCCTCGCGCAGTTTTTTTATACCGTGTCCTTTCTTGAGATACCAGCACCCCACTCGTCTCATATCGGTGATCACTTTTCTATCGGGTTGATAAGCTACTATATGCTCGAAATGCTCAAGTAAAGCCTGTTTATAATCAAGTCCTGTTCGCGTTTTTGGTGGAAGATCTAAGAGATGACGATAGGCATCTTCTACAATCCAAGGCTGGCCCATGGTTCCTCGTGCAATAAGGACGGCATCACAACCTGTATGTTGAAACATCTTCTCAACACTGGGGGCATCAAAGAGATCTCCATTGCCAATGACTAAGATGTTTTTGGCGGCCAGCTTGCACTCTTTGATCCAATCCCAGTTAGCAGGCCCTTGATACCCTTGAGATCTTGTTCTGCCATGCACACAGATAGCTGTTGCCCCTGCTTTTTCTGCGATCTGTGTCATTTGAGTCGCATTGAGATGATCTTGATCCCAGCCAGCTCTAATTTTAACAGTCACGGGAATGGAGACAGCAGCTACCATATTAGAGATGATCTCACCAAATAAATCAGGATTTTTAAGCAGGCCTGAGCCACTGCCATCTTTTGTCACCTTATCAACAGGGCATCCACAATTAAGATCAAGAACATCAAATCCGAGCTCTTCAATGATACGTGCTGACTTGCCAGCTAGATGGGCTTTACTACCACACAGTTGTGCTCCGATAGGGTGCATGCCACCTTCATAGTCAAGCATACGCAGCGTATGAGGATCATACCGCACAAGCGCATCCATCTTGACCATTTCACAGAACAAAAGCCCCGGTCTATAAGAGGATGTCATGCGTCTAAAAGGGAAGTCGGAGCAGCCTGCTAAAGGCGCGCAGAAAATATTAGAAGGAAGGGTTAACTTACCTAATTGAAAAGGACGTCTTAGCATAGCGATTACTTGAGAATTGTGCGAATGAGATACTCCAAAAATTGGAGTGTCAAAAAAGCTAAAATAGGGCTTAAATCAAGCATCCCTCCAATCGGAGGAATGATGCGTCTAAATAGTTGCAGAAAAGGATCTGTAAATTTACCAATAAAGAGCATCCAGGGCTGAAAGGCTAAATCAGGGATCCAAGATCCTATAATCCTAACAGCTAAAAGAAGCGTATAAATAACAAAAATATAATGTATTATTTGATTGAGCATACTGATAAGATAAGTATACACTATGAGAGAAAAGCTGCGCTAGGGTAAAATAACACTTTCAGCATTTATTTAGGACTATGACCATGTATGTTTTAGGCATCCACAAAGAGCGTTCCCACATTAAAGTAGCGCTTCTATGTCAAATGAAAAATAAAATAGAGATAGCACTTCTTCAAAGTTTTCCTTTAGATGTCAAGCCGCTTGACATCTTAAGAACGGTGCTTGCAGGGAAAAAAGTGAAAATTGTATCAGGCCTTGAAACAAACGAAATCGTCAGACGCGATATCTCTTTTAAACTCTCTAAAGAAAAAGACATTCTTTCCGTTTTACCTTTTCAAGTTGAATCTCTGATTCCATTTCCACCAGCAGAGACAATTCTCTTACCTATTTTATACCCTAAAAATAAAGAAGTGACGGATGTGCTCATCTTTGCTACAAAAAAAGATTTTCTCTTACATCATTTAGACGATTTAAAAAATTTTGACGTTTATCCAGATAGTGTGTCTGCCACAGCTGCGTCTCTTGCTAGATGGGGGAAACTTCTCTTTCCACATACAAAAGAATTTTCGGTGATCCAAGACAAAACCTGCATAGTCTACTCTGAAGATAGACTTGTGGCAGCACATGCGATTGAAGATGATGGGAAAGGAATTGAACAAGTGCAGGCCTTTGTTAAAACTAAATTTCCAAATGCTTTCTTGATCTGGGAAGAAGCTGCCTTAGCAGACATGCATGAGACGCCCTCTTATAGCAATTTTGAATTTCACGCTTTGAAAGAGTTTGCTATTCCTATAGGACTTGCTCTCGACGGATTAATGAATGATTCCTACTCTTTGCAATTTCAACAAGGATCATTAACCTCTCTGAAAGAAATAAAATCACAACGCAAGCTTGCTTTAAAATATTTAGCTGCTTGTGCCTCTTTAGCTTTAGGTTTGTGGATTTTCGGCACTTATCGCTTAAACACGGAACAAAAACATTTAGAGCAGACTATTGCTCAATATCTACCAGATGCTAAAGGCTCTCTAGACGAGAAAATTTCAGCTTGGGAAGACTTAACTGAAAAACAGCAAAAAACATTTCCTTTAGCTCCTAATATTTACCTTGTCAGCGATGTGCTTGCTTGGCTCAGCACAAGAAAAGAAACAATTGACATCAAGCATGTCCATTACGATTTAATCAAATGTCCAACACTAGAAGAAAAAAACACACCGTACCTTGTCAAGATAAATCTTGAATTTACAGCGCCTTCTGAGGCGATTGCAGAAGAATTTCATACTGTTTTGAAAAAACAAACTCCTTTTATTAACGCATCAAAAGAAATTTCTTGGTCCTTTTCTGAGCCTGTTTACACAACCTCTTTTTACTTAAAACAAAAACTATGAAACTATTATTTTCTAATCCTATTTTATTTTCTCTCTGCTTGATTCCCACATTGCTTTCTTTGTGGTTTTTGCAGATTAAGAAACAAGATTTAAAAATTGCGCAAATAAAAGTTGAAGAAATCCACAAAAAAGCTATTGAAATCGATAGACAAAACAAAATCAACGACTCTATTTTCACTCAGATCAAAGAGAGTGATCCCAGATATCTGCAAAAAGAATTAGAAACACTGCCTCTTTTAGAATCAGAACTTAAAAGATTAGAAACAATCTTAGTTCATCATAAAGAAAATGCTATCTTACACCGCAGATTAGACTTTTTAAAAAGTGGACAGAATCATTTTTTATTGAGTGAGGGGAAAAAAAGATTAGGCGAGACATTTCAAGAAGTTGATCTGTCACTAGCTCATCCCGTCGAGATGGATGATGAAGACATTAAAAAAATGCTCACGTCACTCGAAGGAATCCCCATTAACAATTATCCTACAAGGCAGGGGCGTCCGCAAATTTTGATCAGAGAATTTGATCTTGTCAAAGAGATCAATAATCTTGGCGAAGAGATCTTTCTTGTGTCATGCAAGTTGCTCAAACGAGAATCGCTATGAAGTGTCTACTGCTCTCTATCTCTCTTCTTTTTTTAACTTCATGCTTTCATCCAGGTGCTGTCAAAGAAAATCAAATACTGAGCATGCAGATCATCGATCGCAATGGATTTTCTGAAACAATCAGCTCAAAAGATCGCCTCTCTTCATTTGAAACCACCGATTTCTGTGTCCCTCAACCCTATCAAAAAGTTGTGCGTATCTTTGGGAAATCCTCTTCAGGCAATCAACACTCTAAAATCACTTCTTACCATCCCAATGGACAGCTCTATCAATATTTAGACGTCTTAAATAATAGAGCTCATGGTTATTTCAGAGAGTGGCATCCCAATGGTGTCAAAAAAATTGAGTGTTATGTCATTGAAGGAACACCCGATATCAATGAACTTGCACAAACAAGCTGGGTTTTTGATCAAAAAAGTTTTGTCTGGGATGAAGATGCTAACCTGATTGCAGAAATCAATTACGATAAAGGCTCTTTAGAAGGACTCTCTTCTTATTACCATCCCAATGGACAGCTAGAAAAAAGCATTCCCTATCAGAAAAATCTCATCCATGGCCTCGTCTCTGTTTACGACAAAGAAGGGGAACTTGTGGAAAAAATCGAGTACAAAAATGGCCTCAAAGAGGGGACAGCTTTAGGCTATTGGAATAGAGATCAGCTGTGCTATCAAGAAACATACACGCAAGATCTCTTGATGGAAGGATCTTATTTCACTGTTGATGGAATACCTATAGCTCACATCAAAGAAGGTTCTGGCAAGCAAGCCCTTTTTAAAGATGGAAAACTTGCCTCACTTACCAACTACAAAAAAGGAATTCCTGAAGGACGTGTCGAACTATTCTCTCCTGAAGGACATCTTTCATCTGTCTATCACATTCTAAATGGACAAAAATCTGGTGAAGAACTCATCTACTTCCCTCCTAAAGAAGGTAAGCTTCTTCCAAAACTCTCTCTTCAGTGGCATGAAGATACCATCCAAGGCATTGTCAAAACATGGTATGAAAATGGCATCTTAGAAAGCCAAAAAGAGCACAGTGGCAATAAAAAACATGGCCTTTCTTTTGCTTGGTATCAAGATGGCAGCCTCATGTTCATGGAAGAGTACGATAATGATAACCTTATCAAAGGCTCCTATCTCAAAAAAGGAGACAAAAAACCAGTCTCAAAAGTCGAGAATGGGAAAGGAGCCGCCACCATCTATGATGGTTACGGGCATTTTCAAAAAAAGATTATATATGAAAAAGGGCTTCCTAATCCTGTAGAAAAATAGCGACGCCAAAACCCAACTTCCAAAAGACCATCAAAGCAAAGTCGTCAAACGTCCAACTGACAACGCTCAGGTCTGGATAGAAATCGGGCGCATCAATGCAAGTAGTTAACTCACGGCACGCTATCATAATCCTTGAACTATGATACTCTGGCTCTACTCTTTCGAGCTTGATGGTTCCCGACACCCCCGTTGTCATCCCGTACAGTCGGATTTCCCAAATACGGTTGGCGGTTTCAACTTTTCACACGGGCCTTCCAACTTTAGTCTGTTTGCTGCGTTAGCTCGTGTTACCATAACTAAAGCTGTTTGCTTCATGCTTCGATACATCCTAGTTGTCTCCCATTTTAAGCTCTGTGTCTTTTGGTTACAGTCTTTGTTTGTATCCGTCAATTCCGAGAGTCCCTTTGCCTGTTTAAGGTGTTACCTTAATCCAGAAAGATATTTTCTATCTTTTAGAGAGTCGTTACGTCTCATCTTAGCTACTACGAACTCATGCGTCAGTCCAAATCCCTCCTCTTATCTTTGCTTTTGGCTATTACAAAAGGTCCTTGCAGGTTGTTGCTAATCCCTGCTGGGAGTTGGACTTTCCCGACGTTATCTCTGTGTCTCTTTCTGTGGGTGCTCTATCCCCTATCCCGGTGACATCTAAGTTGCTTTTAACCATTTCTTCGCTTAGATCGTTGCCCTTCCCCAGGAAGTTGATGGGTCGGGTAGCCACATTTATCCCTCCGAAAACAACTTCATGAGGGGTCTGCATTTCGGGACCGTAGATATTCTCTTCTGTTAGGGCCCCCACTTTTGCTTGCCACCCTGGTTGTCCCTACTCTTTAGGCTTTCACCTTTGAGCAGCTGTGGCGTTTACTTCCGAGCAGAACGTGAGTTATTACTTTCCCACGCATCGGATATGCTAGTCATCCAAACCGGTCAATTGATGACAGGAGGACTTTCACCTCCCTAGAGTCACAGCCTTGTCGGCTGCTACAACTTCCGCAAAACACCAAGGCCGACGAGATCGTTGACGTTGCCGCTGTACTTGGCGCAGAGGCCGCCGGAGGCAAAACCACCAACAGCCATTTGATGCCCTGACACCTTCTCTTGGCAGCGAGTGAGTGTCCATGGGTTATCACCATACAATCTCGTTCCAGTTTGAACATGCTCGACTAAGATAGCGGTTGCGGCTAATAGCGTAGTGGGAACTTCATAGGGAATGTGTGTTTTTTGACTATAGCTTTCTACAACTTTCCACTGATCTGCGTAAGTTTTTGATCTGGTATCTGGCAAGACATCTTTTGTCAGGAGAATCCAAGAGGATTGGGGTAAAGATTGATCTCCTAGTTGTTCTTTAGCTTTATTCCAATAACCGGCATATTTAGTGGCATAACCTTGCTTTGGTTTTTTGATAAGCTCTTGTAGGCTATTGAGAGTCAGAGAAACACCATTCACAGTTTTAGGAACAAGAACAAGCATATGAGTTTCTTGCACGGTTTTACCGGACCAAAAAGGGCAAGGGCTTGACAGAATTGTGTCAATATCGGGAGGAAGAGGAGGTTCTACTCCCACATCTCCAAAATACTGCTGCCACTTAAGGGCTCCGAAGGCGGTAGGAGGAATGGCAGAGGCTTTAGCAACAAGTTTAGGATCGATAACTTCTTTAGGAGCTGTTTTGAGTGACTCTGTCATGGCTTTGGCTAAGTCCTCGTCTTCTGTGGTAGAAGGCTGGGCGGCTGCATAAGAAGTGCCTGCTTCGGCAGGCAAACTAGTAGGAGAGCCTCCTTTGAGGGCTTTAGCTACAGCTCTATTGACTTTGCCGCTAGAGTCGAGAAGGGTTTGAAGGTCATTGTAAAGGGTATCGAGCTGAAGTTCATCAAGATACTCTTCTGGTTCTTGTTTGAGTAAGAAGGTTAGTTTTTCGTTGAGGTGTTTGCGGAGTTTTTTGTCGGAGTCGACATGGGAATTTTGAAGAACAATCATCAGGTGAGGGATCAGGTCTTCGACATGTTGGGGCTGAGTGCTGAGGGTTTTCATAAAAAGAGCATCTACAGTGAGGTGGATCCAGAAACGAGGAAGAGTTTGAGATTTTTGAAAGACGACGTACTCATCGTAGGTGGGAGTTTGTCCGTCTTGAGTTGGGTAATATTCGGGGCAGTTGGGGTTTGTGGGATCAAGGGGGCTGACAGGGATATAGTGTGCGTTGTAGTGTTTATAGGCTCCTTTTCCTCGGAGTTTGGTCATGTCTTCTTGTTTGGGATCTCCAACAAAGGGAAAGGGCTCTCTCATAGACACCCAGCTCATGAGGAGATGGCCTTGAGCGTAGATGTCGGATGCGTATTTGGCGCTATTTG
>CAYUZN010000020.1:0-22736 GCA_964449295.1 uncultured bacterium | reverse complement strand
TCTATTAACCTTTTTTCCAAAACATCTTCGGGTGAAAAATAAACAGAGGCTGTCTCTGTGACAAGCGCAGCTGTGAGAGACGTGATATAAAAAATAGCTGTGATAAGATAGATTCTTGCAAAATACATGAGATTTATTCCTCTGGCAATTTTACACGGCGGTTTATTATATTGAAAGCTATGAGTAAAAAACGTCCTATTTATTACGATACAGAAACGACAGGTGTGCGTCCTGATAAAGATCGGATCGTTGAAATTGCAGCTTTTGATCCTGTGCGCAATCTGACATTTGTTCAATTTATCAACCCTCAAATGCCGATTCCTCCTGAGGCAACAGCGGTTACAAATATCACAGATGAAATGGTAGCAAGCGCGCCTACTTTCGATGTGATTGGAAAAGATTTCATCGAATTTTGTGGGGATGATGCTGTCTTAATTGCGCACAATAACGACAGGTTTGATAAGTTGTTTCTTGAGTGTGAAGCTGCCAGATCAAATCTGACACTTCCCTCTTGGAGCTATGTCGATTCACTTAAATGGTCGCGCAAGTACAGATCAGATCTTCCCTCTCATTCTCTTCAAACACTGAGAGAAGTATTTGGCATTGCAGCTAATCAAGCCCATAGAGCTCTGGATGATGTGATGGTCCTTTTTCAGATCTTTTCCATTATGATCGATGATCTTCACATAGAGACTGTTTTGCAATTGATGTCTGAGAGTAAAGACTCAAACAGAATGCCTTTTGGGAAATATCAAGGAAAGCCTCTGTCTGAGGTTCCTGTGAGTTATTTGCGCTGGCTACGTGATAATGGAGCATTTGATAAAGCTGAAAATAAAGAGCTCAAAGAGAGTCTGCAAAAGTTAGGGCTTTTGAGCTAATGCTTTGAAAATAGCTAATTGGACAGCTCGTTGAAGTCCTCGGGCATCTGACTGATCGATAGTACGTAACTCTTGTTCTACGAGTTGACGCTTATCAGAGGGCAGGCTACCGCGTTTTTCATACTCATCCAAGTAACCTTTGATAAGCTCTGCAGTCGTATCTTGAGAGATTTTTTTGAAAGGGATCACGGCATCAACTCTGCTTAAGAAAGCGTCTCCTGTTTGATGGCCTTCATCACCAAAACTTGAGAGAATCCCTTGTTTAACAGTAGACCTCTTTCGAAATTAAGGTTCTGTCGATTTTTCGGTTCTTTTGAGCCAATTTTCAATTTAAATCGAAGGGGTAATATCAGCTCACGCATATGACCCCTTCGATTTAAATTAAAAATTGGTCAAAATAATCCAAAAAATCGACGAACCCTTAAATTCGAAAGAGGTCTAATATAGGCTTTAGGAAAAGAGGAGGCATATTCTTTAGCTAGACGACTTTTTCCAATCCCCCATCTTCCTCTTACCACAACTAAACTAGACGTCTTTTTTTGAAGGAGACCTTGGAGTGATTTTAATTCTTTGTCTCTACCAATGAATGTTGCCATTCTCTTCTTCCTCCAAAATGGTCATAGGGTCTTTGGGGATGGTTTAATTATGAGAATTCCCCCCGAAAATAGCAATTGCTGTTTTTGGGGGATACTTAAATCTCTGAGGGAGAAGACTCTATGCGATAGAGAGTCTCCCAAGTGAGGCGAAATTGTTCGCAATCACGCAGGAGCTCTTCTTTGGTTCCTTCGGCGATTTTGACGCCTCGTTCAATGTAGATAATTTTATCGGCATGTTCAATTGTCCCAAGACGATGAGCAATGATGATTTGAGTCACAGACCTGTGAAGACCTGTAATGGCTTGTTTGATTTTTTGCTCACTTAAGGCATCAAGAGACGAGGTCGCTTCATCTAGGATGAGAATAGGCGCTTTTTTAACAAGAGCACGAGCAATCGCTAGGCGCTGTTGTTGTCCACCCGAGAGATTTTGCCCTGTTTCTGCAAGCATTGAATCATACGTCAAAGGAATGCGGTTGATGAATTCATCAGCATGAGCTTTTTGTGCCGCAAGCTCGATTTCTTCTCTAGGGAAATCCCTGCCAAATCCAATGTTGGCTGCAATGGTGTCAGAGAAGAGAAATGGTTTTTGAGACACAAATGCAATTTTTTCTCTGAGAGATTTTTGCGTATAAGAGTTCAAAGGTTTGCCGTTGATACGAATCTCCCCTTGTTGCACTTCATAGAGCCTTGGCAAGAGTTGAACAATGGTTGATTTGCCAGAGCCTGTGGGCCCAACAAGAGCCACCGTCTCCCCTTTATTCACCGTAAAACTTAAGTCTTTTAAAACCCACTCCTCTCCATAGCGAAACCAGACATGATCAAATTCGATAGTATCTTCAAAATCCAGAAGATTTGAGGCTTCTTTATGATCTTCAATTTCAGGTCTAAGATTTAAGACTTCAAACATCCTTTCAGCTGCCACAACACCTTTTTGGATATTGGAGTTTTCATCCCCAAATTTCTTAATCGATTCATACGATCTCTGCAAAAGACCACAGAAAATAATGAGCTCTGAAATCGTGAGCTTAAGTGTGTATAAGCCAAAGAGCACAACGACAGCTAAACACACCGTTGTAATCGCATGGAGAATAGGCCTTGTGAGAAGTCCATATTTAGCTGTCTTTCCTTCAAGAACCGCCATACGATCATTTTGTTCTTTATATTTTCTGAAAGAGAACATCTCCATAGCAAAAATTTTGACAGTTTGAATTCCTGCCAAGAAATCGATGAGGACGGAGGCAAATTTCTCTTGATTCGATTGAAGTTGGCGAGAGACCCTTTTGAGCCTTTTAGCCAAAAAAATAATCGGCAAAATAATCAGAGGGAAAGCGATGAAAATCACACAGGAGAGCTGCCAAGAGATATAAAAACAGAAGAGCAGCGAAAATAAGACGGTAAAAGGCATATGCATGTAATTGCCGATGATCGAGTTGATCGAATTGGCAATTTGCCCTGCATCGCCTACAATTCGAGATGAGAGCGATCCTATGTTGTATTTTTGATAGAAGCTCATAGGAAGACTTTGAATATGCTGAAAATATTGAAGCCTTAAATCTCTGCTAATCCGAATTGCAAGAACCTGTGTCATATAACGAGAGGAAAAAAGCGCTATCGCTTTAAAAATAGCCACTCCAATTAAGATCACGACAAGAACATGAAGACTTTCGACATCTGTGAAACGAAGTTTGATTTGATCAATGATCCAATTCAGAGGATTTGTCTCTTTATGACCTGCACCAAAAGGAAGATGGTTCATGGCAGTTGTGGCTGCGCTAGAGCCTATCTCTATGAGCTTATTCAGGTTTGTGATCACACCGAGCGCAGAGACTTCTAGAGCATCGGCAATTGTCAGAAGAATAAGAGTGAAAAAAGTGACAATGAATAAAGAGAGATGCTTGCGACTTCTTAAAGCCGCTTTAAGTAATAATTTCATGCTCCGCAGTTTAAACTATTTTAGGCTTCTCTTCTATAGAAAATTTACCCATCTTACGAAATTTTTGATATCTTTGCTCGAGAAGTAGATGTAAGGGAATTTTTTTTAACACTTTCCATTGATCGGAAATATATTTTTTAACGTTTTGGTAGACAGCGGCAGGATCATGATGTGCGCCACCAAGGGGTTCTTCAATAATTTCATCGATAATCTCTAGTTCTAAAAGATCTTCTGCATGCATTTTTAAAGCAGCCGCAGCCGTCGCATTTTTGCTTGCATCTTTCCACAAAATAGAGGCACAACCCTCAGGGGAAATCACAGAATAATAGGCATGCTCCAGCATCCCTATCACATCTCCTATGCCCACTCCTAAAGCCCCTCCCGAACACCCTTCACCTATGAGTAAGATAATGATGGGCGTAGGAAGACGGGACATGTCGAGCAGATTTTGAGCAATTGCCCACCCTTGACCTCTTTCTTCAGCAGTAAGTCCCGGATAGGCGCCTGGCGTATCGATCAAAGAAAGAATAGGCAGCTCAAATTTGGCAGCAAGACGCATACAACGCATTGCCTTACGGTACCCTTCAGGATGCAGCATCCCAAAATTGCGCTTAAGCCTGCTTTCTGTATCATGCCCCTTTTCTTGAGCAATCACCATAAATTTAACGCCCCCAATTGTGGCAAGACCTGTAATGACAGCAGGATCATCTCGGTAGAGTCTATCGCCACAAATTTCAACAAAGTCTTCACAGATGTTTTTAATAAAGTCAATTGAATGAGGCCTCTTCGGATGACGACAAATAGACACTCTCTCCCAAGCCGACAAATTAGAGTAAACTTTCTTTTTGAGTTGCGTGAGTTTATCTTCTAGTTTTTTAAGTTCAGTCGTTGACCACAGAGCGTTATTCTTATTTTGCTCTCTCACTTTCTTAATGGTTTCTTCGTATTCGAATATTTGCTTTTCATGTGCAAGTAGCGTCATAATTACCTCATCGGTGATGCAACTTCAACCCCAGGCAGTTTAGCATCTTTAAAATGCTTAACAACCTCGAGTGTTGCAGGTTTACTAATGACAATAGCAAAAAGCTCTTCCATATCTTCCGTTGATAGATAGACCCATTACCTTCATACTTGCCAATGCCTAATTGATTATCGGTTAATTGCCCTGTTTTCGTATCGATTTCCCAAGGAGTTCCGTGAATACCTAATCCTTTAGTCTCAAAAGGAATCCATCTTGTGCCAAACACACGGATCATCTCAACCTGTTTATCTTGATAAAGCCCCATAATCCCCGGTTTATAGACAGCTACCTTACTTCCCAGCGTGTACTTTCCCAAAGGAGTTAATGACCCTGAAGGTCCATTCGATAATTTCCCCAACCCTATCTTATAAGTCTTTAATAAAACCCTTTCCTGCGTATCTAGATCAATATAGTAAAATCCCATCTTACATAAAGAGATATCGACTAAGAGATAAAATTGAAAATGGCGATCTTTGCGAAAGACATTGAAACGACTATTCGGAGAGACCTTTTGATTCTCATAATCGGGTTTGCCATTTAGGCTCCTGGCAATAAAGTGTTTCGAAGTGCTATAGTAAGAGGCATAATCCCCAATCCACGCAGGCCGTCCTTTAAGCCAAGGTACTTGGCTTGTATAAGATACCGTCTCGACAATAGGTAATTGACTAGGGCCTGTCGTAAAAAGCTGGTAGACCCTATCAATATCTGGAAAATCCCCTGCTACTTGAAGAGGGAGTGACGAGACATCAACTGATTTAATTGTCTTAATTTCGGGAATAACTACAGATGGTTTTCCGTCTACTTTTACAACAGTATTTTTAGATGTTTTCGTTATTTTCTTAACGACAGCAAAAACACCAATAATGGCAAATAGCGCTAAGGCACCTGTAAAAAGAATTCTTGGAAATGACAACCTATTCCCCCATATTTTCGTTTACGAGTCTTCAATAGTATGCGTAAATAGATATAAAATCAATTAAAAATAAGAATTGATTCAAAAAAAGTTTACTACACAGAAGGAGCTATAGGACCTTGATTAGAAGGACCTTGGCTAGGATTAGACCGATGCGGTAGCTTCTCTATGTCTTCTCTCATCTTTTTTCCTGGAGTAAACTTGACGACACGCCTTGCTGGAATGACGATCGGAACAGAGGCATTTTTCGGATTTCTACCTATTTTTTGTTTTCTTTCGACAATTTCAAACACGCCAAAATCTCGAAACTCAACTCTATCCCCTTTAGCTAGATGATCTGTCATCACATCTAAGAATGCCTGAATCACATCTCTGACATCATTAGGATGAAGATTTTTCATCTGGGCAATAACTTGAACAAGTTTCTTTTTTGTAACTGTGGTCATAGACTTAATTTCCTCTGTTAATCTAACTCTCTTATCCCCTTAAGAAAGAGGGGCAAGAGAAGTCTCAAATTAACCTCATTGTTGTATCACGTTGATTTTCAAGCAAGTCCTTTTTAACTCAAAAATCAATTTTTTTTTACAAGGAGGTAATTTTAATGAGGATTTTTTTCTTTTTTCCCGCTGAGAAAAGGAGAAACTCTCCTCCTATCACATGTTCTTGAGTTAGCCGAAGAGTAGGATCTTCAACCTTTTGGTTATTCAGATAGGCTCCACCTTGTCCGACAAGACGGGTAGCTTCCCCTTTACTAGAAAGAAGGCCGCTTTTAAATGCGACATCGACGAATTTCTGACCAATAACATCGCTGGGTGTCAGCTCGACATGAGGCATATCTTTAGCGATTTCCTGCAATGTCGCAGGATCAAGAGTCCCCATATGACCGGGAGAGGCGGCCTCTGTCACTTTAAGAGCTGCCTGGAGGCCCTCTTCATCATGCAGCATTTTAGTCAGCTCTTCTGCGAGCCTCTTTTGGGCTGTATTGGGCACATAGTCTTGCTTTTGCATCTCTTGCTCATAACGACGAATCTCTTCCATGTCCATAAACGTGAGCATGCGCATCAGTTTAATCACATCAGCATCTGAGACACGGTAGAGGTATTGATAAAATTGGTAAGGAGATAAGCGATCAGAAGCAAGCCACACAGCCCCATCTTCTGTTTTTCCAAATTTTTTTCCATCACTTCTCGTTAATAGAGGAAAGGTAAGCCCATAGACAGATTTTCCTGTCAATTTACGCACAAGTTCTATCCCTGCAATAATATTGCCCCACTGATCGCTGCCTCCCATCTGGAGTACGACTCCTTGAGCAGAAAAAAGATGGTAGAAATCATAAGCTTGAAGAAGCTG
Organism: uncultured bacterium; assembly: GCA_964449295.1. GTDB lineage: Bacteria > Chlamydiota > Chlamydiia > Chlamydiales > Rhabdochlamydiaceae > CANJJB01. Next base: position 16,044 of record CAYUZN010000020.1, on the reverse strand, counting down.
ATAGCAAAATTCCGTGAAAGAGATCCCTTCATCTGACTCTAAACGCGATTTGACGCTATCTTTGGTGAGCATCACATTGACTCTCACATGTTTGCCGACATCGCGCAAGAAATCGACAAAACTATAGCTAGAAAACCACTCATCATTATTGAAAACCATAGGGCGAACTTTGGGATGAAAAAAATCAAGAATTTGTTCGAAATGAGATCTGATACGCTTAATATTGATGGTGATTGTGGCTTTATCTAAAAGGGGTCTTTCCATACTTTTACCTGAAGGATCACCAATTCTTCCCGTGGCGCCTCCTAGAATCACAACAGGTGTATGCCCAAATTTTTGAAACCATCTCAACATGACAATACCGACTAGATTGCCAAGATGCAAGCTGTCAGCTGTCGGATCAAATCCCGTGTAGACCTTAATAGGTTTTTCCAGCACACTCTTCAAATCATCGCTTGTCACAGCATCGACAAGACCCCGTTCTTGAAGACAACTCAAAATATCAGGCATAAATCTTCCCTTGTGATAGGAAAGTATACTTTATTAAAATTTATGCTTCGAGTAGTTTTTTGCTAAGCGCGTCCTGCATCTTCGAAATCCCCTTACTCGGCTTGGCAGAATTCGTATTTTTATCAAATAGTGGAAGATCTTTTTTAACCACAACTCTCTCGGGAGTTCTGCGATCGATCCATCTTTCTATAGCAACTGTTTTATCTTTTAAGGCTTCAGGTGTTGTTTTCTTTTCCATGAGCGCCATACGCTTCTGCAATTTTTGTCTTGCTCTTTTTGTTTGTTCACTTTCTTCTACAATGCCACGATTGATCTCTTTTTTTCTTAGTTTTGCCATTCAACTCCCCTTAAAAGCTATTCCAAAAAAATAAATTGTTTAAATAATCTTTTCAACTAAAAATAAATTCAATAAGAGAGTGTCTGAAATTCCAAACATATTAGAATCTTTGGTGAGATAATTTACCAAAAATTATATCATAAAAAAATGGATACGATTGAACAAGCCAAGAAATCTGTAGGGCAAAAAGCTGCTGAACTCATTGAAAACGGCATGATAGTTGGGCTAGGAACAGGAACAACCGCCTATTGGTTTATCGAGAGCCTTATCGCTCGCTGTAAAAATAACTTGAAAATTCAAGCTGTGGCAACATCTTCCTCTTCTTTAGAACAAGCGCGGTTAGGAGGAATACCCATTCTAGATATCAATACAATCACATCTATTGATATCACAGTTGATGGGGCCGATGAGATTGATCCTCAAAAACGACTGATCAAAGGAAGAGGAGGCGCTCTTTTAAGAGAAAAAATCATTGCCAGCATGAGTCAAGAAGTGATTATCATCGTCGATGAAACTAAACTCGTGCCCAAGTTAGGAAAATGTCCCCTCCCTGTAGAAATCATTCCTTTTGGGTTTCTTTCAACTATTCACAAACTTGAAAAATTAGGCTTTCTTGGCCAGTTAAGGCAAAAAAACAATACTCTTCTAATGACAGAAAATGGGAACTATATTTATGATATTCGCCTTAGTCCAGAGACAACCTCTCCTTCTGAAGATAATCAGCGGATTATTCAAGTTCCTGGTGTTATCGAAACAGGATTTTTCCTTGAACTTGCGGGGAGGGTGATTGTAGGTTTTCTCGATGGGCGTTTACAAATGATTTAAACATGACTATTTCGAGAATCTACGACCTCTCTCCTGGGAACACTATGAATTACGGCCTTCCCAAACAGTGGCAAGGACATAACGTAGCTCTTGCCGTTGGGATAACTGCTATCACCATACTATGTTTTTTTATCTTAAAAATAGCGTTAAGAAGAACTCCGCCGCCGCCTCCTCCTTTAAACGGAAAATTGACCCATACCAATGGGAACTCAGATACAACTATAGAAAAACTCCAAGCTCGCATTGCAAAACTTGAAAAAGAAAAACAGCAAATCCTAGATGATCAGATAAAGAATCATTCAAATTTAGAGAGAATTTATCACTCAAATATACAAGAAAAAGACTCTGCTTATAAAAGATTAAAACTAGAAAAAGATGGGCTTACTCAACAAAATCAAGATCTCGCAAAGCAATTACAAGCTCTACAACAACAGCTTTTGGAATTAACATCATCTAAAAAAACTTTAGAAGCAACAGTTAAAGACCTTGAACAAGATAAAGAAGCCAGTATAGCACAGTTTAAAGAAACTGAAAAATTAATTGCTGAATTAAAACAAACTCTAACTGAGAAAAATCAACAAGATTTAGAAACTCAAGCAAGCGATCATGAAGCAAAGATCGCAACACTTATTCAAACGCAACAGGTTCTAGAAAATCAAGTTGCTCATCTTGAAAAACAAATAGAAGATCTAACTCAACGTAATAAGACATTAAATAATGATAAAGAGGCTCTGCTTAAAGATAATAAGGATTTGCAACAGACGATTGCTACGCTCAACATCGAAGTTGCAACATTACGTGATTCACAGAAAGACGTTACTTCTCCAGCAAGGACAGAGTCTCCAACAAAAGCCCTTGAGCAACAACTTGAAGATTTAAAAGAGACTCACACTATACAATTAAAGACCTTACAGCAAGATCTGACAGAGACAAGAGATACAATCGCTAAAATAGAAAGCTCAAATCAAGCGTTCGATAGTGTATTTCAAAACATATTGAACTACTTGAATACACACAAAGAACCAGATCTGTCTCTCATAAAGTTGTTAATGCCTTTAACACAAATCAATGGTTACTCTGAACATTTACAAACTATTGAAAAGTATGAACAACGCTGCCAGGAATCACAAAAAACTCGTCTAAAAGAAGCAGAACAAAAGCAACAAAAAGCTGTCGAAATTACTCAACAGCAGTCTTTAGCTTTAACAGAATTAACAACTGAAAGAGATCAACTTCTTGCATCTCAACAACTGTTAAAAGACACTATTAATACACTTAATAGCGAAAAGACAAACTTAACAGAACAAATGAGTGAGTTACAAGCACAATTACAAACTACTCTTAAGCATGATAAAATACTAACAGAGGAAGTCTCACGGTCTAAAAAACAGATCGAAGAACTTGAGCAACAGTTACAAGAGGCCTCATCAAGAGAAGAAAAGCTTCGAACACAACTTACCAATGAAACAGATTACAAATCAAATATATCTGCCATACAAGCAGACGAACATCAAGCATTAGAAGATCTCAAGTCTGAGCTAAGTACCTTAAAAAGCACACTCCAACCTTACAAAGTATTTGTCGAACAAATACAAGGTTTGCTTGAAAGCCTATTGAAAGACCCAAATGTAAGTGACGATCTAAAAAAACATATACAAACTCAGCTAGAACGTTTTAAACAAGTAGCGCTTCCTGCTTCTTCGACAGAAAATTAGAGAACTTCAGCTGCGATAGCTGCGAGCTCTGATCTTTCTGTGCGCTCAAGGAAGATGTGTCCATACGTTGGATAATCTCTCATCTTGCCGACAACAAATGTGAGAGCATTGGAATCTTTATCCAAATAGGGATTATCTATTTGTGTCGGATCTCCTGTGAGGATCACTTTTGTTCCTTTCCCTGCTCGCGAGATAATTGTCTTAACTTCGTGAGGTGTTAAATTTTGAGCCTCATCAATGATGATGTACATTTTAGGAAGCGATCTTCCACGTATGTAGGTGACGGCTTCCATTTCGAGTTTCTTACTCTCCATAATCCACTGCTGAGCATCGGCTCCATTGCCAACACCTGTGGTTGATTGACAGAGAAACTCGAGGTTATCATAGATAGGCTGCATCCAGTGGTAGAGTTTTTCCTCTTTAGTTCCTGGAAGATAGCCGATATCTTTACCAAGAGGAATGATGGGACGGCTCACAAGGATTTTTGTGTAACCTCCTTCATCGAATACTTTTTTAAGACCGACAGCAAGAGCCAGCACCGTTTTGCCTGTCCCTGCAGGACCAAGTAGTGTGACAAGTTTAACGTCATCTCTGAGCAAAAGATCAAGAGCACATTTTTGTTCGACGTTGAGTGGCTGGATCCCCCAAATGTCTTTCGTAATTTTCAAAAGAGGCTCAAGACGTTTAGTCACTGAATTGTACTTACAGACCGCAGAGGACATTTCAGGACATGTTAAAATCGCATATTCATTAGGAGAAAATTCTTGCCCTTCAATCGTAAGATAGCCATCCTTGTAAAAGAGATCGATATCTCTTTTTGCCACTTCAATTTTTCTATGACCCTTATAGATTTGATCGTAAGAAAATTTAAGATTTTCATAATCTTCGGCCTCTAGACCGATAGCTTCTGCTTTCACACGTGTGACAAAATCTTTCGAGACAAAGACAACAGATTCCCCTTGCTCTTTGAGTTGAAAAGCATTCATTAAGATCTTATTGGTATGACGATCTAAAGGAAGAGGAAAGATCTTCTTGTCAGCTGCTTTACTCTCTAAATAGATGCGGAGAGTGATCCCATTTTCTATAGCAATCCCCTCATATATGTTAGCGCCTTTCACATTTTTAATAGAATCGATATAGCGCATCACATGGCGAGCATTTTTCCCCAGCTCATCGGATTGACGTTTCATCCCATCCAGCTCTTCTAAAACGGCTAAAGGAATGACAACCTCATTGCCTTTAAATTTTCGAATAGCATCAGGATCATGCAATAAAACGTTTGTATCTAAGATAAAAGTTTTCTGTTTCACGCTGGTATTCTCCTTCTCTCTAATTTGAGCCAAAGCTTCCTCATCGCTACCTATATGCATAATATATCCTCTTTTGGCGCAGCATAGCGAAACTCAAGCTGTAGCACAACATTTTTATTTTAGCGACTTATAATTAGGTACTTAAGTGTCAGTTTCAGCAGTTTAAATGTTTGACTGCTAATTTTAATTGACTCGATTATTTCGATACCATATAATCCTTGTTTAGAAGACATTGGATATGTTTTAACATCATAGTGAGGGTAGTATGAAAATTAAAATTAATGAAAAAATGTTAAGTTTACCTCCTTATATCTCAACTTCCTGGAAAAATATCATCTCTTTACAAATTGACAATAGATTTGGAAATCCTGTTCTTATCATCGAACTGATTTCAGGATCTCGTATAGAGGTTCCCCATTTAGAGCCTCATGTGATCGATCATATTTTTTCTGTTCACGCTCTTTCTCTTGAAGATCATGAGTCTAAAAAAACAAGTGAACCCGTATCTTTTACTCTGCCCTTTAACTTGCTAGCAGGAGGACTCCTTCCTGGCATAGAAGGGATGTCATCTCTTTTGCAACACAATTTAGAGCAAGCTGGTACCCCTGATTTGCCAAAAGAACTTTTAGATAAAATGGTTGATATGGCAAAAAATATCGGCGTTGATGATGTCTCATCTCTTCCAAAAGCAGAACCTCATTGCAATTGCCCCCACTGCCAAATTATGAGAGCTTTTCATGCGCCCTCTGACACGATTTCTCCTGAAGAAGAGGTCTCTGAAGAGGATCTCAAATTCAGATCATGGGATGTGAAGCAAAGCGGCGATCAATTATATACTGTGACCAATCCACTTGCTACTGAAGAACATTACAGTGTTTTTCTAGGCAGCCCTATTGGATGTACCTGCGGACAAAAAAACTGTGAACACATCCAAGCAGTTCTTCATAGTTAACTTTTTTCTCTGGCATTAAAAAAAGCCAAATTCTAGAATGGCGCTTAAATACTCCATATCGAAAATTCTACTATTTCAGAATTGAATGAAGTATTAAACCATCTTTAGGAGGAATAAGCCCCATGTCTAAGCATCTATCACATTTTTTTATTGCGATGGGATTGTATTCTTTCACGACTTGCGCCGTAGCTGATGAAGGCGCTTTTGCAGTGCAAGAACAAGCAACCCTAGCTGAGACTTCATCTTTAGAGTTATCTGATATAGCCACAGCTCTGCAACCTGTTACATCCCCTGCAAGTCATGCGATAGAAGTTGCCGTTGCTCCTGTTATTGAAAAATCTATCCCTTCTTTCACAGGCAAAATCAAAGCGAGAAAAGTACGCATGCGCGTCTCTCCTGATTTAGACAGTAGAGTCGTCACAGAACTCAACAAAAATGATCTGTTAGTGATTGTAGGAGAAAAAGGTGATTTTTATTCTGTTGAACCACCTAAAGATATGAAAGCCTATGTGTTTCGCAGTTTTGTTCTAGATGGCGTTGTTGAAGGCAACAGAGTCAATGTTCGTTTAGAGCCTTCTTTAGATGCACCTGTGATTGCTCATCTCAATTCAGGAGATCGAGTCGGAAACACTCTCTGCAAAACAAATAATAAATGGCTTGAAATCACACCTCCTAGTGATGCTCATTTTTATATAGCTAAAGAGTTTGTCGAATATGCAGGTGGACCTGAATTAAAAACTCAATTTGACAAAAGAAAGGCAACAGCAGAACAACTTTTCACCTCAGCCTCTCTCTTAGCTAAGTCTGAAATGCAACGCCCCTTTAATGAGATCGATTTATCTCAGATCAAACACAATTATGAAGTGATCGTGAGTGACTATAAAGACTTATCTGATTTAGCAGAAAAAGCTCAAGAAGCACTCGTCGCTATTCAAGAAGAGTATCTCGAAAAGAGAATCGCCTTTTTAGAAGAAAAAGCTAATCTCAAGCTCGGAGCAGAAACCGATCAACTCGTCAGTCACTTTGAAACATCTCATCAATCTCAGAAAGGTGCAACAGATCGCATGAATCTCTGGCAACCGATTGAAGAGTCGCTCTATTTATCTTGGTCTTGTAGAAATGATGAGAGAGCTTTAGATGACTTCTATGAAGAGCAACGCCAAAGTGGCCTTGTCGTCTCAGGAATTATCGAACCTTACACAGCTCCTGTTAAAAATAAGCCAGGCGACTATATTGTGCGTGATGATAAAAATCTCCCTGTAGCTTATCTCTACAGCACTCAAATCAACCTCCAAGAGTATGTTGGGAAAAAAGTATCGATGCTTGCCTCTCCTCGAGAGAACAATAATTTTGCATTCCCTGCCTACTTCGTTCTAGGTGTAGAGCATTAAGCATAGTTTTTTAAGAGCCTCTCTTAACGGAGAGGCTCTTTTTACTTGAGACTAATATCACTTGAACACTTCTAAATGCGTACCTAAGCGTACAAATGTAATTGTTCCTTCTTTATTTTCCTAAAGATTTAAACAATTCTTCTATATAGCCATATTGGCAAAGACCTCTTTTTTGTTCTGCATCTTCCAAAGCAGCCTCTGTTTCTTTATTTGGAGTATGGGAATTTGCGCATTCCTGAAAACGCATTTTAACAGATTCCAACACGAACTCTTCTAAAGTTTTTTTTTCATGAGCAGCTAGCATTTTCATATATTTGCGCTCTGTAGGTGTACACTCCACAGCCAAACGCACTTTCTTCGGTCTTTGTTTTATTTTTTTTCTTTCTCCTACACGACCCCTCTTTTTTCTGCTGTGAGTAACCATATATAACCTCATGTTCAAAGTGTCACTTTACCACAAATGTTCATCTTGTAATTTATAAAAAAGCATCTGACAAGTTTGGGTGTTAGCTATTGGGAGTTGTTTCTCTGGGGATGCGATCGATAAGCTCGTTCTCTGGAAGATCGAGTGACTCTGCAGCTGCTCCTAGGTCTTTAAATCGTCTGGCTGTGACAAAAACCCGACTCTCTAGGGTGCCGGTTGCTTTATTATAAGACTCAACAGAGCTTGCTAAAGATTTACCCATCCGTGACCAATGCTGTCCCATGTCGACAAGCCTTTTGTAGAGCTCATGGCCGAGCTCTCTGACTTGCTCAGCATGACGAGAGAGACTCTCCTGCTTCCACCCGTAGGAGACTGCCCTTAGAAGAGCAATCAAGGTTGTCGGCGTTGCTATAATGACCCCTTCATTCACGCCTACTTCAATCAGTCCTGGATCATATTCTAAGGCTGCACTGAACATTGTTTCAGAGGGAATAAAGAGAATCACAAACTCAGGTGTTGGCTGGAAATGTTCCCAGTAAGATTTTTTTCCTAAAGATGTGATGTGAGATCTAATTTGTTTAGCATGCTCTTTGAATTTGAGTTCCTTGGCAGGGCCATCTATGATTTCGATGGCCTCTAAATAAGCTTCTAAAGAGACTTTAGCATCGATGACAACTTGCCTCTCTCCCGGAAGACGAACAATTAAATCAGGTCTAAACCGCACATCGCCCACGATTTCCTGTGTTTGTTCATAGAAATCGCAGTGTGACAGCATGCCCGCTAATTCAACGACTCTTTTTAGTTGAAACTCCCCCCAACGCCCGCGCGTATTAGGAGATCTGAGAGCTTTGACAAGGTTAGATGTTTCTTTACGAAGCTGCTTTTCTATCTCTAACAAAGAATAGAGCTGCTCTCGAAGAGCGCCATGTTCAAGCTTACGCTCATTTTCAATTTGACCGATCCCCTTTTCTAGTTTACTCATCATCTCTGTCAAAGCTTCATGCTTTCTACTAAGATCATCTTTAGCCAGATCTAAAAAAGAGCGATTGGTTTTATCTAGAACCTCTGTTGATAGAGCTTGAAATGTCTCTTTGAGCTGCTGTTGTATTTTAACCTTTTCTTCTGCAACAGCACATCTGACAGTGAGATGTTGAAGACGGTAAGCAAGATAAATCACAAGAATTATTAAAAGAGCAATGCCACTTAAACTATAGCCTAAAAGTGTCACTCATTATCCTCCTCTTCAGGCTCAAATAATGTTTTTGATCTTTCTCCTGCAATAAGTTGAATGAGCAAGAGGATTAACCCGAGTAAAGTATATCCCTCTAACATAGCCGATAGCATCACGGAAAAAAAATGAAGAAACCCATAAATTAAGAAAATGACCCCTACAATAGTTATTAAGATCAGCTTCGAACGTGGAACTCTAGAGAGAAGAGCCTTTAAGCTAGGGAATATCCATCCAAAGACCATTAAGAATCCTACGACAACCACCCCTGAAGTGAGAACGAAAAGAAATAAAAAAGCAATCTCCATTAAACTATAGCCTAAGAGTGTCACTCATTATCCTCCTCTTCAGGCTCAAAATCTTCTAATGTTTTTGATCTTTTCCCTGCAATGAGGCGAATGAGCGAGAGGGTTAAACCGAGTAAAATATATCCCCACGTCATAGCTAGTAGCATGACAGGGAAAAAATGAAGAATTCCATAAATTAAGAAAATACCCCCTATGACAGTCATTAAGATCAGCTCGAAAGAAGGCACTCTAAAGTGAAGAGCTTTTAAACTAGGGAATTTCCATCTACAGACCATTAGAAATCCTAAGACAACCATGCCTGAAGAAAGCACGGTAGCCCGAATGTTTTCTTGCCATCCGAACCAACTCTCTGCAAAAGAAGAGACCAAGAAAAGGTTTAAGGAGACGGCCGCAATTGCACCTGCAGGAATAGGAACCCCTGTAAAATTTCTCTTCTGAGCAGCTTCTTCTGCTTTGTTGCCTTTGGCTTGAGAGGCTTTCACATTAAATCTAACAAGCCTAAGTACACCACAAATCGAATATATAATAGCTCCGATGAGTGCAAAAAAAGAGATCTTCGTATCTAAGTCCGTTGGAAGACTCTTGAGAAAAAGCACAGAAGGCGCCACTCCGAAAGAGATCGCATCAGAAAGAGAGTCAAACATAAATCCAAATTCACTTTCCGCTCTAAAAATGCGAGCAAGTGCTCCGTCTAAAAGATCGGCTAGTGCAGCCAGCAGTAAGATTAAAATAGATCCAAAAAGCACTTGGTAATTACCAGCGCCTGGCTCTACCATATTGATTTTAAAAATCACAAATAGGCCGCACGCTAGCCCAAAAGCTGTGATGACATTAGGAATTAAGTAGACTTGTTTTTTCATTTCTTCATGATATAACACATTTTGAAATCTTTAGCGTTAATTATCTTGCTTATCGATCTCTTTTTTAATGTCTTCGATATTTTTCCATTGATTAGGAAAAAAATTCTGAGGGTTTAACATCGTATTCAACTGCTCAGAATCAAGACCCATTTTCTTGGCTACAATCATTCCCAATTCTTTAAACTTCACCTGTATTTCAAACATTAAGGAGACGGCTTCTTTTTTTTCCTCCTCTGTTCCTTCATTCAAAGTGACAGAGACGTCTTTAAAAAATGCGAGCATCTCATCTATGAGTGACTCTAATTGATCAACAGGAATATTATCTTTATCTTCTAACAAGGCATCGATTTTATTTAAAATGTCTTTTTTCATACTTTTTTAATAACCTTCTTTTTTTTGCGAGGTTTAACGTTTTGACTTTGCTTTTTAATGAAAGGCAAAGAAGCGTTTGTTTTTTTTTGCTTAGCTAACAATTCCATATCTTCTTCTAAAAAAGCAAATAAGTTTTTAAATTGATTTGAGTCTAGAATAAGGTTTTTATCCAATTTTGCTTGAATTTTGGCAAAACTCTCTTGTATTTGACTGGCAAAATCAAGAGCTTCTTTTTTTTCTCTTTCCGTTCCATGTTCTGCATTAAAATGGATCTTCTTAAATAATTCTATGATTTTAACCATAAAATCTTGAATCTTATCTGTCGATAAACCATCCAGGCTTTTAAGAATCGTATTGAACTCATCTAAGATATGCCCTGTCATAGCACCTAGCTCCTTCAAAGGTAAAGGTATAGATCCTACATATTACAAAATTCAATATAATAATAGGAATAATTGCAAATTTCTTATAATCAGATACTTAAATAATTAATTTTCGCAAAACGCAAAAGATTAGCAGTTTATAAAAAAATAATATTTTCTTAACAAGATATTTACAATATATAGGAATTTATTATATAATAAAAATAATTACTAAAGAGGTTTATATGTCAGATTTAAAAATAACAAATACAGCATTTCTCCAAAATTACACTTTCATCCCCCTTTCAGAAAACACCTACCCTGCCTCTAAAAGCACATCTAATGAATCTATTCAAAGATCCCTTCAAAGCCCTTCTCATGTATATGAAATCCCAGGGGTCAAAAGTCAAGAAGAGTGGGCTGCGTTTCTTGCGCAACTTGATCTGTGGAATAACCTATCAAACGATTATAGCGACTACAAAGAATTTAAAGAGAGGTTAGAAGCAGCCTTTCAAACCTTAGCATCTGGAACAGAAGTTCCTGATTATAAGACACTTTTATCATACTTAGAGCTCTTACAATCAATGCCCTCTTCACTCAATACTGATCTGCTACCAGATGAAAACAATACGCAACTGATTGACCTTATCAATGCTGTAAAGACAGAGTATTCTACCTTAGAAACATATGCTAAAACACAAATAGATCAACAACTTCCTCTGCTAACATCTGTTATAAGCGAATTGGAAGCTTCTCTATCAAAAACCCTTTCTGAAAAGCAAAAGCAAGCTGTTTTGCAGCTAATCAGCGATTTAACAAAGCAAAAAAAGGCCTTAGAAAATATCAAACAAAATTCTGCTGACACTGACCTATTTAAGCAGTTCTGCCCTTTTGAGATGAGTATTAAAAAAAGCTTAGAAGAGGCTAAAAAATTATTAGAAACGATAGACATCTCGGAGGAAGATTCAACAACTCCCTCTATTCCTAATATAGAGATCCCTCTTGAAGAAGGAGAATCTGTCAGAAACCAAACAGGAAGAAAAGGCTTAGGAAGTCACACTATTGGCCTGATAGGAGGTACCGTTGCATATCTACAAGCCTACTATGCTTTTAACAAAACATGCAACAAACTCATCACAATGAATGCTAGCTGGGGTGTGGCACTATCCTCTCTTCAAAGAGATGCCTCCCAACTCAACATCTCTTGCCAAAATGCTATAGCCGGTCTAATCAAAGAGGCAACTGCCAGCCTCGATGACGATAATAAAGACACAGTCCCCCATACCATTAGCGACTACCAAAATAGAGCAAATGCCGTCCAATTAGACTTTGCCGCCTACCAAAAAGGCTTAGACTCTATAATGCCTTTAATCCTCGAACAACCCAAAGATATCACTAAAGATTTAGATAAATTCTTGGAAGCTGCCAAATCCATCCTACAAATGATTACAGCTTATGCTAACTTTAGAATATAACCATTTGATTATGAATGTATTACAAAATATTAACAAAACATTAATTAAATCTTTACAATTAAACAATATTTTGTTAAAATTTAATTATATAGAAACAAAAGGCTTAATATGAGAATAACATCTGTTAACAATTCCGCACCAGCTGCTTCTGCTAATGAAGTAGGGAGTGCCTCACAAAATCCTCTTCTGCTGGAAGGCAATTGCCCTCTTCCTGATATAACCTCTGAGGCTGATTTGATCAATTGGGTCACAGAAGTTTTTAAAAAAGCAAACGAACATCTCAAATCTTTAGGAGCAGCTGAGCTACCTGAAGCTTTTCTTGAACAATTGATTGGACAGATCAAAGCAGAATTTGAGACAAAAACGGCTCTTAATGCCACTGATTTAAATATACTGGTAATGTCTTTATTAGCTAAAGCTGACCAATCACTGCTCGCAGCATTTCCTTCTACATATACAGATAAATCAGCAACTTTTCACCAATTTATCTTTAATCTCATAGAATTAGAAACAGTCTCTATACCAGATAAAACAAAAGAAACTCTAGAAAAAGAAGTCAATCGCTTTAAAGATATGATTCAATACAAAATTAAGTTATTGCAAGATTTGATTAATACAGGTCTTTTGTCTGGTGAAAGTGAAGCTCAAGTCAAAGAGACACTCCAATCTCTTAAAGATAACTTAGCTGCTCTTGATCGATCAGATAATGATTTTTATGATGAATTTTTTAACAAATCTAACATTGAAGCCCTCACAACTCTTTTACATAAAGCCACTCAAGCTTACGAAACTTTAAAACCTACTATTCCTTATGATCCTAATTTCCCTCTAGATCCAAATCAAGATACTTTCGATACAAGCATCCCTAGAAATGCTGATGGATCTATAGATATTAATGCTTTGATCAGAAAACTTCACGATCTTATGTATTATATGTACTATGGAGATTGTTCGAACTTTAATATTTATACCGCTACAGCTGGATTTTTAACCAATATTGCAGGTGTATGGAATGAATTATCTGACGAACATAAAGCTTTATTCAACAAAACTATGGGATCAGTTCCCAACAATAGCTCAGGAAAATCTTTAGGAGAGATTCTTGCTGAATCCGTTATCTACGGTAAATTTTACCAATTTAAAGGAAATGACATTTTACTATCTAAATTTATCGATGATTTAAAGAGCAAATTAGAAGGAATTGATAGTCCATTTATTAAAAACTTCTTAGATGGCATCAAAAAAGTAGAACGAAATCTACCTGCTTGGGAACAAACACATATCACACCCGAAGGTCAGTGGCTTGTGAGCTTTGATGAATTCTTAAAAGGACAAGCTCTAGTCAATGCTTCATCAGGCAAATCAGAGGAAATGTATAACTTATTCGATGCTATTATGCGCGCTAAAATTCAAGAACTAGAAGCGATTGCAAAGGGTGATCCCTTCATGCTTTTCTATCTTCTTTTAATGCTCTTATTCGAGCAAAACGATAATTACCAAGTAGAGATTGCAGGGGTTGGCAAAACCTTAGAAAAACTGGGTGATTTAGGAGATCAAGCAGCTGACATCGGCCTTTTATTCCAAAGAATCTGTCAAAAATTCGAGATGGACAATGTGAGTTATGAGGATAACTTAGAAATTTTTGATATGATTAAAGAATTCATGAGCAAAACCAAGAGTTTTTGTGAAGAATTCAAATCTGATCCCAGATTGACAAGTTCTTTTAGCGAAATCTCTGATGCTTTTGATCATTTATTTAGCACTGATCCTGAAAAAGGATTGCTGGCTGTCACAAACGATGATCTCATCGCATTTAAAAAACCTGATGGATCAACGGGAACTTTTGCTGATTATTTCAACTCTATCACAAATAATAGCACTATGGATACCAAGGTACGCTTTGTTTATAATTTTAGAGATATGTTCTCACCAGGAAAAATTGACCCAACTAACATCAATCCCGTAACCGAGCAACCTTATGCTCCTGATTTAGGTACTCATTATTACCAATTGACAGCCGATATTCAAGCGTTTGGAAAAGCGCCTCTTAACATGAACAGTACTCTGACAGTCAAAATGGAAGATATCAAATCAACGGCAGAGCAGTTTGGGGCTATGATCACTAAATTTGCTAAAGAGCCTAATGATTTAGTGCACAGAATGCTTGAAAGAATACAAAGATAATTAAAAAGGAATAAATAATATGGCGACAGTCAATATTAATCTCAGAACATCAAATACGACAGCACCCTCTTTATCAGATGCTGCTCAACCAGAAAAGGCTATGTCTGCTGAAGAGCTGTTAATCGCTCTACAGACAGGGGATGTCTCTAACAAAGTTTTAGTCGAGCATCTGATTAAACTCGTAAAAGCTCTGCAAGCTCTGTGTGTATCTTTACAAGATAGCACATCTAAAAAAGCTTTAGTCGATTCTGAAATACAGACCAATCTTTCTGATATGAATGTCGAAATTTCAAAATCAACTCAAGAAGAGCTGGCCGAGTATATCAAACAACTCGAAGAAGCTGAGAGCTCAAGTCTTGCTGATGACATTTTTGGTGTCGTTCTTCCCTTCTTGTCGTTGGTATTTCCTCCCCTTTTAGCCATCTACCCTCTAGGACCTATGTCGCTTTTCTTAAATCCCGATGCGCCTTTTGGTTTGGGGGAATTAGGGAAACAAATTGATGAAGCTGGTGGTGAAGGCACAAGTAAATGGGTCACACTAGCTCTTGAGATCGTTGTTGTGATTGCTCTATCTGTTGTCACTTGTGGTGGAGCTGGTGTCTTGAAGCAAGGTATGTCAATGATGACAAAAGAGGTTGCAAGAAACATTGCCAAAGAAACTCTTAAAAACCTTACGTTCTATGGAATTGGTAAAGCGATTTCTGAAGGTGTTCTTGATGATTACATCACGGAAGGTATTTTACTAGCGATTGAGGAAGCAAGTGGTGAAGAAATAGATGAAGCAACAAGAGCCCTCATTAAAGGTATTGTGAAAGTGATTGTACAAGTTGTCTTGATAATGGTAGCTATCCGTTACTCATCTTCTAAAGGGGGAAACACCCTACTTGGCAACTTAACAAAAGCCTTCTCTTCTGCTGCCAAACTGCAAAAAGCTATGATTCCTCTTATGTTCGTCATACAAGCCGCTCAATCAGGCATAGAGATTTGGAGTGGTGTGAACACAATTGAAATAGCAAAAATTAAGAAGAGAATGGACAAATTGCAAGCTATTGTCAAAGAAATTACAGGTATAGATGAGAACGAAAGAAAAAAACACACGGAAACACTGTCTAAAGAGTTTGAGCGTGCCTTACAAGCAAGCAAGATAGATCTGTCCGAATTTTTCAAACACAGATCTAAAACAGCTGAGATAGTCGGTAGCTAAAAATTTAAAGGATAATATAAGGAGATTATATGACAACCCCGAATAATAATATTTCACATGTAGGAAACGGAGGCGTTTATACGCTATCTGCTATATCTAAAACACCGACCTTGGATAAAAAAGCTTTTCTTGGTCAATTAGCTGCCGATATAGGTGGAAAAGAAGCTGAACTGGCGAGTGAAGTTATGCAAGACCCTTTCTTTTCACCAGGCGTTGGTATTAAATCTTTAGGGTATACGTTCCTCTTGCTGAAAACATTTGCTGATCTAGAAATTGAGCTGCTCGCATCATCTAACGAGCAGATGAAATTGACAACAGCTATGTATAGTCAGCTGGCAGAAGCTGATAAGCGGATTGCTGAAGACACTTGGAAAAAAGGTCTTGCCGACGGGATCTCACGAATCGCAGCTGGAGTCAGTAGCGTAGCTATTCATGCTTATGGAGCTCGTCAGCAAAGCAATGCTGTGAAGACAAATCAAGCAGATGTGAAGATCGACCCAGTTCCCCCTAGAAATGGGGCTCAAACTGTTGGAACTTTAAATGAGGCTTCTAAGGCTCCTGCTATTCCAGAAACTTCAACTACTAAA
>CAYUZN010000019.1:12424-23374 GCA_964449295.1 uncultured bacterium | reverse complement strand
TTGCTTGTAAAATAAGATCCAACGAGTCCAGTTATTAGCGACGCTGTAATAGCAAGATTTGCGAAGTTGGTGATTTCAAGAAGATTTTTGAGTCCTTTTTCAAGCCTGAGATGTGATTTTAAGACGATGTTTGCTTTATCTGTTAAAATTTCAAACTTTTCCATAACAGAACATAAGAATTCAAATGTAGAAATGAGCATATCTAGAGGTATAACTTGAAATTCTTTTGATGTAAGGTTAAAAGCTTCAGTATTTCCGTGTATGGCTGTAACTGCCAAATCATAAATGCTCTGAGTAACACCTAGAGTAGCGTCACCCTTAGGGATTGGAGCAACTGTAAAAATTGTGATATTTTTAAGTTGACTGGCAAGAGCATTAAGTTTATCCAATAATAGTGACATAATAAAGCATCCTTTTTTTAAGTGATTTGAAAATTACTAATTATTTTAAGATAAATATTTATATAAAGGAATATACAATATAATTTTAAATTAAAGTTTTGATATAAAAAAATATTTTTAATTTATGGTTTAGGCTTTCCTATTAAAGATAATAGGATGTGTTTTTTCTTCTAGAAGATCACCAAAGCCATAGCCAAGCTTTTTGAGGGCATGTGTGTGGGGATCTGTTTTTTCTAAAACATAGACGGTGCGATCGGGGCAGTAGGCAATGAGGAAAAAAGATTGAGGGGTTTGTTGGAAAAAGGAAGACCAAGGGATAGGAAATGTGGGACCTATAAATAAGACATTGCCTACTTTTTGAGGGAGAATGGCAGGGGGATTAGGATCATCGGATAGCCTTATGATCACGCCGCCGGCAATTGATTGAAAGCAGCTCACTTTTTGAAGAGAGAGGGGTTCTGAAAAGACGGATTCTCCTGTAGAAAAAGAAGAGAGAGCTTGATCGTAGGCAATGCGTAGGATTGGCGCTCCAAAGAGGGGAGAGGCAATTTTAGCAAGACGTTTGTGGAAGACGAATTTCTTGATTGTGGCGTGATCGCGCCAAAGATCTCTTCCTACTTTGAATAATTCTTTGGAAGATCTGGTTTCGATGATTTTTTGCTCTCTTTGAAGAAGTACTTCATGGATGGCATTTTGCAGCTCTTGTATTTCGCTAGCAGAGAAGAAATTATTAAATTCAATGTAGTGATGATGAGAGAAAAAATCTTGGTGACTAGAGGCTAATGTAAGTGGCATATTTTTTCCAAAGCAAGTGTTGAGAGTTCGGGGGTTGTAAACGCAGAGAGTCTAACATATCCTTCGCCATGTTTGCCAAAGCCGCTGCCAGGGACGGAGATGATTTGACATTTGTCTAAGAGATGATCGAAGAATTTCCAAGAGGAAAGGTTGTCAGGGGTTTTCCACCAGATAAAAGGGGAATCTTCTCCTCCAAAGCAGGTGTAGCCCATAGTGAGAAGACCTTGTTTTAAGCGTTTGGCTTCTGCGAGGTAAGCTTGGACTTGGGACTGTGTTTCTTGCTTTCCTTGAGGAAGAAAAACAGCTTCAGCGCCTTTCTGGATGGGATAAGAGACCCCGTTTGATTTAGTGGATTGCCGTTTTTTCCAAAGGGGGTAGAGCTTGCCTTGATGAACGGTTTTAGGAAGGACGGTATACGCGCATCTTAAGCCTGTAAAACCAGCCGATTTTGAAAAGCTTCTAAATTCGATGGCAACGTCTTTGGCACCTTCGATTTCAAAGATGCTTTTGGGCACATCAGGCGATGTGATAAAGGCTTCATAAGCGTTATCGATGAGAAGAGTGGCATTTTCTCTTTTAGCATAAGCTACCCACTCTGTGAGCTGAGATTTGGTGAGCGCAACGCCTGTGGGATTATTGGGCGTACAGAGATAAATCATGTCGCAATGTTCTTGAGGAGGGACAGGGCAAAAGTTGTTATCCTGTGTGCAAGGTAAGAGTAGAATTTTAGATGATCTTCCTGCCATGATATTGGTATCTAAGTAGACGGGATAAGTAGGGTCGAGAATACCTACCGTATTGTTGAGGCTAAAGAGTTCTTGGATATTGGCTGTATCTGTATTGGTACCATCGGAGATGAAAATTTCATCAGGAGAAATTCCGAGGTTTGAGTACTGGTGTTTGACAATGGCTTCTTTGAGAAAAAGATACCCATCGGAAGGTCCATAGCCTTTGAATCCTTGAGGGGTTGTCATTTCTTGCGTTGCAAGACAAATAGCATGTGCAATAGAGGGTGCTAGAGGTAGAGCAATATCTCCGATACCGAGATTAATCGTTGTCGTATTAGGGGATTTTTTTTTCAGCTCGATTAATTTATGTTCGATGATCGGAAAAATGTACTCGCGCTTTAATTTCTTGTAATAGGAATTTAATCGGGCCATCGTGCATAATCCTGATAGATAAAATCAGTGTTAGGATAATCTCTCATGGTGGATTTAGTAAAGCATTATAAGGATCTTGAATCAAAATTAACTTATACATTTAAAGATAAAAAATTGCTTTCTTTAGCTTTTATTCATAGATCTTTTTATAACGAGAATAGGCAGCTGGTTGATGAACACAACGAAAGGCTCGAGTTTTTAGGGGATTCTGTGTTGGGGCTTTTGATTTCTGACTATCTCTATCAAAATTTACCTATGCAGCCAGAGGGAGAGCTCTCGCAGATAAGAGCTCATCTTGTCGAAGCAAGTACCTGTGCCAGATTCTTACAAAAATTAGGTCTTTCCTCTTATGTGCTCTTAGGCAGAGGAGAGAAACTTAATGAAGGCAGGGGTAGAGATACGATTTTAGCCGATCTTTTTGAAGCTCTGATAGGTGCTATTTATCTCGATGGAGGCTTAGAAGAAGCACGGGCCTTTTTTTGGAATCATTTTGGAGAGGATATCCAGCAAGTACTCAAAGAGCCAGTGCGTAATTGGAAAGCAGAATTTCAAGATTATTCTCAAAAAAAATATCAAAAGCCTCCTGTTTATAAAGTTGAAAAAGAATCGGGGCCCGATCATAGTAAAATATTTCATGTGATTGCGTGTCTTGAAGATAAAGAAGTCGGCAGAGGGACAGGTGCTTCAAAAAAAGAAGCGGAGCAAGCGGCTGCTCAAGATGCTCTAAAGAAGATAAAGCATGGTTAAAGAAAAAGTTGTTTGGACATGTGGAGAGTGTGGAAATAAGCAAGCTAAATGGACGGGAAGCTGTTCTGCCTGCCTGCAATGGAATACATTTGAGCAAGAAGTTGATGTTGTTGAAAAAAGAAAGAGGTTCGAGAGTACTTCCACGACAGTTGCCAAGCCGATGCGTATTAAGGAAGTGCCAGCAGATGAGAGCCAGCGCATTAAAACGGCGATGGGGGAATTCGATCGTCTGTTAGGAGGAGGTCTTGTTGTCGGATCTTTAACGCTTGTGGCAGGAGATCCCGGTATTGGCAAATCGACTCTCATGTTGCAGATCTCTCAATCATTTGCTAGTCAAGGGCTCACGGTTTTATATGTCTGTGGAGAAGAATCGGTTCAACAAACGACTCTAAGAGCACGGCGTCTTAATACTGTCTCTGACAATTTACTTCTTTTTAGTGAAACGAATTTTTCCCATATCAAATTGCAGATCGATCAAATTAAACCTGATATTTTGATCGTCGATTCTATCCAGATTGTCTACAAAAATGAACTGACATCAGCTCCTGGCTCAGTCTCTCAAGTGAGAGAGCTTGCGACAGAGTTTATGCATATGGCAAAAGGGATGGGGATTTCAACATTTCTGATCGGTCATGTGACTAAATCAGGAGAGATTGCAGGGCCGAGAGTACTTGAGCATATTGTCGATACGGTTTTAGATTTTGAAGGGGATAGGCAACACGGCTATCGTATTTTGAGGGCTGTTAAAAACAGATTTGGCCCAACAGATGACATTGCTCTTTTTCAAATGGATACAAGTGGATTAAAAGAAGTTGAAAATCCGTCAGAGGCTTTTTTACAAGAGCGTATTAGAGAGTCTCCAGGCTCTGTGATTATTCCTACGATTGAAGGTACGCGCGCTATTTTAATTGAAATTCAGGCTCTGGCAGCTTCCTCCTCTTTTGCGACATCAACTAGAAAATCGACAGGTCTTGATCAAAATCGCCTCGCTCTTCTTCTAGCTGTCTTAGAGAAGCGCATGGGATATACGCTGCATCACACAGATGTCTTTGTCTCTGTCGCAGGAGGGATGAAAATCACAGAGCCTGCGATAGATTTAGGAATTTTGCTTGCGATTGCCTCCTCTTTTTGTAATAAGCCTATTGACTCTGATACGGTTGTCATAGGGGAAGTTGGCTTAGGTGGAGAAGTGCGTTCTATTTCTCGTATTGAAGCGCGTCTTAAAGAAGCGATCAACATGGGTTTTAAAGCCTGTATCTTGCCCAAGAGAAACTTGAAGAGTTTGCCAGCTCATTATTCGCAGAAAATCAAACTTATAGGTATTGATTTAGTTGAGGAAGCTATCCGTGCACTTATCCGTTAAAGTGGGTGCTAGAGATTCTAGGCTTTCAAGAGCGCAAGTGGATGAAGTCTTACAAGAGCTGCGCACTTTTTATCCCGATGTTGTGTTTGAAACGCTTTTTATCAAAACAACAGGAGATCTTGATCTTAAAACCTCTTTGCGCACACTTGAAAAGACCAATTTTTTCACTAAAGAGCTCGATGAAAAATTGCTGAAAGAAGAGATTGATATTGCGATTCACTCAGCGAAAGATCTACCAGAGCCTCTTCCAGACGGATTAACACTTGTCGCTTTGACACGAGGTGTTGATTCATCTGATTCTCTTGTCATGAATGTGGATAAGTTACCTCAAGGAGCCAGAATTGGGACCTCATCTCAAAGAAGAGAGCAAAGTTTACGTCAGCTGCGCTCTGATTTACAGTGTGTTGATATTAGAGGCTCTATTGAGGAGCGGCTGGCTCTGTTAGATAAGGGATTTATCGATGGCCTTGTGGTTGCAGAAGCAGCACTCATTCGTCTCAATCTGACACATAGAAAACGCATGACTTTAGAAGGTGCTACGGCACCTTTGCAAGGGAAGCTAGCTATTGTGGCAAGAGAGGCAGATGTTAAGATGAAGGGGTTGTTTGGGCTCTTACACGTTTCTTTAGATTAGAGACTATTGCCGAATACTTACTTTGCGATGTATTTGCATCGGTTGTTTTTTGATTGTACTTTGTAACCCATTCATTTTTTTTAGATGAATCTTGAGTAGTTCCTATACCTTTTTCAAAACAGTCAGCAACTTTTAGCTGGCTATCCTGTAATCCTTGCTTAGCTGCTAGTAGATATAACTTAAACGCTTTTCCCAAATCTTTTGGAGCCCCTATACCTGTTTCATAGATTTTTGCCAGCGCATGCCAACTTTTGGGTTCTTGTTTATCAGAAGCTAGCTGATAGAGTTTAAGCGCTTTTGATACGCTTTTTGCAACGCCTATACCATTTTCATACAAATCAGCTAGCCCATATAGTCCTAATCTTTCTCCTTGATTAGCTAATTGTTCACATAGTTCTAAAGCTTTAGGTATGTCTTTTAAATCATACGGCGTGCTTTTGTTAGCGCCAGATAAAATGCAAGCTTTATAATAAAGGGCTGGGATAAATCCTTGCTTACCAGATTTTTCATACCAAGCTAAAGCTTCTTTGAAGTTGTTTCCTGAATAGTGATGCCATTTTCCAATTTCAAATTGGGCCCAACTATTGTTTTGATCTGCTAATGTTTGATAGAGTTGTATGGCTTTTTCGAAGTCTTGATTAAGCCCTATACCATATTCATAACACTTAGCCAGCAGATAGTTTTTGAGCCAGCTTTGATCATTTGTATCCTCTTTTAAGAAGTCTGAAAAAAAAGTCTTTTCATAACTGCTAACTTCTCTAGCTCTAAGTATTAAATGTGAGACAATTTCTTGATCGGGAACTTCAACATAAGGACTCATGTCGTCTGATAAGATGAAATTGATTAGCTTAGGAAAAAGTGTTTTTAAATTTTCTTTTGTTAGGCCATTTGCTACAAGTGAAGTTAAGTGTTTTGTAAGTTTTTCATGTTTAAATTGAGCGGCTAATTTGGCAGTGTCGAGCAATCTATCAGCAGATAATTGACTAGGTGGCGGTCTACCTTCAAAATAGGTGATAAGTAGTTCCCATGTTTCTGCTGAAAAAGCATCTTCTTCTTCCAACTGCGGGATTTGAGGCTTTTTTTGAGTTAGATGATTAGAAATAATATAAGAAGCTAAAAAATGAGGCTCTTCAATGTTTAAGACATCTGATGTAGACTTGAGATAATTAAGATCTTCAAGAGAAATAACCTCAAGATAAAATTCTGACAATTGATTAATTAATCGAATTAATTTTTCAAAATCAATCACGGGTTGAGTTTGTGAAGATGGTGTTTCTCCACGATTCATTGAATTAAATCTATCTTGATCAATGCATCTCATTAACTCAATAAGAGAATCCTTTTGAGGATAAGAACAGTCAAAGTGTTTGTCCCAAGCTGCTTGAAAAAGGGTTTCAGTATGAAGATACAGCCCCTCAGGTTTTTCAAGTTTTTGAGATGAGATGTTTTTTAAGGATTTTAAACATTCATCAGGGCCATGCATTAACAATTTATAAGGAATTGTGATAATTTTGCGTCTATTGTTATAAGGATCAGAAGAAAGTAAATAGGTTTTTTGGGGAGGCGTATCAGAGGCGATGCTGACTGTTAGATTTGGTTGCTCGAGAGTTAACTCTAAGGGTTTTGGAGCAGGTAGGCGACTATTTTTCTTTAGACATAAGGGGCGCTGTTGTCCTTCAGGATAAATAGAACTGAGATAAATCTTAAGTATTTTTGGGTAGAGTGTAGGGTCGGATGAGAGGAGTTCATCGTTGTCTTTAATGAAATTGAAAATTAAAGGTTGAATTGTCTTAAGACGAATATTTTTAGGTTTAAAGCGAATAAAGATGCAAAATTTTTCCCAAAGAGTAGAGACTCTTATCTCAAGAGAGTTTTTTGTAGGAGAGTAGGCAAGAATATGGTTAGATTGTAATCCTTCATTGAGAAGATCAAGGCTTGTTCTTAGAGAGTCAATAGAGCTGGCAGATATTAAAGAGATTGTGTTCATAACAAGGAGCCCCAATGAATCATCAAGGACAACATTATAATTTAAAAGAGATTTATGATGAAGTTAATAGGGTCTATTTTGATAACAAAATTGATCTGCAGTTTCGCTGGTTTGGAAGTAGAGATTTTATTCCTAGAAGGCGTATTTTGCTAGGATCTTATCATATGAAGAAAGGCCTTATTAAAATACACAGACTTCTTGATCAAACTCATGTGCCATCCTATTTTATTCACTATATTATGTATCACGAAATGCTTCATCATGTTGAGCCTCCATTAGAGAGACTGGGAAGGCGGCGGCGTATTCATCATAGGGGATTTTGTGAAAGAGAAAAAGAGTTTAAAGAGTATGAGCTTGCTCAAGAATTTCGTAAGGTGATTAGGGATCAGTGGTTTCAACCTAATGTCTTAAGACTTGTCAGAAAAAGAAGACGGCCTAGATCTTATCCCTTACTTAAGAAGATCGCTAATTTTTTCACTTGCTAGAATAGCTGCTAAGGCTTTTGAGCTGAACGGGAGAGAGGGCGTTGTAGTTAAGAGGGTTTGTCATCAAGGTTGTATTTTCTGTGACAGGAGGGGTTTTCCCATTCACGAAGATGGCAAGACGCTTTAAGTTTTTAGGGGAGAAAAATTCACCTGCTGATTGCAAGACAAAGTCATAGGGGAGTTCTTTGAGAGAGGCGATCCTTTTATTGATCCATTCAAAGTCACCGTCATAGTTAAAGGCTAAAAAATTAAGGCGCTGTGCCATGGCAGCTTGATTGTCAGGTGGCATCTCTAAGAGGGTGATAAGATCTGATTTAATACTGACAAAACGCTCAGCGGTGAGATTTTGGGTGAGCGTCTGCGTAAAGTTTTTTAAGAAGATTTCAAACCTGGCCAAAAGATCTTGTGAGGGGTAAGAACTCGACTGCACATAAAAATTCTGAAAGAGCTCTTTTTCTATTTCGCTATTTTGTGATTGTACAATGTAGCCAGTTTGCTGCTGAGTGCGCAGAGTGTCAAAAAAATCTCTCTCTAAAAGAGTGCTCAAAATTTGTTGGGCACCTCTTTTTTCCATAGAAAAAGAGCCTTCTTCTATTGTGAGAATAACGCCATTGCCTTGCATCTGTGTGTCTGTAGAAATTAAAAAAGGTCCGCCTGTTTCAGGAAGATTGATGACTTTTTTTATGAGTTGTTCATGAGGGGGATAAGGTGTAGAGGCAAGAGAGTGATGCAGGGTGTTCCACAAATCTTTAGCCATCGGTTCTTCGAAGTTGCCATAGATCATCCCTTCGACATAAGATTTCTTGAAAGCTGTCTTGCAGAAGAGAAGGAAAGCTTCGTAAGAGAGGGGCATGATAGCTTGGTATTTAGATTGACTTGTAGGAGATGCATTCGATAAGAGGTTTTTTAGCATGTCAATGCCTTGCATAAGAGGCAGATCTTTAGAGGCATTTTGATAAGAGGTAGAGAGTGCTTCTTTGTAACGCTCAAATTGTTCTTTTGTCGGATGAATAGCATTTAAGGATTGAAAAATGGTTCTGAGAAGTTCAGGTGTTTGATCACTATAACCAGAGAGCATCAGAGTCACTTTTAGATCTTTGTGGAAGGCATCGAATTCAAAGCCTGCCGCACTGGCTAAAGATAGTGTGCCATCGAGTTTATCTTTTAAAGCATATAAATAAAGATCAAAGAGTACAGCAGAACCTGCAGATCCTGTGAGAAGGGGTGATTTTAAACTAAAGATCGTGGTGCCAGTTGGCACTTGATACTGTACATCTTGTTTAAAATAGACCAAACAGCTGTCATCTTGTGCGATTTTTTTTGGAGCATCTGATACAAGGACAAGATTTTTAGGAATAAAAGGATTGGGTGGAGGCAGGTTGATATGAGGATTTAAAGCGATATTTTTCCACTGAGAGAGTAGCTCTTGTGGAATAGGCTTAATTGTATAGTCAGCATCCATCCATTTCTCTTTGGATGTCATGGGAACGCCTGTAAGATCTGGATTGGCTTGGATGGAAAATATCGCTGTCTCAGGAGTGAGAGTGTCTATAAAGCTTTTAATAAAAGTAGGATTATAAGTTGTAGGAATGTTTTGTTTTTGAGGGAATGTCTCAAGAGGCTCATAAATAATAGAGGCTCCTAGCTCTTCAACCGCAGTAAAACAGTCCTCGCGTGTTTGATATTGGTAATTAACTAAGGACATCTGTTTGTCTTCCTGGAAAAGATACTCAGGGATACCACTTTCTTTCAGGCGATTGATAGCTTGAAAGCAGTAGTCAATAACGGTGTTTAAATTTTTAACACCTTTCTCTGTCAGTGCAATCGAAAGCTCAAAAATTGCTTCATCTTGACTTAAGAGATCTCCTTTTGAAGAGACTGAACGGGCAAGTTGTTCTTGCTTGAGTAATTCAGATAAACTGCCAGGGCCTCCATAACTAAGAGCATAGGCTACAAGATCAAAGACGTCTGTGTTGCGATCTTCTGCAAATTGCTTAGGTGGTTGCCAGGTAAGTTCTAGAATTTTAATATCTTTAACAGGTTTGATATAGATCATGTGCCCTTTTTGCTCTTCAGAAAAGAGTTCAAAAGGATAAGAAGGGGGAGGTGTTTGGCATGAGGGGACGCTAGAAAAATCACTGACAACAATTTTGACAAGGTCATCAAGTGGTAAAGATGAGATCACAACGAGATGCATTCTGCCAGCACAATAATTTGCCTCATACCAATTCACAAGAGCTTCTCTTGGAATTCCACCTAGAGTTTGAGCATTTCCTGTTGAAAAACCGGAAAAAGGATGTGCGGGGTTGCCCGTTTCTTTGAGAATCATGTATTGCCGCCACCCATCATTTTCGATGTTTTTTGAGTGCTCTTGATCGACAGCGTGCAGCTCCCTTTCAACAGAGGAAGTATTAAATAGAGGGTCGATAAAAAAATGGGAAAAACGATTTAAGGCTTCTTGAAAAGCTTCGTTATTGATAGAGAACATGTAGACTGTTTGATTAGAAGCTGTAAAAGCGTTGTTCTTGCCACCGTGTTCGGTGATAAATTGAGAATAGTCTGATTCACCTGGATAAGCTTTAGTTCCCAAAAATAACATATGTTCACAGAAATGAGCCATCCCAGGGTATTCTTTTGGATCACTCCAAGATCCAGCTTCGACAGAAAGAGAAGCTCCTGACTGATTTGTCTCTGGATCTGAAACAAGATAAGCTTCAAGGCCATTTTTAAGACGGATTTTGGCAACTTTGCGATCTACAAGAGTTGGATTGAGGATAGGAACTGTTGTTTCATCTTTGACATACTCGAAATTAGGGATCTCTTCATTGCAGAAAAGAAGGCTGCTCGTAGCTAAAAATAAAATAAAGAGTCTCATGATGTCATGGTACTATCTTTTGATAGTTTTTGCAAATCTCTTTCCAAATATAGTCAGCTCGTGCTTGCCTGCGCATTTGTTTATCTTGATGATCAGAGCCGGGAAAAACTTCCATGTTCAAACACTCTCCCACGGCGAGGTGAATAGCCCCTCTTTTAGCTCGTCTCTCTTCCCCCAATTCAACTTGGATAGTTTCAGGAGGAGGAAGAAGATCATAGGTGGAAAGAGCCATGGGATAAAAAAATGTGGGATGATTTGCTTTTTGAGCCATCAGGTGGAACATTTTAATCGTTTGTGGATCTAAGTGTGCCACTTCAACGATGCCTTGACTACCAACTCTATCGCGTCCACCACTGGGAGCTACATAGATGCATTTACCTCCTTCTTTAAGAAGAGTGCTCATCAGCTCCATTGTCCGTTTATTGTGCAGTTGTTTCTCTGTTTTTTTTTCAGGAGGTGTATCGATGTAACGTTTTGAGTAAATACAGAGAAGATTTCGTCCT
>CAYUZN010000019.1:5341-12414 GCA_964449295.1 uncultured bacterium | reverse complement strand
GTAATCACTCGATCTCCTGCCACGAAAATCATGTTTGAGGCAAGTTCGGGGTAAGTCTCATCGAGAAGGATGCTAAGAGCCTGTGGGTCGGCTTCAATTTGGTGATTAGCAAAAAAGATGACGTTATTTCCTTTTTTGAGATGAGTTGCAACATCTTCGATGTTTTTTTGTCCCATCACGCGGGAATTTTTTTTATCGACTAAAGGTGTCATAAAATCGACGCCAAACGCATAAAAATCAAAAGGATGGCAGATTTTTTTGTGGTAAGGTTGAAAATGGAAGGGTTTTTGTAGGTGTTGTTTGACAAGATCTAAATAAGTATCAAAAATTGGCAGCGACTCATCGGTATTTAATTGTAGAGCTTGGCAATAAGTATCATAAAAACCCAAAAGAGCTGTGGCAGCTTTAGGTGTGATCCATTTGCGCTTCTCATACTCAGCTAACTTCTCTCTAAATGTCAATACGCTTGCCATTAGTTGTTGAATAGAATTGGAATTCATTTAAGTGAAGTGAGTCATTAGAGTTAAATTTAAGATCGGCATTCCAAGCACGTGCTAGTTTTCCCAGATAAGATTTATCACCGTGATTTAAGAAGTTATCAAGTAAAGGGTGACAGACAAGTTCTAGAGCAAACTGCTCTTGTTGCAAGATCAATTTTTTAAGAGATCTTTCAATTTCGATCGAGGTGCTTTCATTTGTTTTAATGAGGCCACTGCCGCTGCAGTAAGGGCAGCTGGTAAATAAGGTTTGAGCTAAAGATTCTCTATTTCTTTGTCTTGTCATTTCAACAAGACCAAACTCACTCATGCCTAAAATGGTGCATTTAGCAGAGTCATCTTTCATCGCATCTTTAAGTCTATCAAGAACTCTGCGTTGATTCTTTTTAGAGCGCATATCGATAAAGTCGCAGATAATCAGGCCACCTACGTTTCTTAAGCGCAATTGCCTTGCAATTTCATCAGCAGCTTCCATGTTGATACGAACTAAAGATTCTTCAACACTTCTCACAGACGATTGGTCTTTGCTTCTTCCTGAGTTGACGTCGATTGTGTACATCGCTTCTGTCTTGTCAAAAAAGAGGTAGCTACCCGAGGGGAGCCAAATTTTTCTTTTCAAAGCTTTGTCGATTTCTTTTTCGACTCCAAATCTTTCAAAGATAGGAATTTTATCGCGGTAGAGTTCAATTTTGATAAAATGCTCATCAGTATATTTTTCATAGAGCTTTTTACATCTTTGGAAAGTTTCGTAATCATCGATCAAAATACGGGAGATTTTGCGATCAACAGCTGTGATCACGGTGCGTTTAATGATATCTGATTCTTCGTAGAGGCATGTGGGTTGTGTCGCTTTCTCAAATTTTTCAACGATGTCTTGCCATGTGCTCAAAAGATCGTGAGCTTCTTGAATGAGATGTTCGGGAGTGGCATTCACACTGGCTGTCCTACAGATGAGCCCCATATCTTGAGGCATCTCAAACGAGCTGATCATTTTCTTTAAGCGCTCTCTTGCAGCACGATCTTCGATCTTGCGAGAGACACCTCTATGAGGAATATTGGGAAGTAGAACGAGGTATCTGCCGGCAACCGAGACATTAGACGTTAATCTGGCACCTTTCGAGCCGATAGATTCTTTCACAACTTGAACAAGCACTGGTTGATCAGGCTTTAAAATTTTGGTGATATCGGTTTCGTTTTTTTTCTTGGCATGACTTGATTTCTTCTCAAAATCAAGATCAAAGTCGAGATCGAACATCTCTTGAAATTTTTGCGAATTTTCAATGATATCAGAGATGTGGATAAATCCATTTTCCCCTTCATCGATGTCGATGAAGGCAGATTGGATATTATGTAGAATATTTGTCACTTTGCCGCGATAAACATTGCCCGTCAATTGCCTTGTTTTTTTGCGTTCAATAATTAGATCATACAAAATGCCATGTTTGAGATGAGCGTAACGTATTTCTTTTGATTCAATATTTAAAAGAATTTCTTCCATTGGTGTAACCTGAGAGTTAAAACGTAATTATATAAGTCTTAGACTAAAAGCTCAAGGTGATCTTTAAGAGTTGTCAGGAAATTGTGTTCGATAAGAGAGAGTGCTCCTTTAATCGTATTAATCAGAGCGTTTGGGGAGGCATCTCCATGACACTTGATGGCCAGGCCATCTACCCCACACAGAATAGCTCCGGGATAGTCTGTGTAATGAAGCCGGTAATTTAAATTTTCAACAGCTTGCCTCACAGCTTCATGAGGGTTTTTCTCAAGCTCAGAGAGAATAAAGGAAGCGACACCTTCAGCTGTTTTTAAAAAAATGTTTCCAGAAAAACCGTCGGTGACAAGAACCTCGACCTCACCTTTAAAGACCTCTCTGCTTTCAATATTTCCAATAAAAATTTGACGCGTATGATTGAGACTTTCTAGCTGCTCGTAGGCCTCCTGCAATTGAGGCGTCCCTTTAGACGCTTCTTTCCCAATATTTAAAAGTCCCACTTTGGGGTCTTGTACACCTAAACTTTTTTGGTAGGCAATTCCCATAACAGCAAATTGAAGAAAGTGTTTTGGTTTGATAAGCGTGTTAGCTCCCACATCTAAAACAGCCACGGCTTTTTTTTGAGTGGGAAGAAGGGTTAGAAGAGCTGGGCGGTCGATACCAGGGAGAGAGTCTAAAATGGTTTTACTGCCGACGAGCAAAGCACCTGTATTGCCTGCAGACACAAAAGCCGCAATCTTTTGCTCCTTAAGAGCTTGAAGCCCTAAGCACATAGAAGAATTCTGTTTATTTTGTATAGCTTGGATAGGATCATCACCCATAGCAATGCTACTATCTGCTTCTACAGCTTCAAAAGGGCAAGACAATTGACTGAGAACTTGAGACGTGGCAAAGATAACAGGTTGGAAAGAGGGTGTTGTTTGTGCAAAGGCCACAACAGCTTTCAAGAGATCGTCAGGGGAGGCATCGCTTCCCATGAGATCGATGCCAACTTTATGATTATGCATTAATTAATGACTGTCCTGCATAGTAGCCGCAATGAGGGCATACTTTATGTGACAGGCGCATTTTCTTGCAGTTAGAGCAGGCTGTCGCATTTTTTACGACTTTAGCGTGGTGGGATCTGCGTGAGTTTTTCCGTGCATTGGACGTTCTATTACGTGGTACAGCCATAGTCTTAATCTCCTAAATTTAGAGCAAATTATAGATAAAAGAGTCATTTAAGAGAAGAATTTTATAAATCGGCAAAGGGGAAGTGGGTGGTTTCTGAAGACGTATTTTTTTTAGGTTGAGCTTCTTTCAAAAATGATTTTAAATGGATGCGTTCAGGACAGTTGCCTTGACATTCACAAAAAAGAGGCAGTTGGAGTAAAAGTTCTTCTTTAATCAAGGAGCTATAATCAAAAATAGAGGATTTTAACTCTGAAATCGGAAGGCTTTCATAAATCGTGGCATCGAGAGAAATGTCTGTCAATTCATTACAAATAGAACACCGCATCTTAGCTTTTGTCTTGGCAGTGAGATGAATGATAAGATGGTGATCGGTGATATAGATTTCCCCTGAAATAGAGATGGGGGACTCCAAAATGAGGTCGTTTTCCTGAACACCCAACATATCAGAGGGCAGGCTTAAGTTAACCTTTTTTGGCTCTCCCTCAGACAACTGTTCAACAAAAATGTTTAATTCATGTTCCATAACATCGTTATTCTATCAATTTCTCTTTTAGAAAGCTAGAGTGATTCAGAACAAGAAATTAAAATATTTTTTTGATGTTATGCGAAAAATAAAATATATTTAGCATTTTTGTTAATAATAATTTACACTTGTTTGAAAATTTCTGAACCAAAAGGTAAATTTTATGGCTATTCCAGGTGTTGCTCGATCAAATGATGTGTATTTTGATTCACAAAGTCTTAGAGAATATGATTATTATTATAATCAAGTAATAGCTGAATTTAAGAAAAAAAAATATGACTCGGCCATACAGATTCTTCAAGATCAATTAATTCCTTTATCAAAAAAAATGGATGAAGATAAGAAGGCTCTAGCTAACAAATTACTATCAACAGTAAAATATATGAAATTTAATACTCTTGGGGAAGATTGTTCTAAAGGTCATGATTATATAGGGGCAATTGAAAATTTTTCCTTAGCTTTACAAGATGCACAATTTCTTGATGTAAACATAAAATCCAGTAGTTATTCCAATTTAGCTATATCTTTCATTGATAATGCACAATATCCAGAAGCAGATGAAAATCTTCAAGCAGCTGATAGTCTACTGAAGGACATAAAAGATCAAACCAGAAAAGAAGAAGCGGAAGCTCTCATTCATCACGCTTACGGAAGATTATATAAAAGGACAGGTGAGTACCATAAGGCTATTGAGAGATGTTCGAAAGAATTAGGAATTCTCCAAAAACTAAACAATAAGCAATCAGAAGCTAAAGCATATGGAAATATAGGTTTGTGTTATCTAGAATTAGGTGAAATAGCAGAGACTCATCATGATAAAACAAATGCTTTAGAACACTACAATAAGGCTAAAGAATATTTTAAAAAAGATAAGCAGCTTTGCTTAGAATTAAAACAACCAGAAGAAGTCTGGGAGGCTTCAATTAATATTGGAAACTGTGACATTCGCTTAGGTACTTCAGAGAGTCTTGCAGAAGCAGAACAGTGTTTTCAAGAGATTATAACGAATACTAAAAATCCAGGAACCAAGGTTAAAGCAGAGACTGGATTAGCAAATATCTTATTCTACCAAGAAAAATATGAAAATTTTAGAAATTATTATGGAACACTTGCAGTTGAAAATATACCCCTTCAAAGAAGGGGAGAAATTCGTTATAATCTAGGCTTAGCGAACCTAAAATTAAATAAGCTGGATGAAGCAAAGCACGCTTTGGAGCAAAGCATAGAAGACTTTGCCAATCTACAGCAAAAACAACATCGTGAAGAATGGCAGATCTCTATCTTTGAAAAGCTAAAACAACCATTTTGTCAATTAGAAGAGGTATTAATAAAGCAAGAATACGAAGAAAATGCGATGAAAGTAGTCGATGCTAGGTTAGCTCGTGCTTTGCAAATGACTTTATTAAGAAAGCTTGATCCTTCAAAATCATTGCCTAGTTTATCTCAGATATATGGAATTGATTATAAATCACTTGCTCATATACACAAAACTACATTTGTTGTTTATTCCTTAACGTCAGATGGTACTCAATTACGTATTTGGATAGTTTCTGCTGAAAATATTCAGATGGAAGTTAAGGATATTACAGGACTGAAGGATCAAATTAGCTCATTTTCAGATAGTGTAAAATCCATTACCTGGAATTTGCGAAACAAAGTAAGAGCAGCTCTAGATGAACTTCTTGCTGAAAACAAGCCAGCTTTGACAGTTGATGATTTGATAGATAACCCTCAAAAGATGGATCAGATTAGGCAAATTAGTGATAAATCTCCAATAGAATTAGAAACAGCTTTAACTGAAGTAAGGGAAGCTCTAAGAAAAATGAATGAGCAATTAGAAAAATGGTATGAAGATCTTATTCCCCAAACTTTGAAAGATAGAAAACCTGAAAATATTACAGTTGTAGCAGACCAAGATATTTCTAAAATTCCTTTTGCAGCTCTTAGATACAAACGTGATGATGGGAGTATCAGATATCTTATAGAAGATTCTTCTGTGTCAACTGCTCCGTCAATTAGCATATTGGATAGTTTAAGTAAAAAAAGTTCTGATTCGGAGCAGCGGGGATTGATTATTGGGGATCCAAAAGAAGATCTCCTTTGGTCTATAAAAGAGATTGATTCTTTAAAAGATCTTATGGATGAAACCAATATAGCAACTAAGGTTTTGCGACAAAAGAATGCTGCTTTAAATTTGGTAATTGGAAGTTTGACACCAATTTATAGATACATTCATATATCCTGTCATGGTACAGATTTAAAAAGTAAGCATCCTAACGCTTTGTTTGCAGGAGCTTTACAGTTTGCTGATATAGAGGATCCATATCTTTATAGTGAAGATATTTCACTCCAAACGATCTCTGCCGAGATCGTATTCATGAGCGCTTGTTGTTCGGGGGTGGGTAAGATATATCAAGAAGGAAATGTAGGGCTTATATGGGCTTTTTTAGCTGCTGGTGCTAAGACTGTTGTAGCTTCCCATTGGATATTATATGATAATGAACTTACTATAAATATCGTGAAAGATTTTTATAGCCAAGTTTTCCAAGGAGAAAATAAAGCAAAGGCTCTTCAACACGCAGTTTGTAAAGGATTAGTAAATAATCGAGATAGGCCTGATAAGTGGGGATTGTTCTATCTTTCAGGGTTAAACAACGAAGTTGAAGTGCCTAAACAGCAGAAATTTTCAATACAAACTACTCAGAGTGATTCGGCCGTTTCTGAGTATGATTTATTTGGATAAGAGTTAATTTCTATAAATTTTGGGTTGGTAGATACCTTTATCAATAATTTCTAAAAGGCGTAAGGCGGAATGTGTAGGAACACGAACGCCTGATTCCCATGATTGGATCGTACGCACACTCACATTGAGAATCATCGCAAAAATAGCCTGTGAGTAATTTTTCTTTTTTCTGATTTGCTTGATGTCTTTCGCGGTATATTCTAACGGTGGTTCAGGTAATTCGATCATTTCAGAGCGCAGTGTAATCTTTCCTTTACGGTAGTCAAGGATATCTTCAAAGCTCTTCTTTAAATCATCATAAAATTTGCCCATTTTTAACCTCAGTCAAATAAATCCAAAATATGGGTGGCAGCTTCTTGGCTGCTATTTTGATCTCCTAGAATTTTTCTGACATTCAGGCATTCGTTGTGGCAAGTGAGACGCTCTTCTTTATTTGCTATTATTTTTTTTAAGGTTTTCAAGAGGGAATCTTCAGAGAGAGAGGGGCCAATTAATTCTGGGAAAACTTGTTTTTTAGCTAGAATATTGACGAGGCAATAGAAAGGGAGGTGGATGCGGAAAATATATTTAGCGAGGAATATATCGATGAGCGACATCGCGTAGGTGACAACGGTAGGCAGGCCATAAAGTGCCAGCTGTAGGGTG
>CAYUZN010000019.1:0-5331 GCA_964449295.1 uncultured bacterium | reverse complement strand
AGAGTTCTGTATCAGCTCTTCATTGTTCTCTTGCGAGACTAAGGAGATGGCAACTTGTTCTTTTTTTAAGATCGTTTGAATCACATGAAAGAGTTGAGGAGATGCAACAGATATAACAAAAGAGAGGCCTGCATACTCTTTTGACAGGGTTTTAATCACTTTCAAATAGAGGGGAAGATTGCGCTCAACTTCTTTTTTACGGCTTCCTGGAAAAATTGCAATTTGGTGCGTGTTTTGTACAGGGTAGGGGTGGGGAATTTTCTGCATGAGAGGGTTGCCAACATAAAAGATAGCAAGATCTGTATGAGCAAAATAGGCTTGTTCGAAAGGAAATATGGAGAGTAGGAGATCAAAATTTTGAGCGAGTAATTGGGTGCGATTTTTCCCCCAGGCCCAAACAGAGGGGCAAATGTAGTGGCAGAGTTTTCCTGTAAACCCTTTTTTTCTGAGAGATTTTCCTAATCTGAGATTAAAGCCTGGGTAGTCGATCGTGACAACAACTTTGGGATTTAATTTGAGAATGGTGTGTCTGATTTTATAAAATTGCCAAATGAGACGAGGGAGAGAAAAAAAGACATCGATAAATCCCATCACTTGGAATTTTTCCATAGGCATGCAGCATTTTAACCCTTGCTCACGTAGTCTAGGGCCGCCGACACCCACAACTGTAAGATCAGGTTTTTGAAAAAAAAGCGCTTTTAGTAAGTGTTCTCCATGTAAATCACCGGAAGGCTCTCCTGCAAATATGAAAATATCAGGTCTCATGCACTCCTGCTCTTTAAAACAAGATTTTCAACACAGAGATCACAGAGACACAAAGGAAGAAAAATATATTTTCTCTCTCTTACTCTGTGTCTCTGTGATCTCTGTGTTAGAAATCTCTTCTCTAACTCGAATTCTTTCTTAGCGTCTAACTCGTCTTCTCTGCCTACGAGGTTTATGTAAAGGTAACTCAACTTTTTGCAACTCTTCATGCCACTCTTCCCAAATTTTTTGGAAGCCTGGTTCTAGACAACTTCTGATTTGTAAAAACTGAAGAGCTAAAGGAAAATCGGGATCGCTCGGGATTCGTAATCTATGAGATCGTCTTTTTTCAAAAGGAGTTAAGCGGTATTGAGAGGTAAGAAGACTGATTAAAGATGTCCTTATGCGACGAGAAAGAAGGAAAAAAGGAAGAAAAATAGTGTCGATAACATGGTGCGATTCTTGATGGACCTCGCCTAAATGTGGGATTTTTTGCCTTTGAATAAAGAGTGTGTCTAAGTGTGCTTGTAAAAAGGGAAAAATGAGACAAGAGAGTAGAACAGCCCTATCTAGAGGGATTTTTTCAGGGTCTTGAAAATTTCGATCGATTTCACTTAAGTAGGAAAAAATTTCATCACCCTTGTGTGTCTCTAAAAATGAGGCAAGAGCAGGCAAAAGAAGCTGCAATAGGCCATTTTCTGTCATAAGATGGAAAAAAGATCTCGATGATCCTGATTCAAGCATGCGCAAGAGTTCTTCTAGAATACGAGCTTGAGAACTTTTAATGATGTCTCCTCTACAATCTAAAAGAGCCATGTGAGCTTCTGGACAAATATCGAGTCCAAACCTGGCTTTGAATTTTAAAAGACGGATCATGCGTACGGGATCTTGTTTAAAACGAAGGAAAGGTTGGCCTATTGTGCGTAAGTAGCGTTTTTCAATATCGGGATAGCCACCTACATAATCGATAATGGTTTGATCGGAAGGATCATAGAAAAGACCATTGATCGTAAAATCTCGTCTCAGTGCATCCTCTTCAGGAGAGCCCCAATTGTTATCTCTTATAATTAAAGCGTCTGCTTCATTATCACCTGACCTAAAGGTTGAGACTTCCAAAATTTTTTTGCCAAAGCGAATATGCGCTAATCTAAAACGTCTTCCAATCAAAATACTATTGCGAAAGAGGCGCTTGATATCTTCTGGCTTGGCAGATGTTGAAATATCAAAATCTTTAGGTGTTTTTTTAAGAAGGAGATCGCGCACGCCTCCTCCTACAAGAAAAGCGATAAAGCCTGCGTGTCTTAACTTTTCCATAACATAGAGAGCATCGGGATCTATGCTGTCAATGGAAAGACCGTGTTCTTTGAAGGAATAAACTTTTGGATTCATATTTTTAAGGACCCCAGATTATTTTAATACACATCAAAAGTCAAGAGCTCTCAAGGATGGATTGTCTTGTAAAAATTGTTCTTGCCAATAGTAGTTATCAAGAAGGCCTTTTGTATCTCTTTCTAAAATCGTAAAAGCGGCATACAGAGCCTCGATAGAGGCAAGTCCTGCTTGAGGGTCTGGGCAGTCATTTTGCTCTCGAGGATAGGCTGTGCGCAAGTGAGATGGCAAACTTCTGTGCAGGCAATTTTTGACAGAAGGTGTATGATTGAACATGATGCTGGCGTAACGCCAGGTGGCATCGATCAGAAATAACCCAAAATTTTTGTCATCTTTAGTTAAAGGGGGAGCGCCCAGCGTTAAAAGGATGTAGCCAGTTAAAGAGGGTAAATTATCTTTAGGGTAAGTAAAAAATTGAAAATCTTGTCTGGTTTCTAGCCCGCGCAAAGAACACTTTTTGAGATTTTCTTTTCTGTGACGTAAAATAAGTGTTGGAGGAAACTGAAGCATTTTTTATAGAGTATAGAAATAAGAGGCGATTATATGTTAAGAGCGTTTTCTTTTCTTCTTTTTTTCTTAAGCTGTCTGACACCTCTCTCTGGTTTAGAAACTGTCCGGCTTGCTGAACATATTCAAAAAAATGAAAAACCTGCTTTATTGGTATTTTTAAGCCTTAATAGTTGTCCTTGGTGTGACAAATTGATCAAAGAAGTTCTAGATCAAGAGCAGTTCAGACAATCGATTGGTGAGAGTTTTAACCTTCTCAAAGTCTATATGTCAGATGGGAGTCAAGAAGAGATTTGTAAGAAATATCACATCGATCAAGTTCCTATGTTTGTGCTGATTGACAAAGAAGGCATGGAGATAACGCGTGTTGGGTATCTTCCAAAAACACCTCAAGAAATGGCAGAGCATCTCAAAGGGCTTTTGACGAAAGTGGAACTATTGCAAGATAAAATGGCTCAGATAGACCTTAAAGCAGTTCCAATAGAAATTCTCAGACATTACTATACGGAAGCTAAGACAATTGGCTTTAAAAAACTTCAAATGGAACTTTTGTCTACAGGTCTTCAAGTTGATTCGGGGACATTTTTTCTTTTAGAGCAGTATAAGAACTACCTAGGATTAGACAGAAAAAAAGCTAAAAACATCAAAGAGGAAATTAAAAGTAGAGATCCTAATAATGAGGAAGGCTCTCAACTACAGCTGGCTTTATTGGAGTTTCAAGAAAGACAAGAGTTATCTCTGACACTTGAAGAAGTTATTAAACCTTTAAAAAAATATCTCAAACATTTTGGGCAAGAAGATAAAGAGCATCGTTGGCAAGTAGAAATGACTCTTGCACAGTATTGTTTAAGCAAAGGTCAGGAGGAGAAGGCTCTTGATTACGCAAGAAAAGCTCTGCAAGATGCTCCTTTAGAAGCACAAGAAGATATCAAAGAGGCCATTCAATACATTCGCGAGATAGGTAAAAAATGAAAGGAGTGATTGTTGGTTGTGATAGGCAGCAAGAGTGGCTTCTCATGTGGTGGTGGAAACATTATCAAAAGCACAACCGTTATCCTGTCGTTTTTGCTGATTTTGGCATGACATTAGAAGCAAAGAGATGGTGTGCTCAGAAAGGGGACGTGATCACACTTGAAAGATCAAAAGATTTTATCATGCCCGAATCGCTCATACATCGAGATTTGATTGCTGAATGGGAAGAGCGTTTTGGTCCAATTGGTTGGAGCGCTAGAAAGCAGCTGTTTTTAAAACCATTTGCTCTACTTCAAACACCTTTTGATCAATCGATTTGGATTGATCTTGATTGCGAAATCACAGGATCTATCTCTCCACTCTTCCAAAAGATTCATCCCCATTCAGGCGTTGCTTTAAGTTATGAAAGAGAGCGTGCATCTGAAGACGTGAGATATAATACGGGCGTGATTGCTTTTATGAAAGATTCTTCTCTCATTGAAAAGTGGGCAGCTGCTTGTTTAAAGTACAACGATCGTTTTTTTAGTGATCAAGATATTTTAGGGTTCTTAATTCATATTGAAGCTATTGAAGTTGCAGAACTCTCCGATAAGTACAACTGGCGATTGCATTCAGGCATCAACATAGACGCCATTATTATCCACTGGCAAGGGCTCTGGGGAAAAGAAGTGCTGCGCAGGTTAATTAATCAAAACTATTCCAATTCGTAACCTTTATCAGGTTTTTAGGGATTTCAAAGAGGAAACGAGAGGGGCTTGAGCTGACATCTTTTCCATACCTTTTTCTTTGCCTTGCCATGCTCAAAAACAAATGATGCTTAGCTCTAGTGATAGCCACATACATTAATCTCCTTTCTTCTTCTAAAGAGCCTTCTTGCAAACTTTTTTCGTGAGGAATGATGTGATCTTCAAGGCCTACGAGAAAACAAGCTGTGAATTCAAGTCCTTTTGCACTGTGAAAGGTCATCAAATTGACTTTATTATCAGAGGTTTTAGATTGTCCTGCAAACCACTGATTATCGTTCAATGAAAGTGTGCTTATAAAATCTGCAAGAGATCCATTATCTGTAGTTTCCCATGTAGCTAAGTTTTTTACAAAGGCTGCCACATTCTCCTCTTTAAAAAGGCGCATTTTGTCACTTTTGACGTCTTCGCTAATGGCTTTTTTGTAGTTGATTGTGTCGATAAGCCATTGAAGAGTGGGTGCATACGGGGGAGAGGAGAATTTCTCGTGCGCTGTTTGAATGAGCTTCACGAAAGATTTGACGCCATTTAAAGCACGATCAGAGAGATTATCTAGAGATGAGACATCTTTAAGCACATCCCACAAAGGGAGGTTTTTAGAGCGGTTCATTTGAGTGAGTTTATCTAAGGTTTGATCTGAGACACCACGTCTAGGAACATTAATAATACGAAGAAGAGCTTCTTGGTCAAGAGGGTTAATAATAGCGCGCAAATAAGCGGTTAAATCTTTGATTTCACTTCTTTCATAAAATTCTGTTCCTCCGAAGATTTGATAGGGGATGCCGCGCACCCACCCACCTTCTTTTTGCCAAGCAGCTTGCATGAGGGCCAGTTCAAAAGGTCGAGAGAGATTATTGGATCTATAGAGAATGGCCATCTCGTGCCAAGGGATATGGTGCTCTCGATGTAAATGTATCATCCTTTGAATAACCGCCTCAGCTTCTTGCTCTTCTGTCGGTGCATGGAAAACCGTGAT
>CAYUZN010000018.1:10753-24722 GCA_964449295.1 uncultured bacterium | reverse complement strand
TGGATTATTTTGGCCAATTTTCAATTTAAATCGAAGGGGTCATATGCGAGAGCTGATATTACCCCTTCGATTTAAATTGAAAATTGGCTCAAAAGAACCAGAAAATCGACAGAACCTTAATTTCGAAAGAGGTCTATTTTCTTATTTTACAAATGACAATTATTTCTGATCTCGTTTCATTAAAGAGGTAGTTGCAAAACTCAGCGTATAGAGATAAGTTAGTCAAAAATTTGTTCTAATTTCCTGTGCTCTGGCTTCCTAAGCCTGTAGAAAAATAACAATTTTAATCTCTAAAATGTTAAAATATCTCTTAAAAAGGTAATAATCATGGAACCACTGTCAAATCAGTTTTACAACACACTTATAATTAAGCCTTTATCATTGGCAGATCAAGTCATTCATAAGTGCACAAAGATTAATTACGGAGTAGTCAGACTTATTACCGATATTGCATTATCAATA
Organism: uncultured bacterium; assembly: GCA_964449295.1. Lineage (GTDB taxonomy): Bacteria > Chlamydiota > Chlamydiia > Chlamydiales > Rhabdochlamydiaceae > CANJJB01. Next base: position 24,260 of record CAYUZN010000018.1, on the reverse strand, counting down.
CTTGCTGTAGCTTTAACACGGCAAGGACTTCTCTTTTTGGCTCACAGATTTTATCCTCACTTACTGCCAAGAATTACAGCTGGTTTTAAAGTCAAATTAGCTTTAATGCTTACTTTAGTCTTCTTAAGGATTTTAAACACAACAGATGATGACAGAAAAAAAATAACAGATCCTGGAGCACCCCTACTACCACCTAACAGATCTACTAGAACACGAGGGACTCTACCCTCTCAAGCTCAACAAACACGTGTAGTAGAAGTTTCCCACTCTGTCGATTTCTTTAAAGATGTGCTTAGCAAAAAAGATTTTTCATTTTTACACGATGATCACAATAAGAAAGAAGATTGGCCACTCTTATTACAAGCAGCCCAAGAGTTGGCAGAAACAGAACAAAAACCCATTGGTGAGATTTTAAATCAAGTCGATTTAACAAACTCTACACTATTTTGGACGGCGATTAGAAGTGGTCATCGTGATCGTTGTGATATCATGGCAGGTTTAATAAAAAACAAGATCGATGTTAATAAGGTAGACTGCTCTCTCATACTAGTTAATGATCCATTGACAATGTCTGTTATCTTACAACTTATCCATAAAAACCTCTTAAATGAAACAACCCTAACCTCGATAAAAGATAAGTGGAATAAACGGTTACCTGACGACAGAAAAGGGGATATAGAATATATAAAAAATAAAAAATCATCTTCATTAGGATTAGAAGTTACAGACTGTTCGTTTGAGGATCTTCAAGCAGTTCTAACCAACACTTTCGATGACTCTGGGAACTGGAAATAGTTGCCGCCCTCACGAGAAAAATCTACTCTATACAATTCAACTCATCACTGGTATAAGCAGACAAAAAGAGAGCTCTTATACCTATGGGTTTTTTCGGGAAGCACAGATTTGCTTTTTTAACACAATTTTTATCTCGCCTGCCAGGATTTTCCAAACCCGATAAACATTCCCTTCATTTTTTAAATGTTGCCCAGTTCATGGGCGTTCTCAATGACAATATCTTCAAGCTCGTGATTGCTTTTTTATTAATTGGTGTCTATGGGAAGGAGGATGCTAGCACAATCTTGTCTGTTGCGGGTGCTATTTTTGTGATTCCTTTTCTGCTCTTTTCATCAGCAGCAGGCGTTGTTGCCGATAGATTCAGTAAGCAAAGACTACTCATTTGGATGAAATTTGCAGAGATGATCATCATGTCTTTAGCTGTTGTCGCATTTGCCACCAAAAGTGTGTGGGGAAGTTACACCCTTCTTTTTCTTTTATCGACACACAGCGCTCTCTTTGGGCCTTCTAAATATGCGATTATTTCTGATCTTGTCTCATCAGACCGTGTCTCAAGAGCTAATGGTCTCATCACATCGTTTACTTATCTCGGCGTGATTATAGGGACATTCTTAGCCTCTTTTCTCACAGAGTGGACACATAAAAACTTTGTCTTAGTAGCTATTTTTTGTTTGGGAGTTGCTTTTGTCGGATTTATCAGCACTTTTGGCATCAAATACACACCTCCTCAAGGTTCGAATAAAAAAATTAAGATCTTATTTATTCAAGAAATTTTTGACACCCTCTCTTTTTGCAAAACAAGGCCCCATCTTTTAATTGCGACAATCGGTTCCTCTTTTTTCTTATTTATTGGATCATTTGTTCAGTTGAACGTCATCCCTTTTGCTATAGATGCTCTTCATTTTAATGAAGTTGTAGGTGGCTATCTTTTTTTAGCAACAGCTTTGGGCATTGCACTTGGATCGTACTTAGCAGGAAAAGTCTCTAAATCTAGAGTTGAATTAGGCGTCTCTTGTTTAGCAGGCATTTTAATTGGCGTTGTTCTCCTGCTACTTGCAGGCTTATCTCACAGCTTAATCTCTGTCTTGATTTTACTGACAAGTTTGGGACTCTTTGGAGGCTTTTTTATTGTTCCCTTTGATTCTTTTATTCAGATTTTTAGCCCCAGCGAAAAGCGAGGGCAAGTGATTGCAGCGACAAATTTTTTAAGTTTTTGTGGTGTTTTACTCGCGTCTTTGGCCTTGTATATCTACAGTGAATTTTTAGAGGTCTCTCCAGCAGAAGGCTTTGGAATTACAGGATGGATTACCCTTCTTTTTTCTCTTTTTATTATCTGCAGGCTGTCTGATTTATCATTTCCTTTTATAGCTAAATATTTCGTTAAACCTCTCTTCCGAGTGAAGACAAAAAATATCGATCTTTTAAACAAACACTCACAGGTTGTTCTTGTCTTGCGTAAAGCAAATTGGATAAAAGCTTGCCTTCTCTTAGCCCTTGATCCTAAAATACATCTTCTTATTCCTCAAAAGGAAGCGCCTATTTTTAGATGGCTCGCCCATCTCTTCTATTCTATTCACTTCATCCCTGCTGACAATTCTTTAACACCTCTCTTAGAAAAAGCAGAGGATCTTGTCTCCGACTCTATCCATCCTTGCATCTGGCTTAAAACAAATACCGCTCCCACATCTTTTGAAAAAATATCTCCTTCTCTTGCTGTCTTCACATTTAATTCTATCCATTTGATCTATGTCGATATCTCATTTGGTCTAGAAACATTCGTGCATTTTTCTAAGAAAAGTTAGCATTTCCTGGGAAGAGTCTGACAACAGCTTTTGTGCCAATTTTACTATCATTATCTGCATGTTCTACTTGAATTTTGCCGTCATCTTTAACTTTTACAATGATGACTTCTCCATTCCGACCTACTTCTTTGCAACGAGTTAAGGAAGGGATATCTTTCAATACAAAAGGGTAACATATGGCGTTTGCAATAGTTGGAAAATCATATGAAAGCCCTGTTTTTTTAGAGGCCTCTTGCAAAATTTTACATTGCTGAATTCTGCTACAACCGATGGTTGAGTGAATCGGCTCTTTTGTGATCAATAGCCAATAACCAGTTTGACGTGGATCATCGACAATTCCTTTATCGACACTTAAAACTTTTTCATTATCGCTCTCTTGACACAATTTTAGTCCCCATCTTGATATAACAAAAATAAAGTGGTGTGACTCGCCAATTGTTTTATTTGTAAAAGGACAAGGTTTCTTAAGAATTTTTCGAATATTTAAGGGCAAATGTGGTTCTACCAATAAGTCTAGATCATAGGCTGAAGGCAAAGAACAGTCAATCCAATCACATGTACTTAGAACGGGCCGAGGAGCAGGCCCTTCTTCTTCCTTATCTAATAAGTAATTTACCTCGCTTGAGAGTTCAATAGCTGTGTCATTTCGTTGTTGATAATCAGACGCCAAAAGGCAAGCTTGAGCATACCACTTCAAACTACTATCTTTATCTTGCTGCTTACCACAAATTCGCCCTAGTTGCAGGGCTATTTCAAAACTAGGATATTTATTAAAAGCAAGTAGGCAGGTTTCTTTAGCAGATGTTAAATCGTCATTTTTTAAGTAGATTTGGATTAAACGATTCCACTCATCTTTTAAAGAATTTTTCGTATCGATATCGTTTAAAATTTGATAGAGAGGTTGTTTTTCACTGGTTTCGCCTGTGAAAGTTGATTCACGTTGAATATGCTCTATAAACACTAAAAGCCACTTTAAGGTTTTTTCTCTCATTCCCGATTTATAAGCTTCATCTGAATCTGCTAGACTTTCCTGATAATAAAGTTGAATGATTTTTAGACAGTGTTTAGGAGAATAATTTAAATCGACCAGCATTTTATAAGCTAAAATCTTAGAACTTACAGATGCTGTATTCTCATATCTTTCAAGCCATGAGAGAATTTTATTTTTGATATTTTCTGTTTGATTCTGCTTTTTAAACAACTCCAACTGGACACATATATTCAGAAAAGATTCTGGACATAAAGATTCTGCTTTCTTACAAAAGCTTAGAGCTTCCTCAGCCTTGTTTGCGTCCATAGCAGCTTGTGCGTCTAGCAAAAGACGATGTGATTTTTGACAACAATCATCATTAGAGGGTGATCTACCAGCTGCTGCTTTCTTTTCTTTAGAATTAGCCTCCTTGAAGTCAGATAAATACCTCGGAGGAATTAATTCTTCTAATACTTTAGGAGGTAACTCTCGAAGGGAGTTCCCTTTAGGTATCTCTCTCTTTGAATCAGAAAAACTTCTTTTTCCAAGCACTTTTTGAGAGGCATCAAACACTTTTACGCTGAGACCTGCTTGCTCTCTCTCCATTACATAGATATGATTATGCGTAAAACACAGAGAGACTGAAAACGAGACTTCCGACATCACTTCCTCTTTAATAAGAGGTTATTATCTGTCCTTAAGAATTTAAAAAAAAGACTTTTTCTATGAGGGGGCTAAAAGCTCAACCTTGCCGCTATTAAGCTCGTAATAAGCGCCGACTATGTTAAGCCTTTTAGATTTCACAAGACTTGCTATCATACGATTTTTTTTCAGCTCTTTGATGCCATTGACTACATTTGCTTTAATCGCGTTAACAAGAGGATCTCCTGGCATGCGTTTTGTTTCATCAACAGCTGATTGAATATAAGGTGCAATGCTGGCAATATCATCATCTTTAGCTTTACCTGATAAAACAGCCGCAACCGCTCCACACTTTTGGTGTCCTAGAATGACAATCAAAGGAACTTCTAATTTATCTGCTGCAAACTCAATACTATCGAGTTCTAGTGGTCCAATCACATTCCCTGCAACTCTGACAACAAAGAGATCTCCTATTGTCTGATCGAAAACAATCTCAGGAGCCACTCTCGAATCAGAGCATCCAACAACGATAGCAAAGGGTGTTTGTTTAGATAATGTCTCTTCCCTTTTTTCGCTTAAGTCTGAAGGGAGCATAGAGGCGTCATTCGCATAGCGATTATTGCCATCCATCAATCTCTTTAAAGATATATCTGGTTGTTCTGAAGAGGGAACGGAAAAAACAGTGGTGATAGGAGCAGCGATGAGAAGAGTGATGAGCGTCCACAGCCTCACTGTAATAACCCCTCGGGAGGTCCTACATTTTCCTGATCTGATTCATCAGAAAAGCTATCATCATCTTTGAAGGGTTTATCCCCCTTCTTAGGAACTTTGCACGCTCTTGGTCCAATACCAGACATCGCTTGAGCAAGCCCACCTGGAGAGACATTACTGCATGTTGAAAAACTAGATCCATCGACCAGACAATACCACTGGACAGTGTACGGTGTGCGCGACTGATTGTAAGATCCTACGCCCGCATTATAATCACTCCAAGACATCGATTGACGAGGATTGACAACGACTTCTCCTAAAGAAGAACCATCAGAGGCTTGAACAATCGCTTGCAGCTTATACGTTGAATCATTGATGAGGCGAACACTGCCTGCATACACTAACTGACAGAAAAATAGAGCAATAAAGCTTAAATACTTCATTCTTCTCTTTTAACAATAAATGCCCATTTAAAGTCAACACTACCTGTTGTTGACACAGCGATATCTCTGACTCTGTCACTGGTCAGATACAGCATCGTATAGTGAAAAAGAGGGATAATCGGCATCTCACCTATTAAAATAGACTCACTTTCTTTTAACACATGTTTCCGCTCTTCTATATCAGAAATAGAGAGGGCTTTTTCAAGAAGATCTGCATATTTAGGATTTTCCCATGTCGTGTAGTTAGATCCTCTACTTTTACTTTTAAAAATTTCTAAAAAATTTAAAGGATCGTTGAAATCGGCTGTCCACGATCCAATCGACATTTGAAAATCTCGTTTTGACAAACGATCGTAAAAACTTTTTCTTTCCATCGGCTCTATCTTAATATCGACTCCAAAAGCAGATTTCCACTGAGATTGAACTGCTTGAGCAATTAAATTATTTCTCTCGCTTGTGATATAGAGAAGCACAATCGAAGGAAGATCTTGCGCAGTTAGTCCTTGTTCTTTCAAAGCTTGATCAAAATAGCGTTTAGCAAGCTCTATATCTCCATCTTTAAAATAGGGAGAGTCTTGAAGTCCCATCGCAGTTGGGACAAGACCTGTCGCTGCAATCTGTTTTCCTTGCAGAACGTGATCGATAATCTCTTGCCTGTTGATCGCAAGCCCAAACGCTTTGCGCATCAGAGGATGTGTGAAAGGAGCTTTAGTGATATTGGTATTAAAGAAATAAGTCGCTAAAAAAGGTTTAGAGTGAAACTCTTTTCGCTGCCTAATATGGGAAAGAGCATCAAGAGGAAGAACAGAGAGGGGAGATCCCGCCCAATCGAGCTCCTTTTTCTCATACATCTTAAATTCTGTATCTTCACTGACCATCACAAGCTGGATAGCATCCAATCTCACATGGGAGCTGTCCCAATAATGCATGTTTTTAATCACTTCAAAAGAATCGGAATGTTTCCACTCGTGAGGGGTAAAAGGGCCATTACAAACATAGGTAGACGCATTTTCTGCCCAGTGAGGATTGATCTCATCTGTTTTTTGATGCACAGGAAAATAAATAGGAAGTGCCGTCAATTCTAAAAAATAATGAGTTGGATGTTCAAGCTCTACTTGAAGTGTATGAGCGTCTAAAACTTTAACCCCTATATCATCCACAGACACTTTATTACATTTAGCCAGTTCTGCATTTTTAATCGGATAGAGCTGAAAGGCCCTGTCGCAAGGGAAATTAGGATGCAGAGATTTTTTCCACGCATATGCAAAATCATCGGCAGTCACACTCTCTCCATTACTCCACTTCGAGTCTCTGAGATAAAAAGTGTAAACCTTGCCATCTTCAGAAATTTTTAATTTTTCAGCAACAGCCAGTTGCGGCTCATCATGCGGATCCATCCGTGTCAACCCATCAAAACACATTTGCACAACCGTTTGTGATTGTAAATCTTTGACTCGTCTCGGATCTAGTGTTTGAGGCTCTCCTCCTAAATTAACTTTAAGAGTTTGCCCTGTTTTTGATTGACATCCCGTCAAGAAAAGAAGTAAAAATGTAACTGATAATAAAATGTATTTTTTCATCCCCCTAATCTAAACACCCAGTGAGTTTCAGTCAAATGTCATTTGCAAAAACAATCTCTCCAGCTCCTTTACTCAACACACCTAAACTGATGTTCGAACTCTCTAAAGACTCTCAAGACCGCTTTATGGAACTAGAAACCGTTATTTTCACACATGTCTTACTTGAACTGGTTGAAAAAAAAACAGACTGCATCTGGGAAGTTAAAACTAAAGAATATCCCTCCCCATCTAAACTCTATCTCGATGAAAAATTCTTTGAGCCCATTCCTTCAGCATTAGAAAGATATATCGAACTTCCCTCCCAAGAAGAGATCCTTTCAAACATGAAAAAGTTAGAAGGCCTTCGTTATTTTTGGGGTGGTGCTTATCCTTACGGCATTCCCAACATTTTAAAATTCTATCCCCATATTCAAGGTAGAGAAGATCTACCAGATCTCATCTGTCAAGGCATCGATTGCTCAGGTCTTCTTTATTTTGCCACCAACGGATGGACTCCTAGAAACACGTCCGATCTCATCAATTTTGGCACACCTGTTCCTTTAGAGAACATCGCACTTCAGCCTCTTGATCTTATCGTTTGGAAAGGACACGTCATCATCGCCGTCTCTCATGACACGGTGATTGAAAGTGCTCTAGGTAAAGGCGTCTTCTTCTCTCCTTTTAAAAAACGCCTCGCCGAAATTCAAAAAATCACACAAGAACAAAACAAAGAACTCTTTGTTCGAAGATGGTATCCACCATCAGTAAAGTAGATACTTCTTACGCGTTTGCATGAAAGCATGTCTTTCTTCCTCATCGAATTTGATCATCTTCCAAGCGACATATTTTTCTGAATTGAGGATTTGTAAAATCTCTTCATTGCCATTAATTTTGCAAAACATCGCTTTTTTCTCTTGTGAAAGGGCATTAAGACACTCGGTTAATTTTTTCGGATAAAGCGTTTTTAGCACGCCTAAAATCATGTACTGCACTTTGATCGGACGATAAGTGAGAGAATTTGTGATAATGATTTTTACCCCTTCACACGCCTCTTGTTTATAAGCTCCAAAAAAAGGACGAAAATAATAAGGAATAAATGTCACACCAGGTAATTTTTGCTTATTCAAATGGTAAGCTAAATCGTCTGCCTTGATCCAAGGGGCTCCCACGAGTTTAAACGGTTGCGTGTACCCAATGCCAATATTTAAACACCCAAGCTCTCCCAAAACACCTGTTGTCGCATAAAAATAAGGTGTGTCGGGCTCTGGAATATTAGGACTTGTCGGGATCCAAGAAAGGCCTGTGTGTTTAAAACTCATCCACCTTTTCCACCCTTTCATAGGCACCACATCCAAATCACACCCAACACTGTATTCCTGGTTGAAAAATAGAGCTAGCTCCCCAATTGTCATCCCATGGCAATAAGGCACATTGATATACCCAACAAAAGAGCGCCACTTATGTTTCAACATCGGCCCTTCAACAATCTCACCATTCATTGGGTTAGGACGATCGAGTACAATCACTCTAATGCCTTTTTTAGCAGCCTCTTCCATCAAATAATACAGCGTTGTCGCATAGGTATAAGATCTACACCCAATCTCTTGTATATCGAAAATCAAAACATCTACCGATTTTAGCATCGCTTCTGTGGGCCGTCTCACACTTCCATGTAAACTATAGATAGGCAGGCCATCTGATGTCTTTTCATCTTGAATATTTTGTGCAGCATATCCCAAACCCTTGATCCCATGTTCAGGACAGAAAAGAGCCACAATTTTAATCTTCTCTTTGAACAACACATACGTCTCTTGCAAAGAAGAATTATAACTTGTGTGGTTGATCACAAGCCCCACTCTTTTTCCTTTTAACGCACTCTCGCGCCCTTCTGCAAAAAATGTATCAACGCCCAGTGAAATTGGCTCATGCGCAGATACACATTGCATGATAAAAAGACCTATTAAAACTCCAAAAAATTTCAGGGATAATTTTCTCATAACTTAAGCACAACTATAGAGCATGGTTTAGAAAACGTCTATTGCTCTTTTCCCGTTGTTTACTCATACTGTTGTCTCATAAAATAGACATACTACATGACTCCAACTGACGAAACAACAAATCTTGCCACTAGCCCTTGGAGCCATTCTTTATCGGGTTTTGGTATTCATCGCATAGATGCCTCTCGCAGAATTTTTACAAGCTGTAACATTGGAAAAGAAGTTGTCGAATTTGTAGTTAAAGAATATAGAAAAACCACCAAAGACACCTCTCTATCTCCTGAATTACAAGAATGGAAACCTAGGGATCATTTCAATTTTCGATTGAAAATTTTTTGTTTTAAAAAACAATCACCTAATCATTTTGGCATCTTCTTAAACAATCTCGGCGCTCCAGAAAATTTTGGAGAAATCTCTTATTACTTTGTTTGTTTTATTTATAGAGACAATCTTCCTCCTTTTCAAGAACCGTTACCCGACAAAAAAAAATGGGATATTTTTGCTCTGACATTAGGTGATGGATGGAGAGTTGTTAAAGCATTTTCCGATTATATATTCCCTATTAAAATTGCCTTAAGAGTGGTTGATCCTAATCTTTCAATTGTCGAATCAAAACCACTGGCAGGGCACAAAGAAGCCTCTACAGAAACATATAGGCAAGCCTATTGTTTAGAGCCTCACGAACTAGATACTTTATGGCATATCTTTAAACAATTTAAAGCTCATTTCAAAATGAAGTCATCGATGTTCACTCTTGATCCTTTCAAAGAAGATGAGCTTATTGGTGTAGAAATCGGAAGAGGGAAAATCTTAATCATTAAAAGAATTCCTTTTGATCAGATGCCTATCATTCTTGATCATTTTTCTAAAATTTATCGCGGAGAAAAAACTCATCAAGAAGATGGCTCTGAAGAAACTGATGACCCTTCTTTTAAGTATTTACACAATATTTCTCCTGTCGATGAAGATACTTCAGAACAATTAAATAGCTGTATTATTGAGCTCATTTATGAGTGTTTAAAAGATCCCAAACGAACTCTTCATTTCTCTTTTATTCACAAATATTATAAAACATTTTTTTCTTCCCATTCTTTTAGACTTGTATTCAGAAAATGGGAAGAAACGTGGAACTACCCTCCAGATATGTGTCAAATACTAGAAACTCTCCGAGCCATGTTAAAAGGCTTTTCTCTTCCTAACAGTCAACAACTAGCTAGTTTATTAGACGAGATGTATTTTAAGTTTGGGACAACTCAACAAAAACACTCTCTTCTAGAGTTTTTTGAAGGGGAACTGCGTCAAAAAGAAAAAACTTATTTCCGTAATGAGGGTGTATGGCTAGTAGTCAGACCTAGTCATTTAGTTGTTTTGCAGCATGATTTTCACTCTTTACTATCTTCCTGTTTAATAAGAAATCTAGATCCATCTCGATCTATCTCAGGAGCCCTTCCTCTCACTTGGATTTCTAAAGAGCGTTGGGCTGCCTTCTCTTTAGAACATGCTATCGAAAATGAGCTTTCTCTTAACGAGTTAGAAATTGCTTTAGAAGCTTTGCAAAATCAGCAATTTTCTTTTGTTGAAGATGGCAATATAAAAGTTAAGGTTCCAACATTTTGCTTATTAACAGGCATTCCCAATAGCTTGGCTAAAACAATAGAAAAAAAATGGGCTGAACTTTCTTATTTATTAGATTTCAAAGCATCTACAAAAGAGAAGCTCATGCCTGCAGATCTTGCAATCATATTTCCAGATAAACAAGATGATGATCAAGATCAAAAAAAAGAGGCTCAATCTACTGCAAAAAAAGTATATAAGCTTCTTACAGAAAAACGCCCTATCTGCGCTCCTCCTTCAGTTGGCCAAACAAAAAAAGCGCCCGCAGCAACAATTTTAAACGATAAAGGGGATGTTCTCTTTCCAGATATCACTTATTGTGAGTTTAAATCTAAAGCTCTACAGGATCATCAAGACTGGGTTCAGAAGCAGCTTACAAAAAAACAAGTAAATAGAGAAAGATTTATTAATGAATTAGCTTTAAAAAAATTTAAAGAAACAAAAAAAGGTAATGCTCATAAAATAGGAACTGCACGTGCAAAAAGCGCTTATGAAGAATTGACAAAACCCATCCCACTTAATATAACTCTTAAAGGTCTTTTTTGCATTCGCGCTCCTATAAAACAGAAAACTGCTGGAGTGAGTGATGAAGTTTATGAATTCTTACATAGACAGCACAAAAACTACCAACGTATTTGTAAAGAAGAAGGCTATAATCGGGCTTACCTCGGGAAAGAAGGCTTTATTGTAGGAGATCAACTCTATGCAGGTAAAAGAGAGAAAGTCGAACTCTTTGACATTCTCTATCACGATAAAGCTGAAGGAAAACTATATCTTTACCATGTGAAAGAAGAATTTGGACAGCCAACAAGAGCTGCCTGTGCTCAAATTCGAGTGGCTGCCCATAGCCTAGCCTCCGACATAGCCTCTGGCTCTTTTAGTATGCTCAAACAATTTTATGCTAACTGCACAAAAAGTAAGTCCACAACAGTGTTTAGGGAGAAAGTCAAAGAACAATTTAACGCCTTATCTCCCGATAACCCAGATGATCCCGAAGAGTTCATTCGCTTATTTCGAGATACTCCGTCAGAAAATATTATTTTTGTTTATGCTTTTATCGATACGGCTGAAGGAGAAAGAAGACTTGAAGATGAGGCAAACCCTACCTACACATTCTCTGAAAAAGATTTTGAGATTGAAACACTCGATCTACTCAAATCTCATAATTATTTAGATGAGGAAGGAAAAATTACCGCAAAACTCTTAAGGTCAACAAAAAAACCATTTGTTGATGCACTTAAAGTTACTGAAGCAAAGCAAATTTACTTCAAACTTCATCGCAAAATATCTAAATTTGATTCCATGAGCGCAAAAGTAGAATTGCTCCATCTAAGAGATGATCTCATGCATAAAAATCCCGCCTATTCTTTTGGATTTAAAATATGTCAAATTAGACGAGAGGGAAACTTTGACGAGTCTGAACTTCCGTTTGGAACAGAGATTGAGATTAAAGATCAGACCAAAAAATCCACGATTAGTGATTTTGAATATAAGGGTCAATCATTTGAAGTTGATGAAATCCCTGCAACTTCTCTTGCCATTATGAAAGAGATATTAGGTGTTTCTTCCCAGATGCCAAATTATGAATTTAAGTATTTATTCGAGATCCGTATACGAAAACAATCGCAAGATAGCCTAGATCCTCTTCTCAAAGAAAAGAAAATAGGAGGAGCCTCTTTTGAAGATAGAGTTAATACCTATGTTGAAAGAATCATCAAGCCAGCTTCATTTGCTGAAATTGATTTTAAAATTGCAGCTTCTCTTGCGAACGTCCATCTCATTTCTTTAGAAGCGATAGAAGATGAAGAAGAGGGGTTTGTTATTGACAAAACAACTTTAAAAGAAATCACCCCTCATGGAAGCCGTGTTTGCTGCCTTGTAGAACATGATAATGGAAAATTTTTATCTCACCCCACAAAAAATGACTTTCACTATACGACTTGTATCGATGACGAAGACGTGTGCAAGTTATTTGCGAATAGTCCACAACCCATTGGAATTGTTAATCCCGATGCCACTTATTGCTTTTTAAATTCTGCGCTTCAACTTATATTTCATACACCACTATTCAAGATTCTAGCCTCAAAAGATAGATTAGCTGTTAAAGATAGTGATTTAGATACAAAAGACTCTGCATCAAAAGAAAAAGAAAGAAAAGCCCGTTTAATTTTTTATGAAGCCTTAAAACAATTTGGACTAGAGTATTATCTGACAGAAAAGGAGAAAAAACTATGCCAGGCTCCTATAAGCTTGCGTTCTGCTTTATCAGAGTTAGTCATCAGAGATCCCGATAAATTAAAAGCTGGTCAACAAGATGCAGCTGAAGTATTTGACTTGCTCTTCAAATGCTATAACCTTAATAAATATGAACTCATTATCGAAGTCAATCAACAAGTAGATCGATCAAAAGAAGTTGATTTAGGAGAAGGGGATTCTGCTAACTACTCTCAAATTACCCAAAAAAACACACTGCCCAGCCCTGTAGAAAAATCTTATATATTGCAACTTCCTATTCCAAATAAATCTGGAACTATCTCTTTTGATGATTGCTTAGATGCTTATTTAAAAGATGAAGAAACTTCCGATAAGCTTAAATATTTGGCTGGGAAACATCTTTATGAGAGCCAAGCTGCAATTTCAAGAGAAGTCATCCAATTACCAGAACAAGGTTTGTTAATGTCTTTTAAACGTTTTGACAATGACCTGAAAAAAATACCGACTTTCATAGAGTTCAAAAAAACAGAAATCACAATAAAAGAAAAAGTCTATCGACTATCTTTTTTTATCGAACATTTAGGTGATACTATGAAAGGAGGGCATTATATTGCTTACGGCAAAATTAAAGATAGGTGGTTCTTATTTAATGATGGAGCTGATCCAAAAGAAAAAAGCGATGATGAGATATTAAATTGCGTAAAAAGAGCCTATATTCTGTATTTCAAGTAAGTTCCTAATCATCACTAATATATAAGTT
>CAYUZN010000018.1:0-10743 GCA_964449295.1 uncultured bacterium | reverse complement strand
AAGTTGAATAGATTCTAAAATATGAGCGATAAATATTTTTGGATCTTTTTCACAAAATCACTACCTGTTCCGCAAGAATACGCTTACGAAGCCCTGGATAAATTGAACGATATGTAATCACGTCAACCTTGCAATCAAGACTTTCTTCTAAATCCAATTTCAAATCGATTAGATCAAAAAGACTTTTATTTTTACTGCTATACTCTATTAGGAAATCAACATCGCTTTTCACGATTGCAAGTCCTGTAGCAAATGAACCAAAAATCGAAGCTCTTTTCACAGCATGTTTTTTTAAAATAGGAACTGCTTTTTTAGTAATTGAAGAGAGAGTGTAGATTTCCTTTTTCTTGCACATAAATTATCATTTTATTTTAAATTCTCACTAAAATCTACAATTTTTACAAAATAAAGCATGAAGCGTCATTCATTTCATTCTGCATCTTTCGCAACTTAAGACATTTTGCTATCTTGCGTAAGATGATTCAATAGAATTTGCTTACGCGAAACAGCATTTTTAGCTGTTTGACGAAAGATGCGTTTTTAATATATTAATAATTAATAGTTTATGAACTCAAAAAACATGGTGTGTGGTATAGTTAGCAGAGCCAAAAAGAGCGACATCATCGGTTAAAACGACTTTGACAGCAATTGTGGAGAGAAGAGATTCAAACCTTCCTTTATCGCAAAAAGCTTTCATAAATAGGCCATTTTTTAAGAGGGGGGCAATTTTAGGAGCAATACCACCTGCAATATAAACGCCGCCAAGGGCTAAAAATTTAAGAGCTAAGTTCCCCGCTTCACTGCCATAAATAGAGACGAACCAATTTAAAGTTTCTAAACATAGTTGAGAGCTGCCATCTAAAGCTTTTTCTGTGATAGACGCTGCTGTCATGTCTTGTGTGCCATTTAAATATTCATAGAGATGTTCTATTCCGGAGCCTGATAAAATTCGTTCATAAGAGACATGACCATATTTTTTACGAAGAGCGTGCAAGAGTTTTTCCTCTCTTTCATCTCTGGGAGCAAAATTGACATGTCCTCCTTCACACGCAAAAGGATGATGAGATTTTCCATCCCAATAAACGCCTGCTTCACCAAGGCCTGTACCTGCTGCAATGACAGCTTGATTGCCTTTTTGATGTATTTCTTGATTCAGAGTTAAAAGTTGGTTGTCTGTTAAAGAAGACACACCCCAAGCCGTAGCTTCTAGATCATTGATTAAAAAAAGATGGGAAATGTTAAATTTTTGAGAGAGTTTTTCTGCATCGACAATCCAAGGAAGGTTTGTCGCTTTGCATTGTCTATCTAGGATAGGTCCTGCAATTGCAAAACAACCGTGATCAATTTTCTCTGTGAGGAAATCTTGCAAAATCTCTTCCAGGCGTGAAAATTTTTGGCTTAAATATTTTTTCTCTTTCACGATTTTCTTCCCATCAAAAATGGCAAGACGCGTGTGAGTGCCTCCAATATCTCCTGTAATAAATCTCATAAATTTTATTTATAAGACATCACTCTATATTTGCAACTACCTCTTTAATTTCGGTTTTTTGTATATTGATGTAAACAACGAAGGGGAAATTATGTCACACGATAGTTCAAAGAAAAAAGCTCTTGATGCAGCACTTGCTCAAATTAAATCTCAATTTGGTGAAGAATCGATCATGACATTCACTAAACAGTCTGCCAAAAAAGGAATTAGCGTGATTAAGACGGGCGCCATTTCTCTTGATGTGGCTCTTGGTATCGGAGGTGTTCCTAGAGGACGTATTATAGAAATTTATGGACCAGAGTCTTCTGGTAAATCAACACTTGCAACTCACATTGTCGCCAGTGCCCAAAAAAATGGAGGCATTGCAGCTTATATCGATGCTGAACACGCTCTTGATCCCAAATATGCGGCAAAAATTGGAGTCAATATCGATGAGCTCATGATCTCACAACCAAGTTCTGGTGAAGAAGCGCTTAACATTGCTGAAATGCTCGCACGATCGAACGTTATTGATGTGATTGTCATTGACTCAGTAGCAGCTCTTGTTCCTAAAAGTGAACTTGAAGGAGATATCGGTGATCAATTTATGGGGCTTCAGGCACGGATGATGTCACAAGCTCTTCGCAAACTCACAGCTTCTTTATCCAAAAGCAACACGTGTGCTATTTTCATTAACCAAATACGTGAAAAAATCGGTGTCTTCTTTGGCAATCCAGAGACGACAACAGGTGGGAGAGCTCTCAAATTTTACGCCTCTATTCGCATGGATATTCGAAGAACAGGAAGCATCAAAGGAGCAGACAACGTCGATATTGGTAACAGAGTCAAAGTGAAAGTCGTTAAAAACAAGCTTGCACCTCCTTTCCAAGAAGCTGAATTTGACATCCTCTTTAATGAAGGGATTTCACGATTAGGATCTCTTATCGACTTTGGAGTTGACTACGGCATCATTGAGAAAAAAGGTTCCTGGTTCAGCTACAATGGTGCAAAACTTGGCCAAGGAAAAGAATTTGTGAGAGAAGAGCTCAAAAAGAACCCTAAACTGGCTGATGAATTAGAAAAACTTATTATGACAAAAGCAAATGAAAAAGGTCCTGCAGAGCGCCTCCCAGAAGCTATAGAAGAACTCCCTCTTCAGGAGACTGTTGAAGTTTAGGTGAACTTAATTTTTTCATCAAGCCGATCCCAATGTGCCATCTGGCTCCGGAATCTACATGATCAATCTGAAGACCATTAGAGCCAAATGCCCCAACAATGAGAGGCTGTTCGAAGCAGCGTGTCCAGGTTGGCCTAACATCTGTGTAAAGATCAAGGTCTTTTTGAACATGATGAGCGGCAATAAGACTCACACATAAATCTAAGCACGAGCAAAGTTCATATCCTTGTGGCGCAAATTGTTCAGCTAAATCTTGCTGCTCTTCGAGGCTTTTATCTCGACTACTTGGAATCACATCGTTTGTGACAAGAATCCAATAAGATTCTTTAACAGGATCATTGCAAAAAGATTTTCCAATTTTTCCACTTTTCACAATTAGTTTTTCCAACTTCTCAAGAGTCATGCCTTTAGGAATAAGTGTTAACAGATGAGTTTGTGAAATCGGTTGAGTTGTTGCACTCATTTGACCAAGAATAGGACAAGGGGGGTCATAAAAAAAAAGGGCAATCGCTTGCAAGAATATCATCAATATTAGCAGGAAGTGGTGGCTCATCGACATCCAAGTCAAAATACTTCTTCCATTTAGCTTTGCCAAAAGCAATCTCTGGAATTTTTCCACCCTGGGAACTGTGTATAGCTTTAATAGAATCTACTGGTTTGAGCTGTGTGTTTGCTTTTTCGATGAGATCTAAACATAGCTGCTGTGAGGGAGGAACTTCATGCACAACAACATCTGCGCCGTATTGCCAGAGATCAGAATCATCGAAACTAACAGGTAGAGACGGCTGTGCCATCTTTAGATTCTCCCATAATTATCACCTGCCAGCTTACTCAGCATGGCAATCATCTTGTTGAAAGAGGGGGTTTCGAGTTGAATCTCTTTTAAGCATTTTTGAAACTGCCGCATCTCTTCTTCGAAAGCTAAGAAAGCTCTATCTTTTCCGATGTACTTGGCAAAATTAATTTCGCGTTGATTTTTTTCATCTTGAGCGAGATCTCCGATGTCGTCTGCAATTTGAAAGGCCATGCCAAAATGGTAGGCAGCTTTTTTAACAACAGTTAGAAGTTGCATATCGCCGCCGCCAAAGAGCCAACCAAAAACAAATGAGACCTCAAACAAGGTGACTGTTTTTTTGTAGATCACATCGCGCAAGGTTTCGATATTAAGACTGGGGGGAAATAGATCGAGAAATTGTCCGCCTGTAGCCCCTAAAATGCCCGCACAACGCGTTGCATGCTCAAAGGCAACCACACAGGCTCTGTCGGCAAACGAGCAAAAAGGAGGCTCTGCCTGACGCATAACAGCACCGTTGTGATAAATTTTTTCAAAAGCAGAGCAAATAAGAGAGTAAGAAGAGAGAAGCGCAATCGATTCTCCGTAAACTTTGTGAACGGAGGGCTTACTGCGTCTTTCCTCTTCATTATCCATACAAGGAAGATCGTCGGCAATTAAAGAGGCTGTATGAAAAAACTCAACAGCCAGCGCAGAATCGTAAACGTTTAGCCCATTTCCAAGCCCTTCTCCAATTAAAAGAACTAAAAGAGGCCGAAAGCGTTTTCCGCCACTTTTTAAAGCATACTCGCACGCGTCTCGCAATTTTGTTTTCTCTCCAAAACCTAAAATGCTTTTAGCAATCTCTTGTTCAATTTTATCTTGAAGGAAGAAAAAGTGGGATCCTGTTTTTTGACTTTCTAAAACGGCAGACGACATACCTTATGAGCTCCTTCTAATAATTGTTTTTGATGGAATAAATCCTTTAACACACGCACATGGGTAACAAAAAGATCCAGGACCCATCAAAGTCCCCGGATTTGTCACCGCATTGCAACCAAGCTGCACGTTGTCACCTAAGATCGCTCCCATTTTTTTTAACTTTGTCGATATCTTGTCTCCCTTAAGAAAGATAAAGACATCGTCATGATTAAGTTTTAAGTTTGCCAATTTGACACCAGCTCCTAAGTTGACGTGATTTCCTAAAATAGAGTCTCCCACATAATTAAAATGAGCAGCTCCTGCATTATTCAATAAAATGGAGTGTTTAATCTCTGTTGCATGTCCAATCACACACCCATCTCCTGTGATAACATCACCTCTAATGTAAGCGCCGTGCCGAATCACACAATTCTCTCCAATGATGCACGGTCCTGAGATAAATGCTCCCGGTTCAATAATCGTTCCTCTCCCAATTGAAATCATCTCTTTGTTTACAACAAAAACGCCTTCAGGAATTTTCACGTCAATCTTTCCAGGTTGCGTGTGTTTTAGATAAGAAGACAACTTCGTTAACGCTGCCCACACAGGCTCTCTCTCATCGAATAGCTTCGCATGAGCATAGTTTTCTAAGGAAAAAAAGGAACTCGGTTGAAAATTTTCTATCATCTTTAAAAAAGAAGTATACCTCAGTGCTTTTTTTCCTCCACATATATTCTTAAGAAAAGAATCTTATATATAATACTTCTCTTTCTTTGGTTGTGTGGAAGCGTTCATAAGTTAGCGACGCGCCATTCAGAAAAAAAATGTTCACAGCTTGTTGATGGAGATAAAGATAACTGGTCTAAAAATATTTATTCACAACTTTTGGAAGAAAAAAAAGCAGATGCGAACAAGTTATGAACATTGAGTCTTTGGACGGCTCTTTATTAGATCTTTGTAAGGTGTTTTTCCTATCAGCGGTTTCCAGTGTCAGTCGCTTACAAATTGTAAGCGAGTGACCGCCTTCTTTCGCTCAGGCTCTGCATCATCGAGTAGTTTTACAAGAGCATAGCTTTCTAAAAAAACAAAGAGTTTAAAAATGTTTTTATGGTGGCTTTTGAGTGAATCTTGAATATATTGTGAGAAATTTCTCTATTTTTATATTATAAAAAACAGAATCGTTGTTAACGAGGCTTAAAAAGGAGTCATTGAAAAAATTATGGATAAGGTTTTTGTGAAAACTAAATTATTTTTATTCGCTTTTGCTCCGTTTCTGCTTTTTACAAATGGAATTGAAGATGCTAAAATTTACCATGCTAATTCAGAATTACAACGGCCTTTAGCTATAGAAACAATAAATCTGATTCCTTGGAAGGAATCTGAGAGAGTTCTTGATAATAGATTGCAATAAGATTAATTTTTTCCATCAGCAATGTCCAATTTCAGTTGGTTACATTTTGTAACCGACTCATTACCCTCTTTATTGAGCCTGTTTTTTTAAGACCTTCCAGTAGTTTCTAGCTGTTGAAAAAAAATCTGGGTGAGTGGATTCGAACCACCGACTTCTTGGACTTCCTACAAGGTTTTCTCTATTTTTAAGCAAGATCAAGACTGTTATACAGTATGTTTGATCAATCCATTTTTTCGCTTATTGCAAATTATTTTAATACATCTATTTGATTATCAGATGCTTATAGTTACTGTGCAACTTTTTTATGCATACTATTGCACAGTAATTTGCACAGCTATATCATAGGTCCTTATGATTGAGCAGCTATTAGCCGAAAATGAAGGCAAGACAATAGAATTCAAAGAGACAACTCGTTCTTTAGGTGGCATTATAAAGACTGTAGTTGCTTTTGCAAATAGTGCGGGTGGTGTCATTGTCATCGGGGTAAGGGGTAGAACTAAAGAATTGATTGGACTGCCTCAAATTTTGGCTGAAGAAGAAAGGCTTGCAAACGCGATTACAGATAGTATCCATCCTCTGCTTACTCCTGATATTGACATTCAATCATCTCGGGGAAAAGAACTGTTGATCATTCGTGTTTCTCATGGTTTAGGACCTTATTATCTAAAATCTGAAGGACCGGAACGAGGTGTCTACGTACGTTTTGGTTCTACTAATCGATCAGTTGATGCCGAGATGCTAGATTCATTACGCCTTTTAGCTAAGAAAATCTCTTATGATGAACTTCCTCATCCGCAAGGAAAGTTGGACACAGAAATCATAAAAGATGTATTCGAATGGGTAGGAAAGCGCCCGACTGCACAAGTTCTAGAAAATTTGGGCATAGAAACCTCTAGCAGAGGAAAAAAATATGCTAGTAATGGTGGTGTTCTTCTTTTTGGAAGCAATCGGTTACAACTTTTTCCTGACTCTCTGATTAGATGTGCTTGTTTTGCTGGATCGAATCGAGAAAAAATTCTAGACCAGACAGATATTAATACCCCTCTTCCATTAGCAGCAGATAGTATCATAGATTTTATTGAGCGGCATACCTCAAAAGAAGGTCGTATTGGCCGCATGCAACGCGTAGATATTCCACAATATCCCTCTGTGGCAATTCGAGAAGCAGTAATGAATGCTCTTCTTCATGCAGATTACGCAATGACTGGATGTCATATCCAAATCGCCATCTTTGATAATCGCATAGAGTTTACTAATCCTGGAGGCCTTCCTTTTGGACAGACAATTGAGAAGGCTCTTTCCGGTTCTTCAAGAATCAGAAATCGAGTTATAGGACGTGTTTTCAGAGAATTACATCTTATAGAACAGTGGGGATCTGGGCTTCGTCGTATTGTTGAAGCGTGCCGAAGTCGAGGTCTTAAGTCTCCTCTTATGGAAGAATTGAACAATCAGTTTAGACTGATTCTCTATTCGGAACAAGTTGAAGGAATGATCCTGCTTCCATGGACTGAAGAACTTCTTAAATATTTGAAAAAAGAAAATACAATCAGTGCAAAAATGGCTATGAAACTTTGGCTGGTATCTTCTCGAACAGCGAGAAGTCGTTTAAAACAGCTGCAAGAGCAAGGAGTTATCGTTCGTGTAGGAACTTCGGAAAATGATCCGAGTACTACTTATGTAGCATCAAAGCAATTTTCATAAAAAAAAATCTGGGTGAGAGGATTCGAACCTCCGACCTCTTGCACCCCATGCAAACGCGCTAGCCAAGCTGCGCTACACCCAGATAGTAGTTTAGATTTTAGAGAGGCCTTCAAATTCAAAATCGGCTTTTTTGAATTCATTGACGCCGATACGCGCACATTCTTTGATGATTTTTTCCAAAACATCGCCAGGATGAACTTCGGCTGCTGAAATATCAACAGAAATGGAAGCTGTGAAGTTGACTCCACCTTTGATTCCTTTGACTTTGAAATTAGCAAACATCGCATCTTTTTTGCGTGAGAGATTTTTGAAGCGGATTAAATTGTTTTCTATTAGATCTTTCATGTTCTTGCCCTCTGTGAAAACCAGGGGAATCGTATGAGGTTTTGTGAATTCATGTCAAGCTTAGTCAAATCTGCACTCTTTCAGGGGGATTAGCTTTGTGCGTTTGTAGAACTTGAAGCCGAGGTAGAAGAGAAGAAATGTTGGAAGTCCAACATAAGTACCAATGAGGCTGTCGAGGTTGATGGTGTGAAAGATGAAGGCGTCTAGTTGTTGTCCTGCAACGACTAAAATTGACAGGCAGAGGGCAAATAGAGGGCCAAAGGGAAAGCCTTTGGCGTAGTAGGGAAGATCGGAGAGTTTTCTGCCTTGGGCGAGATAGGCTCTGCGAAATCTGTAATGGCAAAGCGCAATGCCAAACCAAGCAATAAACCCTGTTAAACTTGAAATATTTAATAGCCACACAAAGATCTGCCCTTCGCCAAACCGTGAAGACAGAAAGACAACGGCGCTGATAAGCGTGCTAAATATAAGCGCGGGGATGGGGATGCCCTGTTTAGATGTCCTGGCTAAAAATTTGGGGGCGTTTTTTTCTTGGGCGATATGCCAAAGAGTT
Organism: uncultured bacterium; assembly: GCA_964449295.1. Taxonomy (GTDB): domain Bacteria; phylum Chlamydiota; class Chlamydiia; order Chlamydiales; family Rhabdochlamydiaceae; genus CANJJB01. The sequence goes on along the minus strand of CAYUZN010000018.1, from coordinate 2,395 downwards.
CTTGTCGCTGTGTACATGCTGGCGTTGGCAGCAGACAGTATGGCAACTAAAATGACAATCATCATCGTAGTCTCAGCAAACTGCAAGCCCGCCATTTTAAACACGAGTGTGAAAGGACTTGATCCAACATTGGTTGTGCTGGCAGAAATCAAAAGGGGATTTGTATAAGGAATTAAAAAGCTGATGACTCCCATCGATAAGATATAAAACAAGAGAATGCGCCAAAAAACACTGCGCACAGCTCGTGGAATGGTTGTTGTGGGGTCTTTTGTCTCTCCTGCTGTCAGCCCAAAAATCTCTGTACCTTGAAATGAGAAGCCAGCGATCATAAGCACGCCAACAAATCCCATCCAGCCTGTATGAAAAGGAGCATCGCCTATATGCCAATTGCTCAAGTCAAAAGGTTTTTGATGACCCATTAAGCCTGAAATTAAAAGAATTCCAATCACGATAAATAAGATGACAGCCACAACTTTGATACCAGAAAACCAGTATTGCATCTCACCGTAGAGACCAACCGACACAAAATTGAGTAAGACAATAACTGCGAAAAAAAGTAGGCACCATGAAAAAAATGAGACGGCGGGAAACCAAGTATGCATGATGAGGGCTGCTGCCGATAAATCAACAGCTGTTGTAATGGCCCAATTGATCCAATAATTATATGACATGGCAAACCCAAAAGCTGGATCGACAAACCGTGTGGCGTAATCACAAAAGCTGCCGGTTGAAGGGATTAGGGTTGACATCTCTCCTAAACTTGTCATTAGAAAATAAACCATTAAGCTGATGATGAGATACGCTAAAATGGCACCTCCTGGCCCTGCCATGTGAATGGCAGTCCCACTGGCTACAAAAATGCCAGACCCAATCGATCCACCAATAGCAATCATGGCTACATGGCGTGCTTTCAGTTTTCTATCGAGAGTTGTTTTTGGCATATGATCTTCCTAATCTACGAATTTTAATGTGTTGTATTCCCAGAGAGCGTGGTAGAGATAGAGAAGATTATCTGAAACAGAGAGGTTTTTGACAGCAAATGATCTGGCATTTTTTGCTATGGTTTCAGCATCTCTGTCGTATGATTGAGCCCACTGAATTTTTTCAACTAAGTCCTGCAAGTTTTCTTGGGTGGGGATAAAATGTTCCCAGGGATGTAAACCCTTATAATACCACTGTATCCATTGGGAGTTCGGCTTAAAAACTAAAGAATTGGAAAACCACTTCCAGCAAGACTTTGTATAAGCAGCTGCATTCCCATCGATAAAGATGTGGTATTTGTGTTGAAATTGTTCTTCAAAAGACACCCAATTGCCTTTAAAATCTTGTAAAGATGAGATGTGTTCTGCGCCTTGAGTAAAAGAGGTGAATTTGGCGTTGATTAAGCTTGGGTATTGAAGAGATAGTTTACAAAGAGTTATTCGAGAATTTCTATCAATGGTGGACGGTGTGGCAACTCCTTGTGCGGTGCTTCCTCTCCAGATGAGAGTATTATAGATCTTGTCTTTCCAAGGGTGCTCGTAGTCTAGAAGATTTTTGCCTTGTAAGACTTGGAATTTTCCTCTTAGAGCTTCAAAATCTGGAATTAAAATTGTTTTTCGATTTTGAATCAATTTTGACATGCCAAATACAGGAAGGTTTTCAGAGCATTCAACCCCATCATGCAGAGAGAGTAAAAAAACTGTATCAGGTAAAGCAAGTTCGCCTGAGAGTCTTGAAAGGGCTTCTTCGAAGGCTGTACGCCTATTTTCTGCTTCTTTTGTTTTCCACTCACGAGAGACGGCATTGTTACGAATTGTGAATTTAATGAGTTGTAAGCTGGCAGCATGAGCTTCATAGAAGTCATTGAGTTGTTTGAGTGAAATGGTTTGATGTTTAAAAAAGGCTAAATCCTCTTCGATTTGAGCTTTGGCCCACCCAGGCATTGACTGATTGGATTTGTAAGAAAGATCATCCAGATGTTGAGAAGGTGGTTCTTTAGGTGGGGGTTGCTCTAAAGCGCTTATCCATTGTTTAGGAAGAATCACAAGTTTAGCTCTTGTTTGTGAATCTTTTGGAATAATATAAAAATAACTGTGATGTGAAAAAACACGAGATAAGACTGGTTGAATATAGTTGTAAGAGCAGTCATGTCCATTATAATGATCATATTGAATGTCTCCTCTGCCAGGAACTTTGATGTCGTCAATCATGATCACACAGTTATCGTAATGGGTTTGGCCGATAGTTTCCAATTCTGCTAAAAGAGGCCAGTCGGAGTTCCAGTGGGCGTCTAAATAGAAAAAAACTCTCTGGTGTTTAAGAGAAGGAAGGATATGTCTTAAAACATCAGGGGAATTTCCATATTGCACCATCACATTGAGATAAGTTTCTAAAGTATTTTTTGTTTTCTCAA
>CAYUZN010000017.1:0-25059 GCA_964449295.1 uncultured bacterium | reverse complement strand
CGATGGTACTGCACACAAGAGTGTGGTAGAGTAGGTCGCCGCCAGGTCTTTTTTTTATTTTCTGCTAAAAAATCGATCAAAAACAGATTTAGCTTTTTGAGCTGTTGTTGTAGCCGGCATCGAAATAGGTACATGATCTGTGTTAGTCTCTTCTGGCATCTCTATCATAGTGAAATCATTATCAAATGATTCAACTGCATCCTGAAACTTATCTTCAAGATTTTCCAGCATATCTATTCTAGTATCTTCTTTTTCTAATAAAGATGCTTCTCTTGCAAGAGGTCCTTGATATAATTCTGGAAATTCATTTTCTGAGATCATTTCAAAGTCGCCGATAGCATCTGATTCTCTAGCATCTTTAAGGTCATCATCTGAAAGTTCTTCGAAATCAGGTTTATCGTTTAATTGAGCATAAGCAGCTCTTGGCCCTTCTCTTAATCCTGTGAAAACAGTATTTAGAACAGTATTAACCGTGTTGGTTATTTTCCCTGTAGGATTCATGCGAGAGTAGTGATTATTAACAAGCCCTAAAATATCTTGAACAAGATTTAAATCATCATCTTTAGTAAGAGGCGCATTGTCAAAGAGCTTAAGACCGGTTAAAGCTGTGAATTGCTGCATATGGATAGCTATAAGAACTTTGGCAAGTTCATTGTTTTTAGAGTCTGTGATAGAAAATCCAAGTAGCGTTTTTTCTAAATCTGGAATTTCTGGAATATCTGCTAACTGAGGAAGAACAAATCCTTTAGATAAACCTCTTAATAGAGGCGCCAAAATAGCTGCTTTTAATGGATGTTTTTTTGAAATCTCTTGAGCAATAGCAGTAGATAGAGCAGCTCTTGCGCGTGTTTTTTTAGCTTCATGTTCTGAACGAGCACCTGTGATGATGTCAGCACTTGTATCAATCATGACAAAATCACTAGCGTCATAAAAAATATCATCAGTAGGAGATTCTTCATTTTGATAAGCTTTAACTAGATTTTCTTGTGCAATGACGACTGCTTCAGAGCTTAGGATGCTTTGATAGTCATTGAATGTTCTAAAGCCAGTTCTTAAAAGAGTGTCTAGATTATTAAATAGTTTAGTGATGATGAATGATTTATTTTCTAACTCTTTAACTACTTTAGTTAACTCTGTAACATCTTCACCTTTATCTTGAGCATCTGTCAGAGCTTTGCGTGCATCACTTAGTGCTTGCTTATTAGAATCTTCAACGTATTGCTTAATGCGAAGAGCGACATCTTTTCTTTCAGAGGAAACAATTTGTGTCAGACCTTGTATTCCTTTATAAATAGGAACAGCGTTATAAGCTAAAGATCCATAGATAAGGTCTCTAGCAATATTAGCTAATATATAGCTACTAGGTTGCATGAAATTAATAACACTAACTGCAGCTGTTTGCTGAAGATTTTTTTGAAAATATTCCTTAAAAGAAAGCTCTGACGTTAAATACGACACTAAGAACCCACCTATAACAGATCCTATAAAAGATCCCAAAAATTGAAAGGAATCCTTTGTTGAAGTAGATAGGGCTTCAGCAATAGCAGGGCTGTATTGAAATTGAGTAGAGGCAGTCGTCAATATAATCATTGATAGAATAACTTTCTTTAATAAAGTGAGTTGTTTTAGTTTATTACTAGCCGATTGAATAAGAGATTGTCCTGCAGGGGATGTTGCACTAATCATAGCTGCACCAGCTGCTGTAGCAGCAAGAGGAATAATAGAATACCCTACTAGATTACCTATTTTGGTTCCTTCTTTTACTAGGTAATCGCCTATATATTTTCCACCTACTAAAGCTGCGCCAACTTCTGCTACCGTCGCACCTATATTTTGCGAGATCGCTTGACCTATTAGGCCTTCTTTAAAAAATTTTTGAGTTTTTTCCGATGTCAGGGTATTATAGACTGTTTTTCCATCTTTTTTAATATCATCATCTAAAATAGAAGTTACAAAAACTTTTAAAATCTGTGCTGCTGATTGAGCTTTGCTTAAACCAGCTAAGGCTGTAGATGTTATTTTTGACCAAAAATTAGAAGAATTCGAGGGGGGAGAGGGATTGTTATTATTTGGAATATTATTAGTTATGTCATTAGTTTTCATAAAACACCCATTTATTAAATCTTTATTATTTATATAAATTATCTTAATATAAAAAACATTTTATGTATATATCTATTTTTGTATAAAGTAGATGTTGTTTAATGATAATTAGTTATGTTTTGTTTTTAATTTTGTATTAATTGCAAGTGTTTGATTGGCAATAGTTTAGCTATGTCTGTAAATATAGCTTTTGATGTTTCTAAATCATTTGCAACTTATTGATTTTCAGTGGTATAGGTTCATTTTGCAAATTAATATCAACTGTCGTATACTTGGAGTGTTTAAAATAAGGAGATTATAGATGGAAAGGATTTCAAATGGTTCAGCTTTTGCCCTTTCAGCAGTGCTAGAAAGACCTCTTTCACAACAGATACAAGCCCAGAGTATGAGAGAGAGAATCTTTTCAGCTGTTTCGTCTATATATCGATTGTTGACTACTAGGCAGATCTTGGTTGGTGTCAGTGTTCTAGCTGTAGTCTTAATCGTGGCCAAGAGATTTTTTGCAAATAAACCACAATTAGAAGCTTTTCATGATGCTTTAAAGTCATGTCTTAATAGTATTGGCCCTCTAAGTAAAAAATATGAAAGCAAATACTACTCAAGTGCCCCTTGCGAAAAGGATAATATGATATGTACAGATAAGTACTTAGAGATCAGTCCTGACGAAAAATTAAGATATTTCCAAGATATTTTAAGCTCATTTACAAATTTGCAAACTCTGTTAGAAAAACCCTTACCCTTAGTCATCGATGCCAAAATAACAGGAAAACTCAAGCTTATAATTGACGATGTCAAAAAGCAGATTGACATTCTTCAAGCAAATGGGACTCCATTGAGTACAGAAGCTCAAAAAGATGAGAGAATCTTCAAAACTGTCGATGCTTGGATGAGAGCCATCGGGGAAATCTATAGAGACCTGTTATCTCAACTTCCCTGACCAGTTGAGCTTTGTTCTCAAGGTGGAAAAATAATCTCGTCTGAGGAGATTGACAAGACGGAATTTTTTGGGGCTGCGTGAGATGTGAAAGACAGCGCCTGTCTCTAGTGTATGATGGGAAAGGCCATCGGCAGATATTTCTACTGATTTATAATTGCTTAAGTATTGGATTTGGATCTTTTGGTTGGCTGTGAGCACAAGAGGGCGGTTGGAAATGGTGTGAGGGCAAATGGGTGTGATGACAACGGCTTCTAAGTTGGGACTTAAAATAGGGCCTCCTGCTGCGAGAGAATAAGCGGTAGAACCATTGGGGGTTGCAATGATCATGCCATCGGCCTCAAATGTATTGAGATAAACACCATCGACATGAATGCCAATTTCAACGAGATTGGGGTTGGGTGATCTATGAATGACAAAGTCATTGACGGCAAAATATTTTTTTCCTGTGGAGGCTTCTCCTTGCAAAATGAGTCTTTCTTCAATATGGTAATGTCCATCTACAAGATCTTGCAAGCTTGGATAGACATCATCCAGGGGCACATCTGCCATAAATCCTAAATGTCCTAAATTAATGCCTAAAATGGGTGCATTTAAGTCTTCGTAGTGATGTAGTAACCCTAAAATGGTGCCATCGCCACCCATTGACAGAATAAAGTCGATTGATAGAGGATCGATTTTAGAGAGGGGCGTAGCGTCAAGAGCCTGAGCTTCTTTATCTTCTGCAACAACAGTGACTTTTTGTGCTGTGAGAAAATCTCTAATCCCTTTAGCCAAATCTTTCGAGTGACGTATGTGTGATCCTGTATAGATGAAAATGATCATCGGAGTCCTGAGGGAAGAGCTTTTCTTTCAAAATGGTAGAGAATTTGTTTAGCCACACTGTCTGCATCAAGCCCAATTTCTTGAGAGAGTTCTTTATGGCTGCCTTGTTCGACAAACATATCAGGAATGCCTAAGTTAAGAACTGGGATATGATTAAATCCATTTTTAAGCATAAATGAATTAAAGATCATGCCAAGGCCACCGCTAAGAGAGTGTTCTTCTAATGTGACGACAAATTGGTGAGAGAGGAGAACTTGGCAAAAGAGATCGGTATCGAGTGGTTTGACAAAGATAGGATCGACAACGGTCACAGACAGGCCTTCTAACTGAAGCAGCTCGCGTGCTTTTAAAGCGACATGGCACATGTGTCCAAGAGCGATGATGACAATCTCTTTTCCTTGAGCCAGAATTTCTGCCACTCCTAGGTCTCTTGTTTTTAAAGGAGTCTGAGGGTTGTCTGTGATCATATTGGGATATCTAATCGCAACAGGTCTTCCCCACAAAAAAGCACTTTCCATGAGTTCTCGCAAGAGAAGACCATCTCTTGGCTGGCAAATGATCATGTTAGGCATGACGTTCAGAAAAGAGATATCGTAAATGCCATGGTGAGTTGAACCATCTGGTCCTGAAAAACCTCCTCTATCAATGGCAAAGATAACGGGAAGTCCTTGCAGGCAGACGTCGTGAAAGAGGTTATCAAGAGCTCTCTGTAAAAAAGTCGCATAAATGGAAACGATGACTTTCATTTTTTTTCCATAGGCAAGACCGCCTGCAAAAGTCACAGCATGCCCTTCAGCAATGCCGACATCGAGACATCTTTCAGGAAATTGTGTCATGAAAGCTTCTAGGCAAGAGCCGGCTGGCATGGCAGGTGTGATGGCGACAAGGCTAGGATCGTTTTCGGCCATTTTTAAGATGTGCTGTCCAAAAATTTGAGGAAATGTGGGTGTAGAGGAGGAGGGGTGAAAAACTTCTGTCTCTTTGTTAAAGGGTCTGCAGCCGTGCCACTTGATCGGGTTTTCTGTCGCAATGTTCATTCCTTGCCCTTTCACGGTGAGGAGATGTAAGAGGACAGGTTGATCACTCTCTTTGAGAGCCTCGAAAATCTCAATCAATTGACCTAAATTATGACCATCGACAGGGCCTATATAAGAGAGTCCAAATTGTTCAAAAAATGGCGCTGTACTCACAAGATTTTTAACCGATTCACGCATCTTATGGCCTTGTTTAGCCAGTGTCTTGCCACAGCTTGGAATCTTTGCAATCAAATCTTCAACATCTTGGTAAATTTTATTAGCAGTTGGGTTGTTGATGAGTCTGCTTAAAATGTTGGTGATGGCGCCCACGTTATTGGAGATCGACATTTTGTTGTCATTGAGAACGACGATAAATCGTTTTAAGTCTTTCGGGATGTTATTGAGTGCTTCGAGAGTCAGTCCACACGTTAAGCTGGCATCTCCTAAAACGGGAATGACATATTCCTTGCGTTTTGTTAGCTCTCTATTTTTCGCAACACCTAAAGCAAGAGAGAGCGCAGTTCCTGCATGACCTGCATAGAAGTGATCGTGAGGTGATTCTTTAGGATGAGCAAACCCACAAAGTCCTTTAAATTGCCGAATCGTTTTAAATTGCTGCTCTCTGCCTGTCAGAATTTTGTGAGAGTAAGTTTGATGACTGACATCAAAGATAAACTTATCATCAGGAGATGAAAAGACGTAGTGAAGAGCAAGAGTGAGTTCGACAGCTCCTAAGTTAGAGGCTAAATGTCCGCCATTGACCGACATCACATCGATGATGGTTTGGCGAAGTTCATGGGCTAACTCTTCAAGTTCTGCAATAGAAAGATTTTTCAGCTCAGATAAACTTTTTATCATTGCGACTTAAACTCTTCTAAAATAGGTTCGTCATTATCATCAAGGACAAGATCTCCAGATCTTGATTTGATGAGCATCTCAATCTTTTTTTCCGCTTCATTAAGACGTTTATTACAAGAAGCGATGAGTTTATCAGCTTCTTCGTATAACTTCAAAGAATCATCTAGGGGAACTTTTCCAGAGTTCATTTTTGCTAAGATCTCTTCTAAACGCGCATACGCTTCTTCAAATATCATATACCCCTACCAGTTCAATCGCCTGCAAAAAGACTGAATTGAAAGCTCTCGCGATTGAGTTATTATTGAAGGGATTGTATTGGATTTAATACTATCCCTTCAATAATAATTCAATCCCGAGGCTTTGAATCAGTCCTTTTGTAGGCGATTGAACTGGTAGGGGTATGAACTTCTCTCACTTCTGTTTTAATTTCTCCATCATGGAGGCGGATACGTAGCGATTCTCCCACGTGCACATCTTGATATGAGAGAATAACGGAATCGGTTTTTTCATGGAAGAGAATGCCATAGCCTTGAGAGAGCAGTGTTCTTGGATCGATGGCTTTAAGATGGGCAGACAATCTACTCAGTTTATCTCTTAAAATAGTGACTTGATGACTGGGTTTAAATAGTTGAATTTGCTTGCAGAGTGCTGAAAATTGAAATCTTTTAGCTTCAATTGTTTGTTTTAAAGTAGTCGTTATCTCTTCACTTAAGTCATCAATTTTTTGAGAGACCATACCCAACATCGCATACGGTGAAGAAAAAGCTGGCTGCCTTGCGATGCCATTTAATTTATGTCTATGAACTTGGACCAAATGAAAGATGTTTTGAGCTAGCCTCTCTTTTATTTGTCCTAGATAGCCTACGTGATGTTTTTTCTCTGCGATCACAATTTCTGCAGCAGCAGAAGGTGTGGGGGCTCTAACATCTGCCACATAATCGGCAATTGAAAAATCAGTTTCATGGCCAACTGCCGAGATAATCGGAATTTGAGAGTGAAAAATAGCAGAAGCAACACACTCTTCATTAAAAGCAAAGAGATCTTCAAGACTGCCTCCCCCTCTTCCCACAATGAGAACATCTGCCAGTTTATACTGGTTGAACTGCTCGATGGCTTTGGCAATCTCTAAGGCAGCGCCCTCTCCTTGCACTTTCACAGGACTTAAGATAACGTGTACCGAAGCAAACCTGCGATTAAGGACATGCAAAATATCTTGAATAACAGCCCCTGTAGGACTTGTGACCACCCCAATGGTTTTTGGTAGATGAGGCAGCGGTTTTTTTCTCGATTTATCAAACCACCCCTTCCCTTCTAATTTAGTTTTGAGCTCATGCAATTTTAAGAGAAGCTCACCCACACCTGCATACTGCAATTCCCTAATAATAATTTGATAGTTGCCTCTAGGTTGGTAGACGTTGATTTCTCCTTGAGCAATCACTTGATCGCCTGATTTAGGAAGTCTAGCAAGACCTTTCGTATTGCCTTTAAACAAGACAGCCGAAATTTGAGAGGTGGCATCTTTCAAGGTAAAATAAAGATGCCCCGAGGACTGTTCTTTAAAGTTGGAGATCTCTCCACGGACCGTGACTGCAGGGAACTGCGTCTCAAGCTTTTTTTTGATGGCAAGTGTCAGTTCAGAGACGGTGAGAATTTCATTCATTGATTTTAGCCTTTAAATGCACTACAATAAATCATTTACGATCTCCTTACAAGAAGGTTTTTATGGTGTCTGTCAAGGTTGTCGGCAATTGGAAAATGCATAAAACGATTGCTGAAACACAAGATTTTATTCAAAAATTATGTTCCTCTCTTAAGACGATTTCATGTGATGTCTTATTAGCCCCTCCATTTACAGCCATTCATGCAGCTAAAGAAGCGGGCAAGGGATCTAAACTCAAAATTGGAGGACAAAACATGAGCTCTGAAGATTTTGGGCCTTACACAGGTGAGATTTCAGGGAAGATGTTGCAAGAGGCAGGAGCCAGCTTTGTGATTTTGGGACATTCAGAGCGGCGGGTGCTTTTTCAAGAAAAGAATGGAGAGATCTATAAAAAACTTAAAAAAGCCTTAAGTTTAGGATTAACACCTATTCTCTGCATAGGAGAATCAGGGGAAGAGAGGGAGAAGGGATTAACGACAGAAATTTTACAAAAACAGCTAGAAGAGTGTTTACAAGATATTCCCCCCTTTGAGATCATAGTGGCCTACGAACCTGTATGGGCCATTGGAACGGGAAAGATGGCAACACCTCAAATAGCAAGTGAAGCCCATCAGATATGCGCTCAATTTTTGGCTAAGAAGTGGGGGGATGCCCATGCTAAACAAGCGTGTTTGTTGTATGGGGGTTCTGTCACACCAGAAACGGTCCAAGATGTTTTAGAGCAGCCGTATGTGCATGGGGTGTTAGTGGGCGGCGCCTCACTTGATGTTGATAAATTTATTGCGATCCTAAAGGGAGCACAATCATGAGTATCTTATTTTATATCTCACTATTTGTTTTTGCATTTTTCTGTGCTATTTTATGTAGTGTTATTTTGGTTCAAGAGAGTAAAAGTTTGGGCCTGGGAGCTTCTTTTGGAGGAGATCCGGGAGAGTCCATCTTTGGCACATCGACAGCTGATGTTCTTAAAAAATTTACAGCGTGGCTGATTGTCATTTTTATGGTTTCGTGTCTGCTTCTCTCTATTTGGTCGAGTTCCATTGGAAAAAATCGTATGAGTTCTATCCCTACTAGTATTGAAGAGATCCAAGAATGAAGCTTCCTATCATGTACTATGGCAACCCTGTCTTACGTAAAAATTGTGAAAGGGTAGATGAGATCACAGATGAGATTCGGCAACTAGTTGCTGATATGATTGAGACCTTTGATAATGCTAATGGGATTGGGATTGCAGCTCCTCAAGTAGGAAAATCTCTCTCTCTGTTTGTGTTAAGACACTACATCCCCAAAGAAGATGGTCCGTGGGATGTGACGGAGCCTTTTGTGTATATTAACCCTAAGATTTTAGAGTACTCAGAAGAGACATGGGTGGAAGAAGAGGGGTGTTTGTCAATCCCTAACCTCAGGCTGCCTGTAAAACGTCCGATGCGCGTTAAGGTAGAGGCAACCGATTTAAATGGCACTAGGTTTGTGCAAGAACTAGAAGGGCATAATGCGAGAGCCGTCATGCACGAAAATGATCATGTTCATGGCGTTCTCTATATCGATAGAGTCGAAGAGAGATTCAAAAAACCTGTAGAAGGTATTTTGAGAGATCTCAAAAAACAACAAGGAGCCTCATGATTCGGAGTATGACGGCTTTTGGGTCTGCTAAAAAGGATAACTGGTTTGTCGAAATTCACTCGGTTAATCGCAAAAATTTAGAGATCTCTCTCACAGTACCACGGCACATGCTTTCGTATGATTTAAACATTCGGAAGATGCTCTCACAAGAAATTCATAGAGGGCAGGTGACTGTAAGGGTAGGGCATGATGAGACAAAGACTAATTCTTTAAGCACTAATTCTCTAAAAACCTTGAAAAGCAAGTGGGATAAAATTGCGAAAGATTTAAAGTTAGATCCGCATAGGGACGTTAACTTATCATTTCTTCTTGCCAGAAGTTTAGAAGAGGAGACTTGTCCTGCAGAAGAGCCTCTAGAGAAGATGTTAAATCCTCTTTTAAAAAAGGCTTTAAAAGAGTTTATTGCGATGAGAGAAAAAGAAGGCTCTCATCTTCTCAAAGATATGGAGCACCATCTGAAAGAGATTAAAACTCATCTAAAGACGATAGAGAAAAAACTCCCTGCCTATGAAAAAAAATATAGCGAAGAGCTTAAAAAGCAGATTGCAGCGTTATCATCTATTCAAGATGACGATAAAATTTTGAAAGAAGTGATGGGGTATATCAAAAAAATAGATGTGCATGAAGAGATCATTCGTCTTTATTCTCACATCAAGCAATTTGAGGAGCTCTTAAGTGTTGGGGAGACAAATATTGGAAAAACTCTCGATGTTCTTGTCCAAGAGATGAACAGAGAAACAAACACGTTGATTGCTAAGATGGGAGATACAGAGATTCTTAAAATAGCGATCAAGATCAAGAGTTGTACAAACAAACTACAAGAACAGGTGCAAAACATCGAATGACACGGATCATTGGAAATTTAAAAGAAGGTTTATTGTTTGTGATGAGTGCTCCTGCAGGCACAGGAAAGACAACTCTTGCGCAGATGCTCTGTGAAGAGTTCTGCTGCATTAAAGAGAGTATTTCTTGCACAACAAGACCGCCACGTCACGGTGAAATCGATGGACAGCATTATCACTTTTTAACAGAGAAAGATTTTAAAGCAAAAATTAAAAAGAATGAATTTCTAGAATATGCTGAAGTGTTTGGTCATTTTTATGGAACTTTAAAAGCAACTGTCGATGCTGATAGAAAAAAAGGGTCTCATGTCATTCTTGTTATTGATACCCAGGGTGCGCTGCAACTCAAAGAAAAAGTTAAAGGCAGCTTTATTTTTCTCTCACCACCTAATCTAGAAGAATTGAAAGAGAGATTGCATAGAAGAAAAACAGAGACTGAAGAGAGCATCGAAAAAAGACTTTCTTGGGCACGAGAAGAATTGAAAATGATCGAGCACTACGATTACCACATTGTGAATGATAATTTAATTGTAGCCTACGACGCTCTCCGGAGCATTATCATCGCAGAAGAACATAGAATTAACAAAGGAGATATATGATAAAAGATACGTTAACTAACGAGCTTCTTAAAAAACAGTTTAAGAACAACTTTGAGCTAGCCAACTACTTAATCAGTGTGGCTCATCACCTCATCAAAGCAGGTCATGAATTTGATTTAGACACTCTTTTAAAAGATGTCGCAAAAAATCCTAATCATTACCGGTTGGAAGAACTAGCTGCCTTAGAAAAAATCGACGAATAAATTAGTCTATGGCAAATAAGGTGCTCATCACATCTGCGCTTCCCTATGCCAATGGCCCACTTCACTTTGGGCATATTGCAGGGGCGTATTTGCCTGCTGATTGCTACGCCAGATTTGAGCGTCTGTTAGGTAAAGATGTACTTTACCTCTGTGGCTCCGATGAATATGGCTTTGCCATCACCATATCAGCTGAGCAAATGGGAAGAACACCCCAGGAGCATGTTGATATCTACCATGAGATCAACAAAGAGTTTTTCAAGAAGTTAGATTTTTCCTTTGACTGTTTTTCCAGAACGACAAATCCTTACCATGCAGAGACAACACAGCAATTTTTCTTAGATCTAATGCAAAACGGCTACATCGAAGAGAAAGAAACCAACCAATTATTTTCCCCCTCAGAAAATAAGTTTCTAGCCGATCGTTATGTCAAAGGAACTTGTCCTAAGTGTGGGTATATTTCTGCACGAGGGGATGAATGCGGGCAATGCGGTGCTAGTTTCGAGGCAATGGATTTACTCAATCCCGTCTCTAAACTCACAGGTGCCTCTCTTGTCTTAAAGCCTACAAAACACTGGTTTTTACGCCTTGATCTCTTCAAAGAGAAGCTCTCCTCTTGGCTTGCGCAAAAAGAGTGGAAAAATAACGTCTTAAAATTCATCCAAAATTATGTCGATGATTTAAAGCCTCGAGCTATCACTCGTGATGGCATCTGGGGCATCCCTATCCCTCTAGATGGTACACAAGGCAAAGTTCTCTACGTCTGGTTTGATGCTCCCATCGGCTATATCTCAATTGCCAAAGAGTGGGCCGTCTCACAAGGAGATCCCGATCTTTGGAAAAAATACTGGTGTGATCCTACTACCTCACTTGTCCAATTTGTTGGCAAAGACAACATCCCGTTTCATGCCGCTTTTTTTCCTGCCATGACACTAGGGCAAAATCAACCCTACAAACTTGTTGACGAGCTACCAGCTAACGAGTTCTACCTCCTTGAAGGCAGACAGTTTAGCAAATCAGAAGGGTGGTTTATCGATCTAGACTCTTTCTTCCAAAATTTTACCTCCGATCAGATTCGCTATACCATTGCTGCCAACGCTCCTGAAACACACGACTCAGAATTTACCTGGAAAGATTTTGAGCAACGCTGCAACGGAGATCTTCTCAGCAAATACGGCAACTTCATCAACCGCACGCTCATTTTTGCAAAGAACAAATTCTCTAGCAAAGTTCCTCCTCTTCACACTCTCCAGCCCATCGACCAAAATTTTCTAGACAAAACAAAAGCCCTCACAAGCGCCATTCACACCGCCTACGCCTCTTTTCAACTCAGAAAAGCTTCTCAACTCATCATGGAGCTTGCAGCGGAGGGCAATACCTACTTCGATGCCAAAAAACCCTGGCACTCTATCAAAGATCCCTCCACTCAAACAGACACTGAAACAACTCTCCACCTCTGCCTCGTAACCGTTCAACTCCTTGCCCTTGTCTCTTTCCCCATCATCCCTCAAACAGCTGCCAAAATCTGGAGCTTTCTCAACCTCTCTCCCTCTCTTGACCTCGAGCGCTGGGACAACGTCCTTGCCCATCCACTTCCTGCAGGCCACACCCTAGGCGAACCTGCCCATCTCTTCCAAAAAATAGACAAAAGTCTCATCGACGCTGAAATGGAAAAGCTTACCCAATTAGCCCTAGAAAAAAAATAGACTTTATGCTAAAATAGCATACAAAAAATTTTAATTTAGCAGGTTAAATTGGATCCACTTACAAACACAAGAACAACAAAATCAGAAGACTTTGATTTTTCTAAACATCCACTTTTTGCCTCCTCAGATTTTCCTACAATTAAAAAAATTGTTGTTATAGCAACAATTTTTTTTACAGCTACTGCGATCTGCTTGTTTGGTGCTAAACTAACACTGTTCTTTGGTTCAGTATTATGGAAGAGAATAAGTGCTAATCTAACAACTGACGGAAAATTTGAAACATTTTTGCTTTTTTTTACCGCTTTTCCTGTTGTTTGTGGATTTCCTTTTGCTTTAAAAGCAAGCTCGATAATGAGAGATTTATATCAAGATAGATATGAGCAGAAAGAAGACATTTTAGCATTTATAAATAGTCCGACTGAAAAAAGATTTTGTCTACGTGAAGCAGGGCATGACTGGTTTCACTCTTTTTTTAGTCCTCGCATACGAGATCTTCTTCCCCACATACTAACTCATACTGCTTTTCAGGAGAGATTAGAAAACCTTATAATATCCGAGTGCCATTTAAACAATTTAAATACTAAGGATCGTTTCACTGATATCCCGGAAGCTTTAAGCAGATGCACTCATTTGATAACTCTTTTCGTACAAGGCTGTCCTAATTTTAGAATTCTTCCTAATTCTATAGGTAATTGCACAGAGTTAAAGTTTCTGTATCTTATGGGGTGCCGGGCTTTAGAAACTCTTCCTGAGTCTATAGGGCAATGTCGAGCTTTGGAAGCTCTTAACCTTACATCTTGTACAAATCTTAGAGGACTACCAGCTAGTATTTTATCGTTGCCATCTACTTGCACTATCGATTTAACGGGATGTAATTTTTCTGAGCAAGTGATGGATCGCTTAAGAGAAGCTACAGCAGTAGCAGGCTACAATGGTCCTCGATTCTCATATTCGATGAGACCTTCACAACGCTTTTCGTCTTCTGAGCCCCCTTTAGAGGAAGGTTTAGCTAAGGTGTATGAAAGAGCAGGACAGCAGCAGCCTACATTTTCAACACTTTTACGGAATGAGTCAGAAACGGATCGTTTACATCTTAAAAATTTGAGAACTTGGTTACATCGTCTTAGCTACGCAGCCGAAGGTGGTGCTAGCTCTGTGTCTTCAGAGAGATTTAAAACATTCTACCAAGCCATAACGAAGAATTTAGAGCTAGCTGATACAGATCCTAACTTTACTCCAACTTTTTGGGGTGAAGTCAAAGAGGGAATTGATACATGCGGAGATAGGGTGACACTATCTGTCTTAAGACTTGGCATTGCAAGACAGCGTCTGCAAGCTCAAGGGAAATCCTTGCAAGAGCTTTGGAGTGTTTTAAAACAATCTTGGGCGCTTGATTTATTAACAGAGTGTGCCTACAACAAAATCAAAACACTTTCGTTCTTCGATGAAATAGAAACTTATCTCGGTTATCCCATCCTGTTACAAGAAAAATTAGGTCTATCTTTAGATGTGAAAGAAATGATCTATCACAGATGTCACAATTTGACACAGGCAGATTTAGATTTTGCAGAAAATCGTGTGAAATCACAATGGAAAGATCAAGAGGCTACTGCAACCTACCTCTTAGAACAAGCCGATTGGCTTACAGCTCTTGAAAGAACATATCTTAAAGACATGAAAGAGATGGCAGCTCTTAATACGACAAGAGAAGCGCTTTCAGAAGAAGAAGGTATGGCTGCCTATCAGCAGGTACAGCGTAAGCGCAAAGATTTAACCATCAAGGCTGTTTTTGTTTCTCAGGCTGGATAAGCTTTATCTAAAAAGAAACAAATATTAGCTTGACATGTACCGTATATTGCGGTAATATTACCTTAAGTATAGGTAATCCATGTTAGAATCTCTTTTTGGCAATGAATCTATTGAGCGAGTTCTTTTCTACCTACTCCAAAACAAAACATGTTATGCTTTGCAGCTCAAAAAACAATTTCAATCAGCCCTTTCGCCCATGCAACAAGCTCTACTACGCCTTGAAAAGGGAGGGATTCTTGTCAGTACTCTTGTCGGAAAGACCAGAGTTTTTCAATTCAATCCCAGGTATCTTTTTATTAATGAGCTCTGTTCTTTTCTAAAACGTGTCTATGAGACACTGCCTGAAGAAATTAAGAAAAAATACTATGAAATTCCTATAAGAAAACGACCACGCCGTACAGGGAAACCGTTGCCATGACTACCATAGATTTTAAAACAATCTCAATATCTGATCTAGCTGCATTGGTTAATACTAAATTTGCCGAACATAACATGAAAACAGTTTTAGTAGGTGGTGCATGTGTGGCTATTTACTCGGATGATCGCTATCTATCCTATGACCTTGATCTTTTCCGTTGCGATGTGCTAGACAAACTCCCTGATTTTTTTCGTAACTTCAGAAATTTGCAAATACTTAATCTCACAGAATGTACACTTCTTCAAGAGCTACCACCAAGTGTTTTTTTGCTACCAAATACTTGCACTGTCTATATATCTGGTTGCAGATTTTCAGATAAAGTGAAGAAATATCTACAAGCAGCTACTGAAGTCCCAAATTACCGCGGACCTCAAATCTCATACTCAGCAAGATGCTCCGAGGAGCAAAAAAAACTTAGGCCTGTACAGCCAGGTAGCGCGCCAACAGGCAGCAGATATGAAGCGTCAGATGGTTATGGTCCGTATGCAAATAGCAGCTTGTCAGGGGGCTCTTGCGATCAATACTAAAGAGTAAATAGCAGCCACTGTATTTTAATGTTGCGAGTACACTGAAATCACTGAAAATATTAGAAAAGTCATATTTTATTTGATTAAACTATACCAAGAAAGATGCCAATGCCCAATCTGGCAACGATTGAGCAACATCCTCAAAAATCGGAATTTTTGTCTGAATGGAAAAATATGCTGCACCATCAAGTAAAAGATCTGCAATCATTTGAGTATTTTTGGGGACATTTGCCCGATATTTACGCTTGGATTTATCACTCAAAATAACAGATCAGGACAAATTCCTTTGACTTTTTAGAGAGAGGCGCTTTTTTACCCATGAGATGGTCAGTAAGATCAAGAGGAGGGTGAGCAGCCAGCCCATGAGATAGAAGACATCATCAAGAGCAAGGGTTGTGGCTTGTTTGTGAAGGACTCTTGCCATCTCGGCGATGGCTGTGTCTCCTTCGATGGTGTAGTTTTTGAGTTTGGAAAAAAACTCGTTTGTTTTGTAAGAGAGAGGCGTGAGTGCACCACCTAATCTTTCATGATAAAAAGCTTGTCTGCGCTGGAGGAGAATGGAGAAGAGCGCAGCTCCTAGGCCTGAGAAAAAAATGCGGATGATGTGAAAGATAATCACAAGATTGTCTTCACTCTCTTTCTTGATGTTGGCAAGAGTGAGTTGTAAAATGGGTAAGAAAAATAAAACACAGCCTAGTGATTCGAGTATTTTGACGAATAAAATTCTACCAAAGTTGATTGTCTCATCGAACTGAGTGCTGTAAAAGCAAGAAATCCCTATGCACAGTATAGAAACAAAAACCATAATTAGAGGATTTGTCTCTTTAAAAAATCGATCTATGAGAAAAAACATGACAAGCGCACCTATAACAGAATAGATCACAAGGCCTACCACCCACAGAGGTGTGTAATTAGCATCCAAATAGAGCCATTTTGAAGTGAGAAAATTACTTCCAAAATAAACGGCAAAGACGATCATGGTGATAAAGGTAAAAAAGATTTTTCCTGGTTGTTTTAAGAATTTTAGTCCTAGAAGAGGATAGGGATGGATCATTTCCCATAGACAAAAAAAGGTTAAACAGACCAAGCCTATGATAAGAAGTGTGACAAAACAAGAAGAGCGAGCCCAATCTAAATCTTGACCCATTGTCAGAGCCAGGCCAAGAGAGGTAAGGCCTAGAGCATAAGATAAGTAACCAGTCAAATTAAAGTAGTCCTCTTTGAGAGGAGTATCGTAGTGAATTTTTTTGTGTTTAATAAACAAGATAAGAGCTAGGACAAGAGGGATATTTAACAAGAACATCCAGCGCCAATGGGATTCATAAGCTATCCAAGCTCCTATGCAAGATCCTAAAATAGGTCCTAATGTAAAAATTAAAGAAGAGATCTTAGAGCAGAAACTTTTTTGTTTTTCTGTAAGACACAAAGAGCATAGCTCTTGTTGAATAGGGATAAAAGGTCCCGCGCAAAAGCCTTGAAAGAAGCGACATATCAAAAAAACAGGATAAGTGGGAGCTGTGGCACACAGGATGGAAAGCAAGAGGAATAAAAAAAGAGTCGCAAGAAGATAGCGGTATGTTTTATGTCTGAAGAGCTTTGCTAGAGGAAATCCGACCACATTTCCTATGGCAAAAAAAGAGAAGTCATAAAAAGAGATGTCAAGTCCACCTCCGAGATCAGAGACTATATAAGTAGGAGTTGTGATGGCCACGCTTAAATTAAAGATGACGATGGCAATCGAAAAAAGAAGAGAGAGTATTAAGGAAAAAGATCTTTCCATGACGAGGGTGGCCTTACATCAAATTGAATGGGTTTATCAATATAGGAAGTGAGTTTTGGATCGACGTTATCTAGGATGATACGGTCAATCAAAGCCTCATCTCCTTTTTCTTCGGTCTGAAAGATAGACGTGTCGTAGTGAGGGGATCCTTGTGTCGATACGGGAACTAAAAGACCGTGCTGATCATGCAGATCAACGGTTGCTTTCATAGAAAGTCCTATACGAAGAGGGTAGTGTTCGCATTCTTCTGGATTCAGGCTGACTCTGACGGGCAGTCTTTGCACAATTTTAATCCAGTTTCCTGAGAGATTTTGTGGAGGAAGAAGAGAGAAAGCATTGCCAGCAGCTCCAGGAAGACCTAAGATTCTGCCATGAAATACGACATCTCTTCCGTAAAGATCAGAGGTCATTCTAACATTTTGTCCAATCTTCATGAACTTAAGTTGTGTTTCTTTAAAGTTAGCATTGACCCAAATCTGACCTAGCGGAATGACGCTCATCAGGGGTTTTCCCGAATCAATCCACATCCCTACTTGAATTTTTCTTTGAGCGACAAGTCCTTCGACAGGAGAGTAGATTTTGCAACGGTGCAGGTAAACCCACGCATCGCGCAGCTTAGTTGTCGCAGCTAAAATAAGAGGATGATTTTTGAGCGATGTTCCTTGGATCATAGAGAGGGTTTTTTCATAGAGAAATTGAACCATCAACATAGAAAAGAAATTGCTTCTTAAAGCAGCGATGGCATGTTCAAAATTTTCAACAGACACACCCCCTTCTTTAATCACCCCTTCTCTATGTTGGTAGTCTTGAATAGCTTTAATGAGTTCAGCTCGTTTGACTTCCATCTCTGCTTGGTAGACAAAGGCTTGGTGGAAGACTTGACAGACATCGCGGACGGCTTGCGCAAGTTTTTGTTTGGCATCATTGAGAGCGATGAGGGCATCTGTTTCATCGAGTTCAATGAGTAGCTGCCCTTTACGAGCTAAATACGTATCATCGGTGTGGATGGCCTTGACAAAGCCGGCATGGAGAGGTGTGATGTAGACTTGGTTGCCTTCGACATAGGCATCATCGGTATACTCTGTAAAGCGCCAAAACAACAGCCAATAGAAAAATCCTGCTATGACAAGAAATAGACAAATACCCCAGTAAATAAGAGCTATTTTCGTTCTTTTTGGAGAGGGAACTTCTGTCATGAAGAGCCCTCTTTTTTTGGAGTGTAATGGGAGTGATAGCCACCACCGAGCACTTTGATCAATTTGATAGAGGCAAGATATTGACTATAGAGAAGAGAGACATTCTCTAACTCTTTTTCAATCCATTTCTCTTGAGCCGTGTAGACGCTCAGTTGATCATAGAGTCCTTGTCTTAAGCAGAGCAGATTCAAATCGTAGAGCTTTTGAGCATCCATGACGATCTTATTTTGATAATTTTTCTGCTCAAAAATCGATTGAGTGAGCACCAGCATGTCGGCAATCTCTTGCGTGCTCTGTAGGATAAGAGCGTTGTAATCGGCAATGGCTTTTTCAAACGTAGCTTTTTTCGCCTTGATATTGGCTCTAATTGCCCCTGCTGTGAAAATAGGAAGATGGAGAGCCGGTGTGATCTGTGATGTAATACTGTTATTCTTGAAAAGAAGGTGGGGAATTGTTGTTTCAAGGCCGAAAAGAGCTGCTAAGTTGATGTTAGGGAAGAAGTCTGCTTTAGCAGCACCGACTTCATGTGCCAGAGACTCGAGTCTCCAAATCTGTGCCATGAGATCAGGCCTTCGTGCGATTAAATCTAAAGAAATCGTCTCTGGAATCATTAAAGCCTGAGAGAAAGGCGGTATCTCTTGAGTGACGTCTAGAGTGGTCTCGGGGCCTCTTCCCATTAAAATGTTGAGTAAATGTTTATCTGTGGCAATTTCTTTTTCGATGGATGAGAGTAGTTTTTGTGCTTCTAAGACATTTTCTGCGGTTGGAATCGGATCTAGATTAGAAAAAAGAGATTTGGTTTGCAGGAGAGTTTCTAATTGGAGTTTTTTCTGGCGCACGTCATAAAGCTCTTGATAGAGAGATCCTTTAAGTAGATTTGTTTTAAGAGCAAAATAGGCTTGTGCAACAGCTGTTGATGTGATGAGAGCAACTTGTGCTAATTCTGCTTCTTCTGTTTTTTGCCTTCCTAGAGCTGCTTGAAATAGATTGCGATATTTTCCCCAGAAGTCAAATTCATAGGTAAATGCAAGTGTTAAATCAATGAGTTTAGCATTGACATCGAGGTTGGGGTTAAACGCTTTGTAAAGACCATTATGACTTAAATAAAGCCAGGTGTCTTCTGCATCAAAGAAAACTAACGGGAAAAGTTTTGATCTAGCAACGGCTGCCTCTTGTTTTGCAAGCGCAATTTTCTGCTCTAGGCCCTGAATCGAAGGGTTGTGACTTAAAGCCTCTTGAATATAGTGAGATAATTGCTCTGACTGAAAAATTGTCCACCACTCTTCCTCTGGCCACTCACCTTTTGAGAAAAATGAGCTCTCCAAACTTTTGTGAGCTGTTTTTTCTAAAGAGGGTGTCGACATCATGTTATCTGTTTTCAAATCTTTTAAAGATGTCACAGAACAAGAAGAAAGAAACATGATAAATATTAAATAAAATAAATATAACATATGTTACTATTTTAAATTCTATCTATTTTATTTCTATTTATTAATCAATATTAACAATTAGTATTAGAAGGTGTATGCAAATTAGATTGTTGATGAAAAGCTTGCAATTTATATGTGTCATTAAGAAAATATATTGATGGAAAAGCATGAAAAAAATAAACAATCTACACAGAAAATGTTCGATCTGGATGAAAGTGAGCTTTTATCTTCTTTTGAAAAAAGTGAATGGAAAACAGTAGGCAATCTTAAAAAAGAAAAATCACGTGCAAAAAAAGCTGCAACAAAAACACTTGGAAAGGACGTATGAATTAATATCGCTTGCTGTTTGAAGGCCAAATATAAAGAAAATATAGCCTATCTGGCCCGAAAAATCAACTATTTTTCGGCCAGATAGGTCAAAAAAACAGGCTATCTGGCCCAAAAAATTTTTATTTTTGTTGAATATCAACGACTTATGTATCACTTATACCCAATTAGAGCAGCGATAAGACCACTCCAGCCTGTTTGGTGGGAGGCGCCAAGTCCTCGTCCTGTATCTCCATGGTAATGCTCATAGAAAAGAATGAGGTTTTTCCAGTGGGGATCTTGCTGGAAAATGTCGTAATCTCCATGAACAGGGCGTTTTTTAGTCTCATCTTGTCTGAAGAGATCGATGAGTTGATTTCTAAGATTAAACGTGAGGTCTTTAAGGGAAAATGTTTGTCCATCGATCTCAGCTGTATCACCGAGGGCTTGGTGAAGTTTTTCTAAAGAAGTAAAGAGAAGAAAATTAGTGGGTATCCAGATGGGGCCGCGCCAGTTGGAGTTGCCTCCCTTAATACGCTCTGTTGATTCTCCTGGTTCATAGTGAACGCTTGTGTTTTCAAAGAGGAAGGGATTTTTTTCGTGATATTTAGATAAACTACGAAGACCGTAATTTGAGAGAAATTCCTGAGGATCCCACAGTCTTGTGAAGGTTTTTTTGATCTGATGAAAGTCCATGAGAGAGAAAAGGTAGCGCGTTTTGCCATTTTGATTGAAAGGGATCACACATCTTTGACACAGATCGGGACGCTCTTTGATGAACAAGAGAAATTCACTATAAAATGTCTTGAATTGAGCAAGCTCTGTGTCATCGTAAAAATCAAAAGAGTAGAGAGGGATGATACCGACAAAAGAGCGAATTTTAAGATTTGTATGAGATCCATTGGGATAGGAGATGACATCGTAGAAAAAGCCATCGTCTTCGTCCCACATGTCTACAGAGCGCGATTTTGAATTTTGCATCGCATCTGCAATGTAGACAAAATGTTTAAAGTAGACCATCGCTTGCTTTTCAAAAAGAGGCTTATTTTTAGCTAATTTAAGTGCAATGCGTGTCATCATGAGAGCAAAGAAGGCCATCCATCCTGTGCCATCTGATTCTTCAAATTGTCCGCCATCAGCCAGAGGTTTACTGCGATCGATGACAGAGATATTATCGAGTCCTAAAAATCCCCCTTCGAAGACGTTATTGCCTTCTTTATCCACTTTATTAACCCACCAGTTGAAATTGCGGATAAGGCTTAAAAAACAGCTCTCTAGAAAATCGTGGTCTTGTTCGTGATCGATCTGGTAAAGATGAAGAAGTGCCCAGGCTTGAACGGGAGGATTTAAATCGGAAAAGCACCATTCGTAAGCTGGGATTTGTCCATTGGGATGTTGGTATTTTGGGGTTAAAAGAAGGGCTAATTGCTCTTTAGCAAATTGGATATCGACATAGGCAAGGGCAATGGTGTGAAAAGCTAAATCCCAGGAGGCAAACCAAGGGTATTCCCATTTGTCAGGCATCGAGATAATTGATTTAGCCAAAAGATGGCGCCAATGGAAGTTGCGAATCTCTTCACGACTAGATGGCGGAGGGCTTTTTGGATTATCGCCCTCAAACCATTTTTCAACGATGTAGTGATAGAATTGCTTACTCCACAGCATTCCCGCAAACGCTTGCCTTTGAATTTGCTTATCCTCTTCAGAGAGATGAGATGGTTGAATCTCTCGGTAAAAGTCATCTGCCTCTTTTTGTTTTGTCTGTATGATGGAATCTACATCTTTTAAAGGATCTTCCATCTTTTGAGAGGAGAGTCTAAAGAAAAATACGTGTGACTTGCCACTGGGGATGGTGACTTCATAATGAAGGGCTGCTTTTGTGCCTGTTTTCTCAGGGTTTAAGCAATCTTCTTTGTGAATGAGGTGTCTATGAAAAGCATCTTTGGTATAGGGCGTTGTGTTTTTTGTTTGATAGAGAGACTCATTATTGGTTTCATTATTGGTAAAGAGAAGTTTGCAGCTAGCATCTCCATAGAGAAACATCGCGTCTTGTTCATACTCGTAAGAGATGCCCTCAAAAGGAGATAGTTTACTTGGATCTGCACATAAAGAGTTAGTAGAAGGACCTACTGTGATTTTTGGCATAGTGCTTGATAAGCGATTGCGAAAAAATAGCTGGGGCAGTAAATGGAGTGAGGCGCTCTCTGGGCCCCTGTTGAAAATTTCAACACGGATACATATATCTGTGGGATCTTGTTTGGCATACTCGACAAAGACGTCGAAGTATTTGTTTTCTTGAAAGACGCCTGTGTCGAGAAGTTCATACTCTCTGTCAAGAGTTGATCGTTTTTTATTTTCACTCACGAGTTTCTCATAAGGAAAAGCAGCTTGCGGGTATTTGTAGAGGAATTTCATGTAAGAGTGAGTCGGAGTCGAATCGAGGTAGAAATAGTACTCTTTGACATCTTCTCCGTGATTGCCTTCAAAAGGGTTAAGGCCGAATAGTCTTTCTTTCAAGATAGGATCTTTGCCGTTCCATAAAGCGAAAGAAAAGACAAGGGTTTGCATCAGATCGCAGATAGCAGCAAGGCCATCTTCACTCCACCTGTAGGCTTTTGATCTTGCCATATCATGTGTCAGATAATTCCAAGCGTGGCCATCTGGGCTGTAATCTTCTCTGACGGTTCCCCAAGCTCTTTCTGAGACATAGGGGCCCCATTTTTTCCAATCAGGTAACAAAAGACGCTTTTTTTCTTCTGAAGGCATGTGAATTTTTTTTGATTAAATATACCTATTCATATAAAAAAAATTTAATAGCGTAAAGGAGTTTTAATGAAAGCAATCGTGCTTCAGCCAGGGACAAAGAATTTGCGATTGGCGGAGTGGCAAGAGCCCGTACTTCAAAAAGAGACACAGGTTAAAGTCAAAGTCTTGAGAGTTGGGATCTGTGGTACTGACAGGGAAGAGGCAGCTGGAGGAAGAGCTGATGCCCCCCAGGGAGAAAAAGAGTTAATTATTGGGCATGAAATGCTCTCTCAGGTTGTGGAAGTCGGGAAAAAAGTGACAAAGGTGAAAGTGGGGGATTATGTTGTCATCACGGTTCGTAGAGGGTGCAATGCCTGTGCTGCCTGTAAGCTATTTCGATCAGATATGTGCTTAAGCGGCAATTACACAGAGCGTGGGATCAAAGGACGGCATGGTTTTCATTCAGAATTTGTAGTCGATGACGAAGAGTATATTGTGAAAGTGCCTCCTTCGATTGTCGATATTGCCGTTCTTACAGAGCCGACAACTGTCATTGAAAAGGCGATAGAAGAAGCGGGCTTAATTCAAACAACACGTTTGCCGTATTTGAAGGGGAAGCAAGAGAGCTGGCTTCAGGGGAAAACAGCGCTTGTTGCGGGCTTAGGGCCCATAGGCCTTTTGGCAGCTATGGTCTTAAGACTCCGAGGCGCTACCGTCTTTGGCCTTGATATTGTGGCTGGTACAAGTCCGAGAGCGCGCTTATTAACAGCTATTGGAGGATCCTATATCAACGACAAAGAGCTCGATCCTGTCAAATTTCAAAAAGAGCACCCTGCCATCGATGTGATATTCGATGCGGCAGGCATTGCTAAACTTGATTTTGATCTTCTCGATCTCCTCGGCATTAATGGTATTTTTGTGCTGACAGGGGTGCCAGGAGAGCAGAGATTAATCGACATTGATGGTGCTGAATTGATGCGCAAGCTTGTTCTCAAAAATCAGGTGATGCTCGGAAGTGTGAATGAAGATATTCACAATTTTGAACAAGCCCTTGTTGATTTACAGGCAGGCAGTCAGAAATGGCCGGGAGTGATTCAAAAATTCATCACGCAGACATTTTCTTACAAAGATTTTCAGAAAGCGCTCACACAACATACTCCTGATGAAATCAAAGTGATTATTGAATGGAGCAAGCCATGAAGTACGACATCATCATTATTGGAAGTGGAGCGGGGGGAGGAACTTTAGCTCATGCGCTGGCTCCTACTGGCAAAAAGATTCTCATCATTGAAAGGGGAGACTTTTTAAAAAGAGAGAAAGAGAACTGGGATCCGGGTGCCGTTTTTGTCAAAAACAGATACCACGCAAAAGAGCCTTGGTATGACAAAGAAGGGAAAGCTTTTATCCCCGGTATGAACTACTATGTGGGTGGGAATACAAAGATGTATGGAGCTGCCCTTCTTCGTTTACGCAAAGAAGATTTTGGACAAATTCAGCATCATGGAGGAGTTTCACCGGCGTGGCCTCTCTCTTATGACGATTTTCAACCCTATTATTTAGCTGCAGAAAAATTGTATTCGGTACACGGGCAAAGGGGGGAAGATCCAACAGAGCCTCCTGAAAGAGCCCCGTATCCTTTTGATCCTATCAGTCATGAGCCTTATATTCAAAAGCTCGCAGACAAAATCAAAGAGCTTAACTTAAATCCTTTTCATTTGCCATTAGGACTTCTACTCAATGAAAAGTCGCCAGCAAATAGCCCCTGTATTCGGTGTGATACGTGTGATGGCTTTCCGTGCCTTGTCGATGCTAAAGCAGACACTCATATCACGTGTATTTTGCCTGCTTTAAAGCATAAAAATGTGACACTCTTGACTAACACAAAAGCTTTAAGACTTATTTCAAGTGGAAAAGCGATTAAAGAAGTTGAAGTGGAAGATAAAGAAGGGATTAAACGGTATGAAGCCGATCTTTTTGTTGTGTCATGCGGTGCGATTAACTCAGCTGCTCTTTTTTTACGTTCTAACATTGCTAATGGCTCAGGACAAGTGGGAAGAAATTACATGTTTCATCACAACTCGGTGATGATTTCTGTCTCAACAACACCCAATCCTACCAAGTATGAAAAGACGATGGCCATTAACGACTTTTATTTTAAAGCGCCTGATTTTGATTTTCCTCTAGGGCATATTCAACTTCTAGGAAATGTCAAAAAAGAGATGTTAGAAGAAGGAGCTCCTTTTTTCACACCTGGCATTGCACTCGATTATTTGGCAAAGCACTCTATCGGATGGTGGCTGACAACAGAAGATCTTCCCGACCCCAACAATCGTGTCAGTTTAAATGAACAAGGAAACATAGTCTTGTCATACACGCCCAATAATCAAGAGGCTCATAAAAGGCTCATCCAAAAACTCAAAGAGATTCTCAATCATATAGGGGGGCATCTTCATCTTTTCCCGAATAAAATTTATCTTTCTCA
>CAYUZN010000016.1:0-25157 GCA_964449295.1 uncultured bacterium | reverse complement strand
CCTCGGAAAAATCTTCAAACCCCGAGGTTTTGGCACCGTCCAAAAGGCTATTTTTCAACCGAGGCTGGTATAACACGTAAATAATCATGGCAGGAGACGTAATCGTATTCCTCTTCTTGATACTTTACAATCTCATCTAAAGAGCTGATATTTGCCCATTTTAAGGGACGTATTTTCATTTGTGATGTACGCATAAAAGCAAAGTTAAAATAGATCTCATATTCAGATAAACAAGAAAAAGGTAGGTGCTTATGGTCAATATAACGACAGAAAGCTTTCCAAGGCTCTATATGCTGGTAAAGCTTAATTTCTTGCATAAGATCTTGCAAGACGCTTTTTTGAAACAGCATATGATGAGAAATTCCTGAATATTCTTTAAAGACTTTTCTAAAACCAGGAATGAGTTCTGAAGCATGCTTAAAATAAGGCTGGTGAAATTCAGTGCCAGGATTATACAGGCCTTCTCCTGAAGAGCCTATAAATTCTACAGGCTTTAAAAAAATCGTATCGGCATCCAGTATAAGTACATTGGAAGAAATATTAGGGATAACAAAAGGAGCATAAAGCTTTAAAAACTGCTGATAAATCCAACCAATTCGGGAATTTGTTGCGAGTAAATTTCTGGCTTTCTTCTCGTCTTTCAAGATTTCTAAAGCAATGTCATATTTTGTGAATGAGAATTTATTTTCATCAAACCATTCAGCTTGATCTGTAAGAGGTTCAGATGAAACAACAATGATACGCCTAACATTTATCCCATTTTTGCGAATCCCTTCAATACAGAGGTCTAAAGTGAGCTTATCTTTAGAGGTACAGGGGATAATGACATCAATTGGGGCTTTTTCTAATTTGTAGATGACTTTAGTTAATCCATAGGTGTCTACTAGACTAAACCAATAGCTGGCAACTTTTTTTGAGCTTATTTTTCTTAAGGTTTTTGAAATCCAACATATGGCTGTTTTTTGAGGGAATTGTGATGTTGCGGTTAGGCCCAAAGAAAGTAAAGTGACTACAGCAAGAAAGATAAAAAAAAGCTGTTTAAAAGATAAGGCTTTAATCATTATCGTTTCCTATAAAAGTAATCTCATACTCCATGTGAGCCGAATTATTCTCAATTTGATGAAAAGGAGCAATATCAATCTTAAATCCTGCTAAAAATTGTGTGAGTAGTTCTTGTTTAGAATAGCTATTCATCGATCGATTAGAAGAAGGCTCAACTAAATTAAGAGGGATATTGACTATTTTAGAATTTTGAAAACAAAGTCCTATTTTATTTTTTGTATTGCCTTTTTCTGCCCAGAGGCTTTCTAGAGTCTTAGGATTATAAAAATCAAGTTTTCTCAATCTTTTAACGACCTCTTCTTTCCTATAAATAGTAAAGTCTACGTTATTAGGATAATTCCAATCACCCTCACTCAATCCAAACTGCCAAGAGAAAATACCTCCTCTATCTGTTAGGAGAGGAGTCTTCTGAGGTTTATCTTGCATGTAACAGTAATCAATATGCTTGCCTAGTCGCAGATAAAAACCATAAGCACCTATCTCTTCCATAGCTTGAATGCATGTTTTTAAATCGACGGTGTCTTTGACAATCACATCATCCACAACAAAAGCAATATGATCTGCCAAACTATCATTCAAGGCTTTTAACACCAGCTGTTTAAAATCTTTTTTAGGCTCTTTCCCTTGCTCTAGGAATTTCACTTGTGAGAACTTGCTTTTAATTTTTTCATAGCCTAAAGAAAAATCGGGCAGAGATGATCTATAAACGACGGCAATCTGGCCTATATTTTCAATATATTTGTGCATTGATTCTAAAAGAGCATAAAGTTGAGTGGGCCCATCAAAAGAGAAGATAATGATATCAGATTGATAAGAATTGAGCTTTTTCTCAAGAGAATGAAGAGGTTTTTGTTTATGCTCAAATAAATACCACCCTAATGCTAGAGCTAAAATAGTAATTAGCAAAACTTGCTTGATCAATCGATTCCTGTACTTTTTTGTCTTTTACGGCTTTTTATTTTCATAAGGAGTTGCTAGAAGCTGGTGAAACTTGTGACACAACTCTTCAGAACTTGTAAACAAACAGTCTGGAGTAATTTTATTGACATCTCCCAAGACAACTCTCTTGGGATTGATAAGTCCTAAATAAAGCGGTTTTAGCCTATCATAGGAATATTGCTTAACCCATGATCTGGCAGTTTCTCTTTGCTGAAGGTAGTGATCATAATTTTCATAAACATCTCTCAAGGCTTTCTCCACATCTTCTGCTTGGCAATCGTAAAAATTACCGTAATAATTTTTAAACTCAGAATAAAAAGCAGGGATGGGGTTTAAAGAAGGTACTGCATAACCGATATGACTGTTACATATAGTAGTTTGAGCCGTATTATCAGTCACAATCACAGGAATGCCTAAAGCCATAGCTTCCCGTGGCTGAATAGAGAATCCTTCTCCTGAAGAGAGGCTGACATAACAGTCGACTTCTTGAAAAATCTTGAAATACAGATTTTGTTCCAAGCGCATTTCTGTAAATTCGATATTTGTAGCTTTTAATTTGCGGAGTTCGTTTTTTATGGCTTGGCTACATAAGGGTTCACTGTATCTGCTATTAATGATTAATTTAACATCTGGAGAGTTTCCAAAAATTTTATAAAAAGCTTGTATCAATTTGAGTTGATTTTTTCTTGGCGCGGCGGCGCTCAAATTGGCAAATACAAAAGGTTTATTTGGTTTTGCTTTTAAGGGTGCATTAAGGAATTGCTCTAAATGAAGACCTAAAGGTAGTTCAAAAATAGGGATAGTCACACCACTATTTTTATAGACATCTATTAAAAACTTGTCTGGAACTGCCACGGCATCAAAGTAATGATTTAAGGCTAAAACCCATTCAGATGGTATAAGGCTAGCTTCAAACATAGAGTAGGCGATGCGAATGTTATCTGGCCCTTTAAAGCCTTTAATAGCTCCTTGAAAATAGAGTCCATCAGTTCCCAAGCAATCCTCATAGATAATGACTTTTCCCATTGGGTTATTTTTATTCTTGAGGATTTTGTGTATTCCTTTTGGAATACTTTCTTTAACTATTGGACGAGTTGATTTAAACCCAATCGTGATGTCATTTTTTAAAGAGTCAATGAGTTCAGCAGCTTGCCTTCCAATCCCATCTGTCATGAATACAGCTCCCACCACTGTTAGGTGAGGTTGTTTCGGTTTTCTAGATGTTTGAAAAACATATAAAGAAATAATTGCCACTAAAATAGAAATTGCAAGGAAAATTTTTTTATTCTTATTCATAAATTAAAATCACTTGATATTCAGATATAACGACTTTCCATCCTTTGTCTAAGAGATATTGAATGGCTAGTTTGCCTTTTCCTCCCAAGGGAAGATCACAATCATCAATCATCACAATGCTTTTTCTATGTAAACGAGGGTAAGCTGCTATAATTTCTTTCAAATGATGTTCTTGAGATGGAGCTGGATTAGAATAATCAAAATCATAACTATCTAGATAGAGAAAATCGATGGGTTTTTTAAAATTTCTTAAAAAATCTATTGAATCAGAGGTGATAAATTTCATTCGATTAAGATAAGCTTGGCAAGCTGTAGATGAATCTTGAATAGCTTTAGGATCAATATCTACACTATAAACAAATGCTTTGGTTTGTTGAGCCCATTGTCCCCAAATGGGTGTCGAACATCCATCACCTCGGCATTCACATTCTCCTTTTCTAGCTGTGCCTGTTTCTACAATTGTTTTTACGTGCCTTTTTTGCATCAATTCAAGTACGTATTTAAAAGTCACAAAGCGTTTATCATCATAATCGGATATGCGATTTTTTAAGACAGTTGTAATCTGTTTTTCTGCAATTTTTGCCCGCTTTTTTGCAATTTTTGCCCATTTTTGAGTTATTCTATCATTAAAAGAGATGGTTATGACAACTAGGGTAAGTGTTATTAAGACAATAAATTTGTTTTTTTTAAAAAAAACCACTTAAACAGCTCCTTGAAGTGCTCATTAAATTAATGAAAGCATAAAAAATATGCAAGCTTGACTTTTGTCAAATAACGTTTTATCTTTCTCTTTCCTACTATTCGGAGAGTTAGATGGTGAATAAATTTAGAAAATGCTTGATCTTGACGGCTATTTTAATAGTTATTGTTTCTACCTGCCTGGTATTTAAGATTAAATCGTGCAAAAAAGTCAAGCAACCGCATTTAACGGTTATAGGCTTGGTCTGTATGGCAGACGGGATTGGAAGGCAAGCAGCAGAACTCATCGACTGTTTGAAAGATGACATCACTATTGGCTTTAAACCTACAGATAAAAATATTCCCAAAGAAGGAATTTCAGAGAGCCTATATTCTATTCTTAAGAATCAAAAACTTCCTTTAGGAAAAGTTATTTTATATGAAGACTATTTGGGATTAGATGGTTTAGATTTTAAAATAAGCTTAACAGGTCTTAAAAATAGAGAGAGTATTCGTATAGCTTATTCTATGTTTGAGTCAACGCGCATACCTTCTGAATGGGTTTTAGCCTTAAACCATTATTTTGATGCCGTTGCTGTTCCAGACAAGTTTTTAGTAGATGTCTATAAAAATAGTGGCGTGACTATTCCTATTTTCGAGCTGCCTTTAGGGCTTAATTTGGACAAATTCTTGAATTTGCCATTAAAAGAAAAACCGAATAAGCCTTTTGTATTTGCAAACCTAAGCGCAACTTATCCAAGAAAAAACCAACTCAAATTAATACAAGCCTTTCATGTTGCTTTTGGAAACTCTCCCAATGTTAAATTAAGAATAAATGGGAGGTATAGCGAACCTGAATACAGTCAATCTATAAAAAATGAACTCTATAAGCTAGGGGCAACTAACATAGAATTTACAGAAATGCGTATGCAGCCAGATCTCTATTTAAAAACATTCCAAGAAGTCGATTGTTACGTCAGTCTATCTTCAGGAGAAGGATTTTCTATTCAGCCAAGAGAGGCGATGGCATTAGGGATTCCTGCAATTATAACCAATACTACAGGGCAAGTTACCATTTGCAAGAGTAATCTAGGTTATGCAGTGCCTTCTTTAAATCCAATTCCTGCCTTTTATCCTCTATTTAAGAATTATTACGGTAATTTTTACGATTGTCACGTAGAAGATGTGGTCAAAGCTTTAAGAGATGTTTATGAAAATTATGATCACTATCTTCAGCAAAGAGAAGCTGCTAGATTATGGGTTAAGCAATATACCTACGATAGGCTAAAACCAATTTATTTAGGTCTTATTAATCCTAAAAAAATTGTCTTAGGAGAGGTCAATAAAATCACTCCCGATTGCTTGTTTACTGACTCTAAAGAGTTGTGTGAGAAATTTCATCGTTTATTAGGAACTACCTCTGAAATAAGTCTGAATATTTACTCAAAAAAAGATAGAGATAAAGATAGAGCTGATCTTTCGTTAAATTTTGTTGAGCAAAAGCATTAGCATTAGCTGCAATTTTTTGCATATCTATGTCATGCTCTTTGGCCCATTCTATTTTTTCTACTAGATCGCTGAGATCATGCGCTATTGGAATATAATGAACATAAGGTTGCAAGCAGTTATAATACCATTGGATATGAGGCGATGTCTGTTTGAAAATAAGACAATCAGAAAAAAGTTGCCAATAGGCTCTTGAGTAGGTGCATGTATTGCCATCAATGAGAAGCTGATACTTATATTTCAAGTGATCGAGCACCGGAACAGAGTGCCCAACATAAGGGGTTAGAAGCTCATAAACTCTGGGGTCGTCAACTTGAGCAAGAATAGAGAGTTTTGCATCAATTAAATGAGGATATTTCGAAGATAATTCTACGAGTTTAATTCGAGGGAATTCTCGATAATTATGAGAGTTTAAACCAATATTACCTGATAAATCACTTCCTGTTGTAGCGCCTCTCCAAAAGGCTTTTGTTTCTTTAGTGTGCCAAGGAAAACTAATACGAGCATTAGTTGTATCTGCTAAAACTTTTTCATAAACACTTTCAGATAAAGCTTCACAATCGGGAATTAAAACAGAGAGTGTATCTTGAGTATGTTTTGCAAAAGTCAGGATAGGTATGTGATAAAAAAATAAACTAGCTTCTGGAGCTAGTGAATCTCCTACACAAATAATAAAATCGGTATCAGGTATAGGAGTTAAATACATAAGCCTTGAGAAGGCTTGAAGAATAGTGGATAAACGAGATGCGGTTTGTATTGGAGGATGTAAATCTTGAATAGAAATTTTGCCGTTTTGAATGTGGCATCTTGCCAGGTGCAAGGTGTTATTCCTTCCTAAGCTGGATTTTAAATAATTGTCGACAGCTGCATCTATGATCTGTTTGGATAAGCTGTGTTTTTTAAAATAACTTAGATCTGCTTCAACCTGAGCAAGCATCCAATCTGGAAAAGTATTTTGATTAATTATTTGCTGAAAAAACTGTTTTCTATGAGCTATTTCCTGAAGAGCTATTTTTTTCTTATGGTTAAACCCAAAAATTGAAATAATGCCAAAACAAATGATGACAAAAAATGAAACCCTATTTTTTAACGAACGTATATCCCCATAAG
Source organism: uncultured bacterium (assembly GCA_964449295.1). Classification (GTDB taxonomy): domain Bacteria; phylum Chlamydiota; class Chlamydiia; order Chlamydiales; family Rhabdochlamydiaceae; genus CANJJB01. Next base: position 18,566 of record CAYUZN010000016.1, on the reverse strand, counting down.
GTGGAGTTTTTATGCAATGGTTAATTTCTTTAATTTTTCTCATTTTCATCATTCCTGGACATGCCCAATTTTATGATTCTTTTTTGTTTTTTAACGAATTAGATATCTTAGATATAAGATTGCATGAGATCTATAATCATGTCGATAAATTTGTGCTTGTAGAATCTGTTGAAACATTCAGAGGATAATAAAAAGCGCTATAAGTTCATGCTCTGAATCAAAAATTTTAAAGATATTAGGATTGAATTAAATGCTTAAATTGGTAAACTCAGCAAATTATGTTTATAGGAGTGTCTATGAAATTTCTTATTTTTTGCTTTTGCTTTATTTCTGCTTTTGCAGTGGAGCCTTCAGCTGAATTAATTTTCCGAGCTAACCAGACAAAAGAAGATAAAGAGCTTAACTTGTTTTTATCTAATTTCCCTTATCATGACTATGAGATTTGCCATGTCCAAGATTCGGGCACATTCTATGTTGACGATACGGCGGATGTTATTAAGGGATGTCTTTATAGAGGTCTTCCTTGGGAATCAGGAATTGCAAAATTAATAGAAAGATTTATTAAACCTGGGACTATAGCTCTAGATATAGGTGCGCATATAGGGACACATACGGTCAAAATGTCGCAAGCGGTAGGTCCTAAGGGGCTTGTTATTGCTTTTGAGCCACAAAAAAAGATTTTTAGAGAACTTCTTCACAACTTAGCTCTTAATGACTGTTCTCATAATACAATTGTATTGCGTAATGCTGTAGGAGATTGTGAGAAATCTATAGAGATGAGCAAGGCAACCGTTAATAATGAAGGAGGAACGGCAATAGGAAAGGGTGGAGATCCAGTTTATATGATCACACTTGACAGTCTTAATCTTTCGGATGTTTCTTTCATCAAAATGGATGTAGAAAGTTACGAATTGAATCTTTTACGAGGAGCTAGAGAAACACTTATCAGAAATAAGCCGGTTATTATCTTAGAAATTTTGGGAGGAGTGGATCTTAATACGTGTCAAGGAGCATATAGAGAACACTATAAAGCAGTTATCGCCTATTTAAATGAGCTTGGATATTCCGTAGAGAGAATACAACATTGTGATTTTATAGCCTTTCCTGATGCGAGTACTAAAGCACCTTATCGGAACAGTTTCTTTAGAGCAAAAGCAATGACATGGCCAAAGGAAAGATAACTGATAAGTAGTGGTAAAACTTAATGATGTGACTTAATGCGATCGATATCTTTTTGAGTGATACCTTTCACCTGCAGAAGTTCTTGAACTGAAGCAGATTTGATTTTAGCAGGGCTGCCAAAATGTTGTAGAAGACGCTTTTTCTTAATGGGACCGATACCTGAGATGGAGTCAAGAGAGCTTGAAAGAGTGCGCTTAGAGCGTTGAGATCTGTGAAAAGAGATGGCTTTTGCGTGAGTAGCGTCTCTGATTTTCTGAAGGAAAAAAAGAATCGGGGAATGAGCATCTAAGGTGATGGGTTCAATATGATGAGGAATAAAGACTCTTTCTTTGGTCATGCCTTTGTCGTGTCTGCTATCTTCTTTGGCAAGTGAGATGAGATCTACGGTAGCTATGTCGAGTTCTTTGAGAACTTGTAGAGCTATGGTAAGCTGGCCTTTGCCTCCATCGACGATAATAAGATCGGGAAGGTCATTCTCTTCTTTGCCTTTGATGAGACGTCTTGAGAGGACTTGCTGCATGGCGGCATAGTCATCATTTTTTGTAAGATTGCGAATTTTGAAAAGACGGGTGCGTTTTTTATCTTTTTCACCGTTTGTAAAGGCAATGAGTGAGGCAACTGTATCTTGTCCTGAGATGTTGGAGATGTCAAAGCACTCAATTCGTTGAGGGTATCTACTTAGATGGCACTTATCTTGTAGATCAAGGAGCATTTTCTCTGAGAGATCGATTTTATTTTTTTCTTTGTCAAAAAGAGCGTGAGCATTTTTACAAGCCAGCTCTACGAGTTTCTTCTTGCGACCTATTTTGGGGTGAATGATAGGGCAAGAGAGAATGTCAGAAAGAGAGGAAGCTTCAGGAAGTGGAGTGGGAAGAAGAATCTCATCTGGTTTATGAGCTTGATGTTGATAGAGCTGTAATAGGAAAGATGAAAGGAGTTCTGCATCTGTTTGAGCCACTTGTGAAAAGGAGTAGTGTTCTGAGCCTATAAGATGGCCCTCTCGGAAAAATAATTGCACAAGCATGATATCACTGCCTTGTCTATACAGTGAAAAAACATCTATATTTTCACGTATAGGTCTTGCTACAAGTCCTTGTTTATCTGTGATATGCTCAATTTGACGAAGTGTTTGCAGAAGAGAGGCTGCTTTTTCAAATTCTAGATTTTTTGAGGCGAGTTCGATAGCGGCTTGTAGTTCTGAGAGAATTTTTTTGTTGTGACCTTTTAAAAAATTGATAGCGCCTGCTAAATAGGTAGCATACTCTTTTTGTGTGCACATATGAACACAAGGTGCTATGCATCGTTTAATGGAGTAAAGAATACAGGGTCTTTTTCTTCTATTTAGTTCTTCATCAGAGCATTGTCTTAAGGGAAATATTTTAGCTAAGAGATCAAAGGTGTGACGGGCTGCTAGTGCATTGGTGTAAGGTCCAAAGTAGAGGGCATCTTTAGAGGGTTTCCCTTTGAACCTAATGAGGCGAATGCGAGGCCAGGGGTGTTTGTGGTTGATCATCAAGTGAATAAAGGTTTTATCATCTTTGAGAAGAGCGTTGAATTTGGGTTGATGTTTTTTGATGAGGGTATTTTCAAGTAGAAGAGCTTCTTTTTCATTAGGGGCAATGAGAGTGTCAATGGTGCAAATCTCTGCTAAGAGAAAAGGAATCATCGCTCTGTCATCTCTTCCAGCAGAAAAGTATTGTTTGATTCTGTTTTTTAAGTTTTTGGCTTTACCCACATAAATGACAGTGCCTTCTGCATTTTTCATGAGATAGACACCACTATCTGTTGGAAATCTCTCTAAATCGTCTTTAAAAGAGTTCAAGTTGCTGCTCTTTTTTAGGTGAGGGGATTTTTTGTTTGACAGGAGGGTGTAATTTGACGAGCATAGCTTCTGCTTGTTTGATGACGATGAAGGGAAGGCCTGCTAATTTTGCCACATGAATGCCATAGCTTTTGTCGGTGCCTCCCGGAACGATTTTATGAAGAAACGTGATGCCTTTATCCGACTCGTGGACAGCAATGTTAAAATTGACAGCACCAAGTCTTTCATTGGCAAGTTGAGTCAGCTCTGAGTAGTGAGTGGCAAAGAGGGTTTTGGTTTTTTTCGATGAGAGTAAATAATCGGCAACTGCCCAAGCGATAGCAATGCCATCATAGGTGCTGGTGCCTCTTCCGATCTCATCTAGAATTACAAGAGATTTAGATGTGGCATTATGGAGAATGTGAGCTGTTTCTGTCATCTCGACCATGAAGGTCGATTGTCTTCGTGAGAGGTCATCGCTGGCACCAATTCTTGTCAAAACTTTATCGATAATGCCTAAAGAGACTTTGGTAGCGGGAACAAATGATCCGATTTGAGCCATGATAGCAATAAGAGCTACTTGTCGAATGAAAGTTGATTTGCCGGCCATGTTAGGACCTGTGATGATGAGAAGGCGATTTTTTTGGTCGTCCAAGAGAAGATCATTGGGAATAAAGGTCTCTTTTTGCAAAGAGGCTTCAATGACAGGATGTCTTCCTTCTGTGATTGCGAAATGATCACTTTCATCTAGGAAAGGACGTGTATAGTTTTTCTCTTTAGCAACTTTTGCCAGTGAAAGAAGAGAGTCAATAGAGGCAATCGTTTTGGCAACTTTGTAGATGGTATCACTATAAGAGGCAATTTCTTTTCTTAAAGAGATAAATAATTCGTTTTCAAGAGAGAGGATGAGGCTTTCAGCACTGAGAATTTTATGTTCAAACTCTTTGAGTTCAGAAGAGGTGAATCTCTCAGAATTGATGAGGGTTTGTTTCCTTTGAAGTTCGAGGGGCATTTTGTCTGACTGTCCACGACTGACTTCGATGTAATAACCAAAAGCGTGAGTGTAGCCAACTTTGAGAGTTTTGATTTGAGTGATCTCTCGCAATTTTGTTTGGTAGGCAAGAACCCAGGCTTGACTATCTGATTTGAGGGCTCTAAGTTCATCTAATTGAGAGTGATACCCAGGTTTAAAAATACCTCCGTCACTTAAACGTAAAGGGGGTGCTTCGACAAGAGCGTCTTTAATTTTAAGAGTTACGTAAGACAGGTCTGGAATCTCTCCCATATCTAAAAAAGAGAGAATGACAGAAATTTTAGGAAGGGGTTCTAAAGAGTAACGTAAACCTACTAGATCTCTGGGAGAGGCAAATCCTGTTTGAATGCGCATGATGAGTCGTTCGAGATCTCTAATCTCTTTGAAAACTTGTGAGAGTTCTATCATGAGATGGGGATGATTCAAAAATTTTTCTAGTTGATCATAACGAGCATTAATGGCAGAGACAGACAGAAGAGGGTGTAAAAGCCATTCCTTCAAAAGACGTCCTCCCATAGGGGTCAATGTTTGATCTAGAATATCTAACAATGTTGTGCCTTTGTCATGAAGAGGTTCTATGAGTTCTAGGTGTTTTTGAGTGGATCTATCAAGAGACATGTAAGAGTTGAGAGTTCTGAGATGAATGGTTTTAATATGATCTAAAGAGAGGGTTAAATCATCTTTGACATAAGAGAGAAGAGCTCCTGCTGCATTGATAGCAGCTGTCATCCCTTTTAAGCCAAAACTATCGAGGCTATGAACATGAAAGTGAGAGGTTAATTTTTCTGTAGCTGTTTTATGGTCAAAGTGCCACTCATCTCGTATTTCTTTAAGACAGTCAATGACATTATCAAAAAGAGAAGAGAGGTGTTTTGCACATTTTTGAGAGATTAGCAGTTCTTTGACTTGCAGGCGGGAGAATTCATCAAGCAGTTCTGCTTCAGTCTCACATTCTAAGACTCTAAAATCAGCTGTTGTGACATCTAAGATGGCCAAACCAAAAATGGTGTTAACTTGAGTTAAAGCAGCAAGAAAGTTGGAAGATTTGTCGGATAGAAGGGTAGAGGTAATGACAGTACCTGGTGTTACAACTCGGACGATTTCTCGTTTAACAAGGCCTTTTGTTGATTTAGGATCTTCTATTTGTTCTGCTATGGCAACTTTGTAGCCTTTAGCTAAAAGGCGGTCAAGATAGCCTTCACACGCATGAGCAGGAACGCCTGCCATCGGTGTTTCTTGCCTTTTGGTTAAAACAAGATCGAGTTCTTTAGAGAGGATAAGCGCATCTTGTTCGAAGGCTTCATAGAAATCTCCTAGACGAAATAAGAGAAGTGCTCCTTTGGCATTTTGCTTGCATTCTTGCCATTGAAGCATCATTGGTGATAATTTAAGGTCTGTAGACATATAAAATATTATCGTCTAGATTAGAAGAAATTTCAAGGATAAATATGAGTATAATAAGTTTAGTTTTTCTGAAATTTTGTCTTTATTGTTCTTTTTTTTATCCAGATAGTTGTGAAGCCTTTAGAAAACGTCATCATTACCAACCTATTGATTACGAGAAAAGCATGACAGCTGAAGAAATTTTGGATTGTCCGATAGTAATTTCTCTTGATAGGAAGCCAGAGCGTTATGAATTCACTCAGAACTTGATGCTACAAGCTGGTTTTACAAACATTCAAAGGTTTTCAGCCGTAGACGGATTTTTAATAGATGACAATTTTTTTAAGGAAATGGGATTGACTCAAGGGAGTCCGGGACGTAAGGGATGTTTTGCTTCTCACTTATTGGTATGGAAAAGTATTTTAGAGGGTGATAGAGATTATGTATTCGTTTTAGAAGATGATGTAATTCCAATACAAGATTTTAAAAATCTTTTCAAATATTATTGGAATAAAACTTTACCAAATAAGGATCTAATTATGGTAGGAAATGCAATAGAGAATATAGGAGCTCCCATAAAAGCTGAACCTACATTTTGTATGCATGCCTATATTTTAAGCAAAAAAGGAGCTTCAATTTTAATCGAACAGTTTAATCATTTTGTGGTCTCAGGATTTAAAGAAAAATTGGAAGCTTTGGATTGGTTCACAATTGATTTAATGAAAAAAAATAAAATCGCATATTGTTGTTGGCTAAGAAAAGAAAATACTTATGATAAATCATTTGTTATAAATGTAAATGCAGCTTCGGGTCTTTGTGCACAAAACTTTAGCATGCCTAGCACTATATCTAAAGATCTCGAATATACAGAGATGCTTGAAAAATGTGAATAAGATAGCTTGTTGGTGAAAAAGGAAGAGTTACGAGAAGAACGTACTATCTATGATTTTTAGAAAAAATCAATCCTTTATTGAAAGGAAGAAGAAATCTCAAGCTCTTTTTCTTGATAATACCAAAACCAACCCATATCATGTACTATAAGATTATTTTCTTTTGCAAATAAATCAACGGCTTGTTTAACGGGCCAGCCGTTTTCCCAGTAGTAGTAGTAATCATCACCACAAAGAATCCCATGTCCTTTAACAAAAGGAAACCAAGCTTTTAGATCGTTGTAAACATTCTCAAAATCGTGATATCCATCGATATATATTAAATCAGGCTTAACGTCTAATACTTTAGCAGCTTCAACGCTAGGCATTTTGATAGGAATGATTTTGTGAGTTAATTTTGCATGAATTACATTAGAAAGAAACTGTCTGTAGACATTTGGCATATCGAAATCATTAAAGTTCATTTGCCCTGGAGATCCCGTCCATGGATCCACTGCATAGACAATTCCGTCTGCAGGAAGAGTTTGAGCAATATGACGTGTTGAAGCTCCAAACCAAGAACCTACTTCGATAACAACTTTGGCATGACTTGTTGTTATAAGTTGTTTCATAGATTTTGCGTTAGAGTACCATCCTTGAGGATTGAATGGAAGCAGATCAACTTCGTTGTAAGGAGCAGGGAGATCTGGTTGAGTAGAACCCATCAATAAAAATTGTATAGATAAAAACAAAGCACATAAAGATTTCATGAAAAGCTCCTTTAAGCGGCAATTATTATATCATAAGTGAAAAATGTAAATGAAAAATATCTGTAGGAGTAGACAGGGAAGGGATTATCAGTTAGATTGAGAGAAAAATTAAGAAGAAAGATATGGCTGAAAAATATACAGAAGAAAGTCTTCAGAAGAGAATGGAGAAGCTTGAGATTAGAGAGGAAGACTTGGTTGAGAAGTTTATTCTGGGGTCGGGAAGTGGGGGGCAGAAGATTAACAAGACATCGTCGTGTGTCTATTTGAAGCATGTGCCGACGGGGATTGAGGTGAAGTGCCAGCAGGGTCGCTCACGAGATATGAATCGCTTTTTTGCAAGGCGGAAGTTGTGCGAGGAGTTGGAAGAGAGGCTTGAGGGTGTTAAATCGGCAAGAAGACAGAAAATGGAGAAGATCAAGAGGCAGAAAAGACGAAGATCAAGAAGGTCAAAGGAAAAGATGCTGGCAGATAAGAAGCATCACTCTCAAAAAAAAGGTAACCGGATGAGTGGCAATGAGTCTATATAAAAAAGAGAGCTTGGACCTTTTAAAACAAAGGATTGATTTAGCAGAAGTTCTGTCGTCTCACTTAAATTTAAAGAGAGTGGGGTCATCTTTTAAAGCGTTATGTCCCTTTCATGAAGAGAAAACGCCTTCTTTTATGATGCAGAAAGGGGATTCTCACTACCATTGCTTTGGGTGTGGAGCTCATGGGGATGCGATTGCTTTTTTGATGATGCATCTTAAGATGAATTTTACCGATGCTATTGAGCATCTGGCTGATCGTTTTGGAGTGCATCTTGAAAAGGAAGAAGCGAGCGCTAGAAAGGCAGGTCCTTCTAAGACAGATTTGAAAGAGGCACTGCAAAAGGCCTCGTCTTTTTACCATTTTTCTCTTTTGCATACAGAAGAGGGGCAGAGGGCGCTGCAGTATCTGTATGGTCGTGGTATTGATCTTGAGTTTATTAGGTTGTTTGAGGTTGGCTATGCCCCGAATGTGAAAAATTTGTTTCAGGATGTGATGAGGGAGGAGGGGGTTTCCGATTTAGTTTTGGAGCAAGCAGGGCTTGTTCTAGCAACCGAAAGTGGCAGAAAGCGAGACTTTTTCTCTGAGAGAGTGATGTTTCCTATCAGGGATGCTCTAGGATCTGTGATTGGTTTTTCTGCCAGGAAGATCAAGGAGGAGACTTTTGGGGGTAAATACATCAATACAGCAGAGACGCCTCTTTTTAAAAAATCTCAGGTTCTCTTTGGTCTTAGCTATTCTAGAAAGAGGATCGCTAAAGAGAGACAGGCGATCATTGTTGAGGGGCAGATCGATGCTTTAAGATTGATCTATGCGGGATTTAATTTCACGGTGGCAGGGCAGGGGACGGCATTTGGTGAGAGTCATGCACAAGAGCTCTGCAATTTGGGTGTCCATCATGTCTTTTTGGCTTTGGATGGAGATCTAGCGGGGCAAGAAGCGATGGTCAAGATAGGCGATATTTTTCAGAAAAAAGGAGTTGAAGTCACAATTGTACTGATGCCGGAAGGGAAAGATCCAGACTCTTTTTTGAAAGAGGAGGGACCAGAGGCTTTTGTTAAGCTTTTAGAAGAGTCGCAAGATTATTTAACTTTTTTAGTGGCCCATCTATCACACAAGGTTAACTTGGATTCCCCTTCAGGTAAAAATGAACTTGTCGACATGATCACAAAGAGGATTAAAACGTGGGAGCAACCTGTGATGGTTCATGAGAGCTTGCGCAAGCTTGCGACACTTGTGGGGATTCCAGAATCTTTAATTGGAGTTGATGTCTTACATACAACGCCCATGAAGCGTTCAGAGAAGGCATCTATGTCTTTAATTGATCCAGACAGAATTCTAGAGACAGATCTTTTACGCTGGCTTGTCTTGGCAGGGCAAAGTGTGCCAAAGGTCAGCACGATTGTCAGAGCAAACATTCGATCTGATTATTTTCGCGATCCTATTTGTAAACGTCTTTATGAATTGTGCATGAAAGAAGAAGGAGCCGTGATAGATTTTATGAGTTTCTCTGCTGGTTTAGATAAGGAAGAGGATCAGAGTGTTCTTTTAGACATTGTTCAAAGAAAAGTTAATTTACAAAAAGCAGAAGAGGGTGTGATAGAAACGGTTCGTAAAATTTTACAAAGACACTGGATGGAAGAAAGGGAAACAATCAAAGCTAAAATTCATAGCGGCAAATTGAGTGAAGATGAAGTGTTAGAACTGGCTAAAGAGTTTGATATCATTAAGAAAAAACTTCCCGAGGTTATCCTTTCGTGAGTCATCTTGTTTTTTTTGATGATAGATGTGGGCTATGTCAAAACATCGTCCTGTGGATTTTACAACGCGACACACATAAGCAATTTTTGTTTGCACCTTTGACAGGTGTTACGGCTAAAAAAGTTCTGCACGATCATTGCGACACAAGTACACTTGTTTTAATAGAATCTCCTCACAATAGAAAATGGTTAAGAGGGAAGGCAGCTTGTCGTATTCTTTCATTGCTTGGATGGAAGTGGGTGAGATGGATCTCTTATTTTCCGGGTGTTGATCTCATCTATCGATTGATTGCGTTTTGTAGAGGGTGGTTTTGCAAGCCACTTCCATCATCTGTCTTTGAAAAATTTAGAGATCGTTTTTTAGAGTAGAGCATTTTCTTCTTTTCATTTGGGAAAATTCGTGCTAGATTAATTTGTAGTGACTTGAACTTCTGGTTGAAGGTATTGCATTATGTCTACAAGATATCTAGATCCAAGAAACGATTTAGCTTTTAAAAAGATTTTCGGATCTGAAAAACACAAACGTGTGCCTATCGACTTTCTGAATGCTGTATTTCATCTGAAGGGGCAGGAAGAAATCATCTCTTTAGACTTTCTAGCTACAACGCAAGTCCCAGAAATTGCTGCTCGTAAAGAGAGCATTGTCGATGTGCTTGTGCAAGATCAAGCGGGTTCTAAATATGTTATTGAAATGCAGGTTGCCAAAGTGGAAGGGTTCGAAAAAAGAGCTCAATACTATGCAGCTAAGACATATTGTGCCCATGTTGGTAGAGGGAAAGAGTATCACGATCTTAAGAAAGTCATTTTCTTAGCTATCACAGATTACGTTGTCTTCCCTAAAAAAACACATTATAAATCAGATCATGTTGTTCTTGATAACAAAACACATGAGCATGATTTAAAAGATTTTTCATTTACATTTGTTGAACTTCCTAAATTTACTAAAACGCTTGATCAATTAGAAACGGTTGAAGATAAGTGGTATTATTTTTTAAAGCATGCAGATGAAAGTAAAGATATCGAAAGAGTTCTCTCTCATCACCCAGAAATCAAAGAAGCCTATGAAATTTTAGACCGTTACCATTGGTCGGAAGGGGAGCTCGAATACTATGATAAACTTTTCTTAGATGCCACAGATGCCAAAAATATTATTAAGGCAGCCAAAAAAGATGGAAGGGAAGAAGGCTTTAAGGAAGGAAGAGAAGAAGGTCGACAAGAAGGTCGACAAGAAGGTCGACAAGAAGGTCGACAAGAAGGTCGTGAAGAGGGGCATCAAAAAGGTTTTGAAGAGGGGATTCAAAAAAGAGCTGAAGAAGAGCGTCAAAAAATTTGCCATATAGCTCAATCTATGCTTCAGAATGGAATGCCTCTAGAGCAGGTCATTGATATAGTTCAATTATCAGAAGAAGATGTTAAATTTGTTTTGTCTTTAGAAATCGCTCCAAAGTAATTGCTACGGAAAAGGACTCAAGAAATAGGTTCATAATTACAATGCGTTACAAACTGCAGCGAACAATTTTGTTTTTTAATTTGTTATCTTATCTTAAATCACGCTTTTGTTTTTTTGGGGTATTGATCTTAGTTCCAGGTATAATTTGGGCAACCCCCAATCCGCGGATTCCTCCTGCGGGGCTTGTCGATCGGCAGATTGAGCAAGAGTATGAAGCGCAAAAAATTGAAGCAGAAAAAGCAGTTCCTCTCCTTGAAATCGATATTCCTGAAGATCAACTCGATGTGGGAGATGAGACGGTCTCAATCAAAGAAATCACGTTAACGGGTAATGAAGTTTTTGTCACAAAGGAGTTGCTTAAAATTGTAGCTCCTTATTTAGGGCAGTTGCTGTCGATGAAAGAGATCAGAGAAATCTGTGCTTTGATCCAGAAAAAATATGTGAAAGCTGGGTATTTCTTAACCAGGGCTTACACTCCTGCACAAGAGTTGCAAGATGGCGTTCTTAAAATCTCTATTTTAGAAGGGAAATTAGGAGAAGTGACCGTCAAGGGGAATAAATATTATAGCGATGCTTTTATCCGTAGTTACTTTACAAGATTTCAGACTAAAGCCATCAATTACGATCAATTTTTAAAAGCTCTTCTTCTTCTAAATGAGAATATGGATTTGGAAGTGGGAGCTGTTTTTATGAAGGGGCATGCCTTTGGCACAACAGATGTGCTGCTTCAGGTAAAAGATACGAGGCCGATCCAACTAGCTGTCGATACAAATAATTATGGCTCTGACAATACATCGACGATAAGAACAGGTGTTAAGTTAGATTGGGGCAGTCTGATCAGATATGGAGATACGCTGACGGTTATTGAAGTTGTCGGAAGTCCTATTTCAAGCTTAGACTTTACAGATGCGATTTATTATATTCCTGTTAATAGCTGTGGCAGCGGTCTGGAATTTTCTTATTTGCTGGCTAATTTTAAAACAGGAAATGTCGGACAAGATGTCAAGTTTGAAGGAAAAACGCATATCGCTGCAGGCAAATTTATTCAGGCAGTCCATCGCACAAGAAAATTAAGTACAAATTTTTTCACATCTTTTGAATATAAGCAAATTCAAAACTTTGGTAGTGGGCTTCAGTCCTCTTATGACAAGCTTCGTGTGTTGACAGGAGGTATGAATATTGATTATAGAGATCATTGGAAAGGAAGAAATCTCTTTTCTGGTTATATGAGCTGGGGGATCCCCGATATCTTGCAAGGCATGAAGCCTGATGATGCTAAATCTAGTAGGCAAGGAGCAGGAGGCAGGTTTGTTAAGATAGGAGGGAGTGGTAAGAGATTTCAGAAACTTCCCTGGGATTGTGTCTTAATTTTGAATGGTTTTGGACAATATAGTTTTAATAAACTGCCTCTTCCTGAGCAGATCTACATTGGAGGCGTTGATACAGTGCGTGGCTATAAATTGGCAGAGGGCTTAGGGGATCAAGGATTTGTCTTTAATCTTGAACTGCGGGTGCCTCCTCCATTTTTAAGAGGGCACAGAGCTTTATGGTCTAAAAAAAGATGGGGGGAATTGGTTCATTTTGTGGGATTTTTAGATCATGGACAAACATTTTCAATAGGTGTTGATAAAATTAGAGAAGTGACAAGAGATTCAGAGGGAGAAAAAGAAGTCACGGCTGTTCCGCAAGTTAAGAGACCTATTTTAACATCTGCGGGAGTAGGTATTCGTATTTATGGTCCTTGGAGATTTGACTTTAGTTTTGATGCAGGGTATCCTTTAACCCAAAAATTTAGATCATCTGACACAATTGTATATTTTAAAATTGGTTTACAAATCTTGTAATATGAGAATTTTACTGCTATTTTTAGTAGCTCCACTTGTCATTTTTTCAAATATTGAAGAGCCTAAAGTCGTAAGTGGCCATGCAGACTTTCACCAGGTAAGCCCCACTCATCTTGAAATCACAACTCAGAATTCGACAATTATCGACTACAAACAATTTAGCATTCCTGAAAATCATAAAGTTAAGATCATTCAACCAAGTGCTAAATCTAAGGTGTTAAATAGAGTTCGAGGGAGCAATCCTTCTCAAATTCTGGGAGATTTAGAATCAAACGGGAAAGTTTTTCTTATCAATCCTAATGGGATTTTTTTTGGACCTAATTGCAAAGTCGATACAGGATCTTTGATTGCGTCCACTCTCGATATTGCCAATGATGATTTCAAAAAAGGTAAATTTCGTTTTCAGCTATCTCCTGATGCAAAAGATAGTAGAATTATCAATCAAGGACACTTAACAGCCAGCTTAGAAGGGGAGATTGCACTACTTGCACCTTCCATTATCAATGAAGGTGTCATTCATGCAGCTGTGGGTAAGATAGGTTATTTTGCAGCACCGATGGTTACTCTTGATTTGACAGGGGATCACTTGGTTAGCTTTGCAGTTGATGGAGAGTTGGAGCAGGGTATTATCCAACATCTGGGGAAAACAGTCGCAGAAGATGGCACTATCTATATGCGCCTGTCTGTTGCCAAGAAAGCAATCGAAGGAGTCATCAATACAGAAGGTCTTAATCAAGGAAACGTCTTAGTAAAAGACAATGGCGTTATTCGTATTGTGAATCATAGCGATATTATAGCTAAAAATGTCTCTATTAAAGGGAACAATTTAGATGTTTCTGGAGACGTTAAAACAACACGGCAGCTTACGTTAGACGCAGATAATATTTGCTTTCTTAATAAGGAAATCGATGGTTCTTCTATCGTTGTTACAGCTGCAAAAACACATATGAAAACCGGTATTCATGCGTTAGAGGGAATGGTATTTGAAGGAGCTGTATCGATAGAGTCTCCAAAAGTGTTACTGATTGCTGAAGGGAAAAGTGGCGTTGCCTTTCATGACTCTCTTTTGTTGAAAGAAAAACTTAAAATTTTTGCTCCTGAAGGAGTTGTATCGTTTAATAAAGTAGAGGGCGTTTCTTTAGCTTCTTTAGATGTTCATGGAAAAAGTATAGAAGTTAATCAACCGGTGCGAATAAAAGCTCCTGTCACCTTGAATGGGAAAATACATCTTTCAAGTAAAATCAATTGTCCTCAAAACAATCTGATTTTTAATGGTCCAGTCGTTGTGGGAGGTCATGAACCTGTGATAGTAAATACGGAGTTCGGAAAAGGAGATGTGATTTTTAATGGTGTTATCAATGGTGAGGGTGCTTATAGAAGTTTAACAATTAGTACAGGAGATGGTAGTTGCAAATTCAAAGCTCCTATAGGGCAAGAATCTCCTTTGGAAACTTTGACTGTGACGAGTAAGACTGTAGAATTTCAGGATATAGGAGGCATCTCGAGTGGGATTTTAAAGAAACTCCATGTAGCAGCCAAAAGCTCTGTTGATCTAAATGGCCATATATACAACACAGCAGAGCAGTTTTGGGGGGCAGAACATTTCTATGTTCATAAACCTATCCAGATTATTTCTAATGCGCATCCTATAGAATTTGTACGTGGAACACTCAATTTGAAAGAAAACACCTCTCTTCATATTAACGCAGGAGAAGGATCTCTTGGTTTTTTTGCTATAAAAGCAGCGAAGAGTGCTCCTATTTATCTGACAAGTGGACATTTATCACTAGGGGAAATTACAGCAGAGATGGCACCTTTAACGGCTCAAGCTAAAAGCATCACTGTCAACGGAAATCTTTTAATGAATTCTGTTCATATGGATGCACAAGGCGATATCGTTAATGGTCTTCAATCTCATAAAATTATTTCAAAAGGAGATGTCACTCTGAATTCTAAAAAAGGGTCGATAGGCTATCTTGATACAGACACAGATTTATCTAAAAGTCGTTTATGGGTGAAATCAGATCAAAAAATCTACGTGGGATCTCCTAAAACAGTGAACTTGGAAGGAGATTCGATAGATAAGATCTTACATCCTATACCTGGCAATCAACCTTCGGTTATCATTTTTAATGATATGGAATCATACCAGTTTATGGGAGAGTTCTTCGAAGATTTAGAGGAGCTACTCTCTTCATTAGCTCCCCATCTTTTCTCAAAAAGACGGGGAGATTACATCGACACGACAATTGTCAATCCGAGGCCTGCACCTCTCTATTATAAACCTTAAGGTTTCTTAGAGTAGATTTTGACAATTGTTTGGGGTGATTTAGGAGCACCACTTTGAGAGCCTGCCGTTTCAATTTTTTTGACAACCTCTGTGCCACCAATCACTTCACCAAAGATCGTATGTTTATGGTTAAGCCAGGGAGTTTTAGCTGTCGTAATAAAAAACTGACTGCCATTTGTATTAGGACCTGCATTGGCCATAGCTAAATACCCTGGCTTATTGAACAACACAGTGGGACTATACTCATCTTGAAACTTCGTTTTCCATATAGACTCGCCACCTGTTCCATTGCCTCTAGGATCTCCTCCTTGAATCATAAAGGAAGGGATGATGCGATGAAACGTCGTGTTATTGTAATAACCGCTTTCGGCAAGGCGGATGAAATTTTCAACTGCCTTAGGAGCTACTTGAGGAAAAAGACGCACTTCAATAGAGCCTTGATTGGTTTCTATAACCATGATAGGGTCTGCAGGCATTGTGAACGTAGGTTCACCAGCTTGAAGAGAGCACATAAGCGGAAGAGCGCATAGCCATTTTTTTAATTGTTTCATTGATTGTCTCCTTGTTGATTGTCTTCAGGGGCATTTCCAATTAATACTTCTGAGAGTAACACAACTCCTGCAATAGAGGCAGCAAATTTAAGCGCATTTTTAATCACTTTAGCAGGGTCAACAACACCTGCAGCTAAAAGATCTTCGACTGTTTCAGTTTGTGCGTTAAAGCCAAAATTAACTCCTTTAGTAGACACCTCTTGCAAGATAATGGAGCTATCAAAGCCAGCATTTGTCACAATTTGACGAAAGGGCACTTCACAAGCTTTGAGAACAATATGAGCGCCTATCTTTTCTTCATCTTTCAAGTCTAGCTGAGGGACAGAGGCAGCTGCTTGCAAAAGTGCAAGTCCACCACCAACAACAATCCCTTCTTCTAGAGCAGCCCGTGTCGAGTTTAAACTATCTTGGAAGACTTGTTTTTTCTTCTTCATCTCTGTTTCTGTAGAGGCCCCAATACGAATGACAGCCACTCCACCTGCTAGCTGTGCTTTTCTCTCCTCTAATTTCTCTTTGTCATAAGAGCTGGTAGCTAATTTGCTCTCTGCCTCGATCTGGCATATTCTAGCTTTAATGGCATCAGATGAACCTTTTCCGCCCACGAGGAGTGTTTTATCTTTTGTGATCACGATTTTTTCTGACTCTCCTAAAGATTCGAGGGAAGCTGCTTGCAGAGTCATTCCTCTATCTTCAGAAATTACAGTAGCTCCTGTCACAACGGCAATGTCTTCTAGAAGCGCTTTTCTGCGATCTCCAAATCCAGGTGCTTTGACAGCGCAAACTTTTAGAGTTCCTCTTAATTTGTTCACGACAAGAGTCGACAGAGCATCACCTTCAATATCATCGGCAATGATGAGAAAGTCGGTAGCTGTTGTCGCAATCGATTGAAGAATGGTAAGAATTTCTTGAATGGAAGAGATTTTCTTATCTGTGATCAAGATTTTTGCGTTGGTCAATTCTACAGAAAGAGTCTCGGCATTTGTACAGAAGTAAGAGCTGATATAGCCTCTATCAAACTGCATCCCTTCGACTATTTCAATGGCAGTGACAGTTCCTTTCCCTTCTTCGACGGTGATCACACCTTGTTTCCCTGTTTTTTTGATCGCTTCTGCAATGAAAGAGCCTATTTCTTCATCACCTGACCCAGAGATAAGAGCAATATTTTGAATGTCTTTATCCGTTTGAATAGGCGTAGCAGATAGGCTTATTTGCGCAATCACAGCCTCAACTGCTTTGTCGATCCCTCTTTTTAAAAGAATAGGACTGCTACCTGAGGCGACATTTTTAATGCCATTTTGGACAAGAGCTTTTAGGAGCAAAATACTGGTTGTTGTGCCATCTCCACAGATCTCTTTCATTTTGGCAGCCACTTCTTTTGCCATAGAAGCGCCCATGTTAACGTATTGATCTTTAAATTCGATTCCCTGGACAACGGTATGCCCATCATTTGTGATATTAGGAGAGCCATAAGATGCCTCTATCCCGACACTTCTTCCTTTGGGGCCTAAAGTGACGCTGACGACACCTGCAAGTTTTTCGATGCCTTCGCGTAATTTATCTCTTGCTTGTTCTTCGAAGATAAGTTCTTTTGCTGCAGTAGACATATAGATCTCCTTTGTTTGGGTACAATACACAATCTCTTAGATATTAGCAATGGGTATTGTACTTTTAATTTGAATCATTCTCAGGATGATGGAATTGATTATAAATTGTTCGCTTTGGGACATCTCTTAACTCTGCACATGTTTTAATCGCATCTGCTAAAGAGAGATCATAAGTTTGTTGCAGGAGTTTAACATGATCTTGGTAAGAGAGCTCATCATATCTCTCTTCTTTTCCTTCAACTAAAACGACCATTTCTCCTCGTGGCATCTCTTTTTGAAAGTGGGTTTGCAGGGTTGTGGAAGTTCCTTCCAAATGTTCTTCAAATTTCTTAGTGAGCTCTCGCATGATGCAGAGGTGTCTTGCGGGGTCAAGCTGGGATAAGTTCTCTAGAGTGTCTAAAATTTGATGGGGGGTGTCGTAAAAAATAGATGTTCCTGAGTAGGAGAGGATTTGAGCAAGTTTTTTCTTTAAGTCTTTCTCCTTTTTAGGAAGAAATCCCAAAAATTGCACTTTCTCCTTCTTCATAGAAGACAGAGAGAGAGCAAGTGCCCAGGCACAGGGGCCAGGAATCCCTCTAATCTCGATTTTTTCTTGCTGACATCTGCGAACAAGCTCTTCTCCTGGATCACAAATGCCAGGTGTTCCCGCATCGGATATCAGAGCGATGACGTGTCCTTGTTTTAAGTCATTGATGATCTGATTTTCCTGACTCTTTTCGTTAAATTTATGAAAACTTTTAAGAGGTTTTTTGATTTGATACTCGTGAAGCAAGATAGAGCTATGACGAGTGTCTTCACATAAAATGTAATAGCAATTTTTTAAGACATCTAAAGCCCTGAAAGAAAAATCTTGAAGGTTTCCAATGGGAGTTGCAACGAGATAAAGCATATGTAAATACTATAATAGGTGGCACTCGGAATCGAACCGAGGATGGAAGCTTTGCAGGCTTCTGCCTTACCGCTTGGCGATGCCACCATAAAAAAGAGGTGATTATGCAAAAAACTTCTCTAGAAAGCAATCGATTTTATACACTGCTCTTTTTAAGAGGTGAAATATGCAACTGACAAATTTGAGCGAGATAGGGGAAATTTTAAATATAACTTTAGAAGATATGCCCATCAATGGATTTACCATTGATAGTAAGCAAGTCAAAAAAGGGAGTGTTTTCTGTGCTCAACGAGGGAAAAAATTTGATGGGCATAAATTTTTAAATGAAGTGGCTCAGAAAGGGGGAGTGGCAGCCCTTGTCGATAAAGAGTACAAAGGGGGTACATTTGGTTTAAAATTGATCAGAGTAGATGATGTTGTACAAGCACTTCAGAGGCTGGCTCAATGGGTTCACTTTAAAAGACGGGGAGTAGTCATTGCCATTACGGGGTCTTTCGGCAAGACAACTTCAAAAGAATTTTTAGCTTCTCTTCTTTCTGCAAAATTTAAGGTGTCAAAAACACCGGGGAATGCTAACTCGCAAGTGGGAGTTCCTCTTTTTGTCTTAAATAATCA
>CAYUZN010000015.1:0-26038 GCA_964449295.1 uncultured bacterium | reverse complement strand
TAAAAATTCTCCAAACCACGATTTATGGGTAATAGTCAGTCCTTAAGGACGGGGTGTTTTAAAAAAAACGGGGAGGGAGGGGTTCGAAGCCCCTCCCTAACCAATATAATCCCAGGCCTTAAGGCCTGGGGTTCACTGTCCTTTCTGCCGTGATTTTACCAGACTTTTCCCATCTGCGAAGTGTGTCTCGTGAAACACCTATCTCTTCTGCTGCCTTTCCAATGCTTGTTTTCATGCGAATAAATATAGGCAATTTTGCATATATTTGCCAAGAATTAAGTAGATTTTATTGAGCTGTTACGAACCCTTCTTTCTATTGCCAAAGAGATGGGTGATGAAAAACTTATTCAAGTTTTATCAAAAAAATAATCTCTTCTCGTCTTTTTTATATTTTCTAGTTACACTTTTTTTATGGAAGAAGAGATTTACGGTTTTGTCGAGAACATAGTCTTTGAAAGTGATAATTTCACAGTAGCTAAGCTTAAAGAACCGAGAAAAAGTGAACTGACGTGTATTGTAGGGCCCCTTCCGCTCATTCAGCCGGGGGAAACACTGCGCTGCAAAGGTTTGTGGAAGCATCATGCACAACATGGACAGCAATTTGAAGTGAGAAGTTTCGAGTCAAAGGCGCCGGCTGATGTGGTCGGCATTCAGAAATATCTAGAGTCGGGCATGATTAGAGGTATTGGCCCTGTGTATGCTGAAAGAATCGTCAAAAAGTTTGGCATCGATACGCTCAAAGTAATCGATGAATCTCCTGAAAGGCTTCTCGATATTGAAGGAATCGGCGATAAACGAGTAGAACTCATTCAATCGTGCTGGCAGCAGCAAAAAGCTGTGCGCGATGTGATGATTTTTCTGAGAGCTCATGGGATTAGTCCTTCTTATGCCCAAAAAATCTACAAAACTTATGGGGAAGAGAGCATTGAAAAAGTCAGATCTGATCCTTACCGGCTTGCTAAAGATATCAGAGGTATTGGGTTTAAAAGTGCCGACAAAATTGCTAAAGATTTAGGCATCCAAACAGAGGCTCCTGTCCGGATTGATGCAGGGATTGAGCATATGTTATGGGAGCTATCCAACCAGGGACATACGTGCTTTCCTGAAAAAGAGCTCTTAAGCGTGTCTAGTGAGATTTTAGGTGTCAACCTAGACCTTGTGCAGGCAAGACTGACCGCTCTTTGCCAAGAAGAAAAACTCTTAAAAGAAGGCTCTCTTGTTTGGGTAAGACCCCTTTATTTGGCTGAAATTGGGATTGCAAGAGAATTAAAGCGCATTACAGATAGCCTATCTACTTTACGAGCTGTCCAAGTTGATAAAGCCCTTGGTTGGGTTGAAGAAAAACTTCACCTAAAACTTGCTCCTGCACAAAAGGAAGCTGTCTCTTCTTGCATGAAAGAGAAAATACATATCATCACAGGTGGTCCTGGCACAGGCAAAAGTACGATCACCAGGGCTATTTTAGCTATCACAGAGAAATTAACACAGTCGATTATTCTAGCAGCCCCCACAGGAAGAGCTGCTAAGCGCATGTCAGAAATTACGAAGAAAAAAGCATCAACCATTCACAGCTTATTAGAGATCGATTTCAAATTAGGGGGCTTTAAACGCAATAAGGAAAATCCCCTTGTCTGTGATCTCATTATCATTGATGAGGCGAGCATGATCGACACTCTTTTGATGTACCATCTTCTAAAAGCTATCCCCTCTCAGGCGCGGGTCATTTTTATTGGGGATATCGATCAGCTGCCGTCTGTTGGCCCTGGTAATGTTCTTAAAGATCTCATCCAATCAGATAAGCTTAGCCTGACAAAATTAACACAGATCTTTAGACAAGGTGCAAGTTCTAGAATTGTTCTCAACGCTCACCGAATCAACCAAGGGGAATTTCCCGATATCTCGTATGAACCGAGAAGTGACTTTAACTTCATCGAAAAAGAGACTCCTGAAGAGATCTTAGAAACTATCTTAGAGCTTGTCTCTTCCAAACTCTCAAAAAGCCATAGATTCCATAGATTTGAAGATATTCAAGTGCTAGCTCCTATGAAACGAGGGATTATCGGCATAGAAAACCTCAATATTATCCTTCAAAAAAATCTCAACCCAAGCCCAACTCCCCTTTCTCGTATGGGAAGAACATTTCATGTCGGCGATAAGGTGATGCAGATCCGCAACAATTATAACAAAATCATCTTCAATGGAGATGTGGGAAGAATCACGGCCATTGATTTGATCGAACAGACATTGACAGTTGCTTTTGATGACAAGCTGATTAACTATGAGTTTTCAGAGATGGATGAGCTTGTGCTTGCTTACGCTGTTTCTATTCACAAATATCAAGGCAGTGAGTGTCCTTGTATCATTATCCCTGTGCATACGACACACTTTAAAATGTTGCATCGCAATCTTCTCTACACGGGTCTTACCCGAGGTAAAAAAATGGTGATTTTAATAGGAACTAAAAAAGCTTTAGTTCTTGCCATTAAAAATGATGAAGTTCTTAAAAGATATACTGGTTTAAAGAATTCAATTATTCAATCTTTAATATAATTAAAAGTAGACATATTAAAATTAATATGTTACAAAAAAGATATGAATAGATATTTAATTTCTATATTAATTCTAACAGGAATCTCATTAGAAGCTTTTGACTCAAAGCTCGAATTTAGACATCGTGAATCAGAAGGCGTTGGTTACAATCAAGGCTATTCGACCATTGAATTTATCGGTAATACGAATTGGGATAAGCTGGAATTTCTTACCAATCTTAGAGGTCATATTTTCAACAATGGAAAAATGGCTGGCAATATTGGACTTGGTCTACGCAAACCTCTTAAAAGTGAGCGTTATCTCATTGGACTAAACGCTTATTATGACGTGAGAGCAACACATTACTTAATAGCGCAACAAATGGGAGTAGGTGGTGAATTCTTAAGTAAAAGAGCTGATTTAAGAATCAACGGTTACATTCCCGTGTCAAAACAATCAGATTATGAACAAAAAACCTTCACAGGATTTGTTGATCATACGATGTATGTGAAACAAAAAGTACATGCAACTCTTCCTTGCGCAGAGTTGGAACTTGGCATCCCCATTAAATCTATTTTCTATCTGGCAGGAGGCCCTTACTACTTATTTAACAAAGATGTGAGAGGTTTTCACACCGGCAATACTTGGGGTGGAAGGCTAAGAGCTACTCTTGACATCACAGATTACCTAACTTTAAGTGCCATCTGCACGCACGATGGTATTTTTAACACGAGATTTCAAGGATATATTTCTATAAATGTTCCCTTAAGCAAAGATAAACCAAAAAAACCTATCAAGAGAAATTTAAGAAATGTTCCTATCACACGCAATGAGATCATCCCGATTCAAACTAAACACAGAACGGCACCCTTGTCATCGATAGAAGATTCGGCAGATAGTTTAACTTCGATTATCTTCGTCAATAATGCCTTCACAGGAATAGGAAAAGGGACATTTGAAGAGCCTTATACCTCTCTCAAAGAAGCGGAGCAAGCCTCAAAACCAGGTGATGTCATTTATGTCTTCCCAGGAGATGGAACCACCAAAAATATGGATGAAGGGATTGTCTTAAAAGAGGGGCAAACATTCACAAGTTCTGGAGAACCTCTCACGCTAGATGAGGTGGTTGTCCCAGCACAAACCCCTAATCAAAAACCCGTAATTACCAACATTCATGCAGACGAGCCTATTGTTGCTAATGGTTCTTATTCAGACAATGCCTTTACACTCATTGACCCCTCTGATTATATCTTCCCCGATTGGGATAGTCCTTCTTACGATACATCTGTCAGTGCCTCTTTGCTAGGAGGTGATCAGTCTGGAGATATTGTCCCCACTTTTAACGATTCACCTACCATCGCTGCAGAGCCTAATCTGAATGATGGTGATAGCAATGCAGGCTCTTCTTTTGATGTGATTAATGATAGTGATGTGGAGAGTAATCATAGTGACGTTTCAGAGCAAGAAAGTGCCACATCAGGTGATTTTGAAATCGTTAATGGGGCAGATCCAGGAAATGCTGTTGATTCTGTTAATTCAAGCGATACAACAGCAACCGATAGCGGTGGCGGCTGGTTCCACTGGCCTTGGTAATAAAAAAGCGCGCCCTTAATAGATAGAGCACGCTGAACAGATATACTTCTTTAAACGCCTTTTTTCTTTTGGATGTAGTTCACAACATCACCTACCGTTTTGAGCTTCTCAGCCTCTTCTTCTGAAATGTCAAAACCAAAACGCTCTTCAAATGTCATGATGAGCTCTGTGAGATCAAGAGAATCGGCTGTGAGATCTTCAACAAATGATTTATCTAGTGTGCCATATGTGGCATCGACACCGAGTTGCTCAACAACAATGTCAATCACTTCTTTTTCAATAGTTGTCATAGGCATTTTTCCTTCCTTTTTTAGGAATTTTCATTTTTTCAATTATACATTATTTCCAGATAAAAGCAAATAGGCTTCTTTCCGATGCGAATTTCTCGAGGGAACAGCTCTTACATAACCATGCCACCATCAACAGCTAGCACTTGCCCTGTCATATAGCTAGATAAGGGACTGGCTAAAAAAAGAGCCACACTAGCAATTTCTTGAGGAGTTCCTATCCTGTGCATAGGAATGCCCGATAAAATCGATTGCTTTTGAGTCTCATTTAAAACCCCTGTCATGGGCGTTTCAACAAATCCAGGAGCAATACAGTTCACGCAAATATTTCTTCCGGCAACTTCTTTAGCTAAAGCTTTTGTGAAACCAATAATGCCTGCTTTAGAGGCGGCGTAGTTGACCTGTCCTGCATTTCCTATGAGCCCAATGACTGAAGAGATGTTGATGATATGCCCTTTTTTGGCTTTGATCATCGGTCTAATCAAAGCTTGGCATAAGTTATAGACCGATTTCAAGTTACTGGCAATCACCTGGTCCCAATCGTCTTCACTCATCTTCATGAGAAGGCCATCTCTTGTAATCCCTGCATTGTTAACGAGAATATCAATTGAAGGCTCTGTCTGTAAAATCTTCCCAATCACCTCATCAATTGCAGGTTTTTTAGACACATCAACACTGTAAAAAGCATGTTTATGTTCTGAAGAAATCTGCAATAGTTCTTGCAAAACCAGTTCTCCTCTTTCAAGATTTTGTCCAAAAATGATGACTTGAGCACCTTCTCTTGCAAAAGTTAATGCAATCTCTTTGCCTATTCCTGATGTGCCACCTGTAACTAGTGCTTTTTTTCCTTTTAGCAATTGCATAAACCCTCTTTCAGCAAAGAATTATCAAGATCTGTTACTTTTTCAATAGCGAGTGAGATGCCTGGTGTTCCAATTTTTTTATTCATGCCCGTAAGCGCTTTTCCAGGACCAATTTCCAGGTAAATCTCAACACCTTCTTTCATCATCGCTTCAATGCCTGCCTTCCATCTGGTGGGACAAACCACTTGATCGATAAGATAGCTGCGAATTTGTGCATGATCACTGACATAAGAGCCTGGAACATTCATGACAAACTGGATTTTACTATCAAGCAGCTCAGCCTCCATCAAATAAGGCTTTAATTTTTCTTGAGCCAGCTTCATGAGAGGTGTGTGAAAGGCTCCTGACACATCTAAAGGAAGAACGCGTTTAGCACCACTTGCTTTAAGAGCCTCTTCTGCTTTCGGCATATCAGCTGCCTCTCCTGCAATCACAACTTGTCCGGGGCAATTGACATTGGCAACCCAGATATTTTTGGGAAGAAGTGTCGCTACGACACTCTCTTCCATCCCTAGAACAACTCTCATCGTCCCTTCTACCTTCTCACAAGCCTCATTCATATATTTGCCTCTTGCTTGCACAAGAGAAAGTCCCTCTGTAAAACCGATTCTTCCTGAGGCAAAAAGAGCTGTGTACTCTCCTAAACTTAAGCCGGCACAGACAGTGGGAAGCAAATGAGGAAACTCTTTCTGCAAGGTGCGCAGCATGGCAACACTTGTGATATAGATAGCCATCTGGCTATTTTTTGTAAGCATCAAGTCTTTTTCAGGACCTTCAAAAATAAGCTGTGAAAACCTGGTAGCTAAAAATTCATCCGCTTCGTCAAATGTCTCTTTTGCAATGGGGAAATTATCGTAAAAATCTTTTCCCATGCCAGCATATTGAGCTCCTTGCCCTGGAAACAGAAAAGCAATTTGTTGTTTCTTTATACTCATTGATCTCCCTCGTACGATAAGACTGAAGCTCCCCATGTGAGCCCTGCACCAAATGCTGCCAAAAGAATGTTGTCTTTTTCCGTCACAGGGTGAGCTTGTAGTAATTCATCTAAGGCAATGCCTACAGAAGAGGCCGATGTATTGCCATACTTATGAATTGTGACAAACACTTTCTCCCAAGGGATATCAAATCTTTTTGCCAAAGCCTCAATGATACGGATATTCGCTTGATGAGGTACAAGCCACGTGATATCTTTTTCTTGAATACCGGCCTTCTCAAGTGAGTCTTTAGCAGCCGATTCCATCCTGCGGACCGCATGTTTAAAGACTTCTTTCCCTTCCATTTTGATATAATGAAGGCACCCTTCTACCGATTCTTTAGAGGCAGGTATTTTCGATCCCCCTGCAGGAAGAGTGAGAAGCTGTGATTGCTCTCCATCGGCTCCTATAGAAGCATCGCTAATAGTGAGCCCTTTCCCTTTTGAAGAGACGACACAAGCTGCAGCTCCATCTCCAAATAGAATACATGTATTGCGATCTTTATAATTCACGATAGAGGAGAGTTTTTCAGAGGCTATAATGAGAATATTGTGGTACATCCCCGACTCTATGAATGCTTTTGCAATTGCCAGCGCATAGATGTACCCTGTACAAGCCGCTTGGATATCGAGAGCTGCTGCACGAGAAGCTCCGAGTGCTGTTTGAATTAAGCAAGCCGTACTAGGAAAAATGTGATCAGGTGTCAAAGTTGCGACCAGAATAAGATCGAGTGCTTCTGGGTCTATTTGGGCAGCTGCAAGGGCTTTTTTAGCAGCTATTAGCCCCATATCTGAGGTGAACTCATCAGCTCTAGCAATCCGCCGCTCTTTCATCCCTGTACGAGTAAAGATCCACTCATCATTTGTCTCGACCATCGCTTCAAGATCTTGATTTGTTAAAATCTTTTCTGGGACATACGAGCCTGTCCCTACTATCCTGGCTTTTATTTTTTTAATTTTGTTTGACATCCAGCAAATATACCCCAACTCAAAAAAAATAGGAATATAAAAAATATGGAGCTATACCCAAACAAACTGAAAAATTAATTTTACAATACTAATTTTCTCAGATATTCGTAAAAATACTCCATATCTTTTTGAAATAAGGAAAAGTCTTTGGTAATTCGCTTTTGGATAAGAATAAGTTCATCAAGATTAAGCTCGCAATCGTAGGCATGCCGAATAAAATGACGAAAAGCTCGCAGCTTATCTAAAAATCCAAGTGTAGAGTCTGTAATTACCTTAGGACGAATACTGGGAACTGCTGTATTCATTCTAATAAGAATTTCTTTGTGAAAAGATCCCATATTGTCAATGTGGTTTTCAAAAGATTTAGCAATCTGCTTAAAAAGGTCTTCTATTGCCGTATAGAATTGTTGAGATTTCATTGCAAAGAAAAATCGCTTATCATAGATAGTCAAATCGACATTTCGGATCTCATTGCAAAGTTTGCAAATGAGCAACATTTGTTTGTCGCAATAACCGAGCAGAATGGCATAGCGTTCCATAAATCCTTAATATATTTTTAGAGAATCTTTAGCCCCTGTGTAATCACAAACTCTTGAAATGAGCAGGTTTCAAAGGGAATAATTTCTACTTTTCTTCCTAATTTTTTCTCTAAAGTAGCCCAAAGAGAAAAACGATCTCCTACATAATTCTTCAAAACAATATCTACATCTGACAAAGGAGAAAAAGCAAAAGGACGTAGCAAAGACCCTACAAGATACACTTCTACACCACTCTCTGTTAGTTCTTTTTTTAAAACTTCGACCGTCAGATCTAATAGTCTTTGTCGTTCAAGCTCTCTTGCATTTTTTTCTTGATTTTCGTAATTTGCAAGAAATTTTTTTGCTTCATCCTCATCAAAATCACGATTTGTCATATATTTGATTATCTGGATCTTCTTGCAATTCGTCAATCCTTTTGTGCATCTAAAAAGATTGCGAAAAAGCTACCTTTATGCCATAAAAAAGAAAACAGGGGGCATTTATGAAAAAATTACTACTATTTCTTCTTGCGCTCTCTTTATCTACCTCTCCTCTTTTGAGTGAAGATAAAGAAAAGAACACAGGAGCTGCAGCTGCGGATGGATCAACGGCTGCCACAGGAACATCGATGCTCGTTTGGGGAGGAGCGCTTGCTGTTGTAGTTGGCGGAGCAGCTGCCCTCTTTCAAGGCAGTGACTCATCAGGAAGCTGCTCCCATTAATTTCAAATAGAACTAGTAGTCCCTACTTTTTCATAGATAGAAAGAAGAGGAGTGACCTTCTGCATCATACTATCTAAGGTTTGAACTTTAATCAAATTATCTTCGAGAAGAGACAGGGCTTTTTCCTCTTGGACAATATGAATATGAGCCTGCGTTAAAGCTTTATTACGTTGAAAATTTTTATAATTATTATGAAAAAAACAATAAGCAAAATACCCTGTGATTCCAATCATAATTAACAACTGAAAAGGTTGGACAGCTGTCCAATAAGTATAAAGAAAATGTTCTTGCCCCAAAACTTTGGCAACTTTTGGAATATTATCAAAATAAGTAAAAAGTGAGCAAAATCCCCCAATGATTGTTGGGATAGCTTGAGAGATTAGTGTCTTCCAATTAGATTTGATCCATGAACGTAGGCTCGCAGGTGGATGTAGCGGTGCTTGAGAGAGCTTTTGCAAAACAGATCCAAAACCTTTTCTCTTACGGTAATCTATCTGTTCTTTTGAGAAAGATTCTTTCACTTGTTCTATATGCTCTAAAAAAAAAGAATAGAGCGGCTCTTGTATGACTTGAGCGCTATTTTTAATTTTTTGCGCCCATCCAGTTAACCACTCAACCCCCATTGTCTGAGGATTGAAAGAGTCTGCTTCAGGGCTTATGCCATTAGGTGAAATACCAATAGCTTTTAGACTATCGTTGATCTGATTTATCAGATCCTCCATTTCTTGCTTACGTTTTCTAATTAACGTTTGCAAAGTCAACATCTCTACCGACTGAAATTTTCTCTTTTCGACACTGTTTTTGATGTTTTTTTCATTATTTCGAAAATTGATAAAACCAAGTAAACAGCCTACAATGAGAGCCAAAGCTACACCGAAAAGAAAGCCAGAGCCTTTATCTAATCCCAGATGCATAAAGCCGTTTAACCCCATCCATCCTCCGAATATCAATCCTATACCTCCATTGATGGCGGGCATAAGATGACCCGAGAGTTCCGCTGTATCAGGAAACATCGCGTCTTTCGTCTGTTTACTCACATGTTCAAGGTGCAAAACATCATTAACTTCTTGATCACTTAAATATTCTTTAAGATGATCTTTTCCCAGCTCTACATGTTTTTTTAAAAAGAGAAGTTCTCGAGATGTTAAATGATCTAATGAATTGGATGACATATATCCTCCTTAAAGTTCATATTTACATTGATACACTCTAATGAGGTTAGTCCTCTGCGCTGTTTTTGTAAACTCTTTCAGACTCGAGACACAAGAGCGATTAAAAGCTCTGCCAGTTTCTGACGGACTTTAGCATCCGTAAGATGGCCATCTTTATCAAACTTATCTTGTGCTGAACCCACCATCAACTCTGGTTTATTTAACGGGCACAGATTAAGACCCACAAAAATTTGACGCAAATGGTACTGAGCACGCGAAGTGCCCTGCAAGCCTGCAGAAGCGCCCATAATTCCAACTGGTTTGCCATCCCATGAGTTATCACCCCAGGGTCTTGATCCCCAATCCAAGGCATTTTTAAGCACACCTGATACCGAATAATTATATTCAGGCGTTGCAATCAAAAGAGCATCGGCTTCTTTCACTTTCTTCTTCAAAAGAGCTACTGCTGCAGGCAAGTTACTTTCGTCATCTTGATTGTATAAAGGAATCTCCTTCAAATCAAAAATTTCTAGATTACAATTAGGAGGGACAACTTCTAATGCTGCTTTTAGCAAACCTTTATTATACGACTGCTTACGTAAGCTGCCTGCAAAACCTAAAATGTTGATCTTTTTTTCCATATTACAGCCTTTTCTGATTTAATTTGAAAATAGCATGCTCATCATTTTATCCTCAATGCATAATAGATCACTGTAGCAAGGCATATCACAGCTGCCGCAATCAAAATAATCTTAGATGACAGCAAGAGTAATACACTACCCACTAGACAGATAACAGCATCTCCTAGAACACGAAGAGATACTTGTGTTCCCATGACTTCTCCCTGAATAGAAGCTGATGCCTTATCAGAGATTTTGACTGTGATTAAAGTCACTGCAAGACCAATGGCAAGACCGCTTAACGCAAAGAGTAACAAAATTACAAACATAGACTTTGCTACTATGATACCAATTAAAAGAAGAGCAAATCCTGCAATTGAGCAAATGGTTGCTAGCTGCTTTGAAATGCGTTTAGGCAAAAGCCTTGGAAGCCATCCATTTCCAACAGCAAGAGCTATGCATAACACTCCATTATAAAGAGTTAGCTGCGCAGGACTTTGCATCCATTGCACTGTGAGATAAACAGGCCCAAATTCATAAAAGATATCGACTGCAAGTGTAAAAGCGGTAGAAATGAGCATAAGAAATTGGATATGCTTATTAGAAAATAAAACTATCATCTTCTTGATAAAATTGATGCGCTCCCAAAACGTCTGTGCTTTGGAAGAAGCAGTTGGTATTGTTTTTTCAAGCGCCAGCGCTGAGAGTCCCGCAAGACAAAAAAAGAGACAACATGTGCAATAAAATGGTGTAGACGCTGTCAAACTCTTCAGGACATCCTTATCTGCCATCAGCCCACCTAAAAGTGGTCCCAGCAAAAACGCAATCGAGCTTGCTGCATTAATTTTGCCAAATGTTTCATGTTTAGAGATTGTTTTAATATCAGCTGCCATAGCACGCACAATAGCGATGTTACCTTCCATGAGGCCTGCCATAAACCTGCTCCCAATGAGCAATCCCAACTGTTGCCACTCAATAGAAAGTCCTGTAAATAAGTTACAGACAGCAGCTATTAATAAACTTCCCAACAAAAACGGTTTACGTCCGTATTGATCTGATAGAGACCCTAAAATGGGGGACCCGATAAATTGACCCAGAGGATAAGCAGCCAGCGTAATTCCAAGAAAAAGCGCGTGACTAGATAAACCCCAACCTGCTGGAAGCATGGAATAAGCAGGGTTGAGAAACAGTGCAGGAAAGATGAGGTAAGGCATAGAGATACCTAAAAAGCCTAGAAAGACGATGATCAAAATGACCCAAAATCGCCTTCTCTCTTCTACCACTTGCCTCTCCTTAAAAAAGGTCTCATAATTGCAATAGATCAAAATTCTTGAAATCGCCTACAATTCGGGATTCTATCATTTTTTGTATGAAAAAAAACAATCTTCTCTAAAAGCTAAATCTCCTTCTGTAATCTCAATTCCTCGCGGTTTTGTCGAAGTTTTTTTAGAATTAAAACAAAAAATCCAAGACGCAAGGCTTAGCGCAGCCATTAAAGTCAATCAGCGACTTATCAAACTTTACTGGGAAATTGGCAAAACAATATTTGAAATACAGGAGATCCAAAAATGGGGCTCTAGAGATATTGAATCTTTAGGAAACAAGCTGCAAAAAGAATTTCCTGGAATCAGCGGATTTTCAAGGTCTAATCTATTCAAAATGAGGGCTTTTTACCTATCTTATGAAAAAGTCTCACAGACCGTGAGACAATTCGAAGAACTTCCTATCTCCCAGATCCCCTGGAGTCATAATATCATCTTAGTTACGAAAATTAAAGATACCAAAGAACGTCTTTGGTATGCCCATATGACCATTGAAGAAGGATGGAGTCGAGAAGCTCTTGAAGATGCAATTACTTCAAAGTTTTTTCATCGGCATGGAAAAGCCATAACCAATTTTAAGGATCGCCTTCCAGAGCCACAATCCCAATTAGCTCAGGAAGTCTTAAAGGATCCCTATCAATTTGATTTTCTTGAATTAACCAATGGATACAAAGAAAAAGAACTAGAGCAGGGATTGGTTGATCATATTCAGCAATTTCTTATTGAACTGGGTCAAGGTTTTGCTTTTGTTGCTCGGCAATATCATATTGAAGTCGATGGAGATGATTACTACATTGATTTGCTATTTTATCATCTTCAACTTCGTTGCTATTGTGTTGTCGAAATCAAAACAACGAACTTCAAACCAGAATATGCTGGTAAAATGAATTTCTATCTTTCCGCTGTTGATGATTTTGTCAAAAACGATGCGGACAATCCATCAATTGGGCTCATCTTATGCAAAACGAAAAAACAATTTACAGCTGAATACGCTCTCCGAGATATCCGCAAACCAATGGGTGTTTCTCAATATGAGGGAATCATCACTAAATCACTTCCGAAACGATTTCAACAATCACTTCCTTCTGTTCAAAAAATTGAAGCAGAATTATCTGATTCTCCTGTGAATACTTTCAAAGAAAGCCTTAATAAAAAAGGCAAATCATGACCTCAACTCTACGCAGTCGTTTTGCTGGCATCATCGGCAATTGTCTGGGACATTACGATACAGCTCTTTTTGGGCTGTTAGCGCCCTTCATTGCCCCACTTTTTTTTGATAAAAGCGATCCCATAACCGCCCTTATTTTGACATACGCGATGATGCCTCTTGGGTTGATCTCAAAACCACTTGGCTCTCTTTTCTTTGGTTGGATAGGAGACCAGTTAGGCAGACGGCACGCTCTTTTTTATTCTTTATGTGGGATGGCACTTGTCACAATTCTGATGGGATGTCTTCCTCTTTACAGCGAGGTAGGGATACTCGCTCCTTGTCTTCTGGCAGCCTGCAGACTACTCCAGAGTTTTTGTGCAGCTGGTGAATTGACAGGTGCTTCGATCTTTGTTCTTGAGAACACACCACTGTCTCATAGGACTTTGATGAGCGGTTGGTATGACGTTTCGTCTATTGGAGGTGCACTTGTAGCCTCGGGGCTTGTCACATTTTTTTGCATGTACGGCTGGGTTGAAGAGTGGTGGCGATGGCTATTTTGGATGGGAGGTGCCACTGCCATTTTTGGTCTAATCTTAAGATTAAAAACTCCAGAAAGTACTGAGTTTCGATCGGAAAATAAAAAATGGAATCTTTTTCAAACCTTGAGTGAGCATAGAAGAGCGTTTATTGCGATTGTCCTTGCTTCTGGTTTTTCTTACACAACATACGCCCTTCCGTTTAATTTGATGAATGGCTATGTGCCTATCGTCACCTCACTCACTAAATCAGATGTGATGCAGGTCAATACAGCTCTTCTTGTCATTGCCATGCTCTTACTCCCTTGTTTTGGGTATTTAGCGTACAAATTTGGAAAAGAAAAAATCATGCTAGCAGGCGCTTTTTGCTCTGCTCTCACAGCTATTCCTCTTTTCTATTTTTTAGAGGGCGCTGGCATGATGGCAGTCACTCTCATCAGGTGTGCAATTGTCATTTGCGGCGTTGCTTTTGCAGCTCCTTTCCATGCCTGGAAGCTTGACTGTATTCCTGTGCAACACCGCTACACACTCTTATCGTTAGGCTATACGGTAGGCACACAACTCATCGGTGCGCCTGCCTCTGCTATTTGCTTATGGCTCTATTAACAGCTAGGGTACGTTTGGGCACCTGGATGTTATTTAATGCTCGCAGGAACTTTAGCGGGTGTCGCTGTCTACAAAACTCTTCGTGAAAAGTCTAAAAAGCTAAACAAGCCGATAGAAATCCACCTCGCAAAATAAGATTGCCATCTACTCTTGAGTGACCCCCAAGGCCAGAGCGGAGTTGATTTTGTCCGTAAAATTCATGCCATTCCCAGCCTGCTTGAACGGAAACAACTAAAGCTTTATAAAGCAGCTCTCTTTGCCAAGACAAAGCAGCTTTAGCATCAAGAGCCCAGCGGAAACGAGTCATCGCTTGAGAGCGATTAAAAAGCAGCTCTTTTAAATAGGATTCTTTTTGTTTAATATAAAAATGCCCAACAAGACCGGACGCTGTGACATTCCCGACAAGACTAAATCCGTAAGGTAAAAGAATGTTAGGTGACACTCCCACACAAGGCCCAGCACCTATAAAGTTATTGATCATGGTCAGATGATCGATTCCTCCACTAAAAACTCCTCCTCCATAATTCAAGCGAAGTTTTTGGTCTAAAGAGGCTATTTTTAAGCCCATTTGATTTTTTAGAATGAAATATGTCACAGGTCTCCAAGAAATCGCAGCCCCGATATCGACTAAATTTGTATTCAGCCTCCAAGCCGTTGTGCCGGAAGTGACATAGTTTGCAGATGTCAGCGTCTTGCTCAACGATAAGACAGGATAAAATCCCGCTGCACCTGAAGTCGACTGACTCCCGTAAGCTTTATTCTCAATAGATGTCCAATTAGCAAAGAAAAACCAATCTCTAGGTTGATATCCTAAATCTATTTTCAAACCCCCATTCCAATTATAGTGAGGCTGAACAATAGAAGAGTCTTTAAAGTTGGTTGTAGATCCAAGAGTTTGAGTTTGATTTGCAAAAGCAAGCCCCTTTTCTTGAGCCTTTAGACACGTAAAACCTCCTGATACCCAGACATGAGGGATAAAGGGAATCTTTTCCTTTTTAAAAGAAGGTGCAGCCGCATCATCTGCTATTAAAGAAGCTGTCATTAGTGTTAAAAAAGACATAAATCTTAAGTTCATATAAACCTCCTAAAACTTACACCTATGAGTTTGAGCGCATCAATTATTTAACTTCAATCAAATAATTTATCGTGAAAAAAAATTCGCTTTTGACAACTAATGTCTAATTTTCTAACATTTTCCAATTATGAATTTGCAAAATTATATCAGTGATAGAGCTATTGCAGATTACCGTGACCAAGCTAGCTCTTGGCTCTCACGCCAATATCAAAATACCTGCACCAGATTATCCTCTATACCTGCTGTGGTGAAACGGCACATGCCTGTCTCCCTCACTACAAGCAAAGACTCTTTGTTGAGACATAAATGGACAGTAGGCACTCTTATCATCGCGGTTGCTTTAACTCTTATCTATTATTACACCATCCGCAAACACCATCCACAAATTCCACCTTCTGCACCAAAAGCTGAGCCTCAGCAAACCCCTCCTCCACCTCCGAAAGAACCGCCAAAGCCTACTCCTCAACCTCCCGCAGCTCCACCTCCTCCTCCAAAAGTTGAACTGCCAAAACCTGAAGCTAATATAGTCTCTTCGCTTCATATAGGAAAATTAACGATTAAAACTCCTCCTAAAATGGAAATGCCTCTTAATGTCACACTCACTTTATGTCTTGACACAAGTGGATCTATGAGTGACCACCAAGATCGTGGACCAGCTTTGAAGATAGCTCTTAATAAAATTGTCTTAGAAGCTCAAGAAGTAGTGAATAAACAACCTAACGCTCAAATTAGCCTAACAATCGTTGGATTTTCTAATTCTGCAAAACTTATTCTACCCACAACCACTTTCTCTAAATCAACTCCAATGATTCCCCAAAAAATAATAGACCAATTAAAAACACTTAGTTTTTCAGGAGGAACGGAGATCTCTACAGGTTTAGAAGAAGGAATAAATCAGTTAAAAACTGTCGCTAAAAGTAATTTAGCAGGGGCTCACACATTTGCTCTGCTCACAGATGGTGACGGGAGTATTTTATACTCTACACTGGCAACAGTGAGTCAGGTGACCTCTGAAGTACAAGCTCAGTTCTTTGCAATTGGAGTGGGGCAAAGTCATAAAAAAGAAACCTTAGAGGAAGCCGCAAAAAAAGCTCAAGGAACCTATATCGATACAACTTTAAAAAACACTACAATTCAAACGGCTATAGCTCGCGTTTTCAAACAAACGCTCTCTTACTGTCAAGGATTTCAATTACAAGCTCCTCTCTTACCTAAAGGTAGTTGGTCTGTTCAAAACATCACTCAATCAAATGAAATCCCTGACATGAACTTATCAATCTGTTCTTTAGGACAACTCCCTGAAAATAAAACTTCTTACTGGCGCATTGAACTTCTGCTGAAGCAATTTAATGCCCCATTTGATTTATCTAACCTTGTTTTTCTTTTGACCTATAGCGATCATCAACGTCAAAAACAAGAGATTCAACTACCATGGAATGCCAACCTTGTCATTAATCCTTCTGTTATATGAATACTCAAAACATTTTCAATGCTTGGTATTTCTTACAAACACAACAAACGCTTTATAAGGTTCCTAACTCGCCTATTACGCAAAATTTAATCAAGCTTTCAAATAAAGAGATGTTTAAATTATTTGCAGGATTAATAACGTTTAGCTTTGGCCTAGCCACTTTATACGATGTTTCCACAAGCTTTCGAGACCGGACAATTTCAACCGCACCTAAGCCTACTAGATGGGAAAATACCATTATTTACGCTTCTCAAGCCTCCCTTATTCTGGGTGCAGCGACATCTTACATAGGCATCTCTCTAATTTCTAAAATAGCAAAACACCTCATCTCTCAAGAACAACTTCAAAGAGCCTTTGGTCCTTCTACAATTTTTGCAGTTAACCCTTGGCATCCCCGGCATGTCGCTTCCCTTACATCTGCAGCTTTAGCTCTTCCTATGTTGATCCACTCTATTTACAAGCGTATACAACCTATCTCTTACAACAAGTTACGGCTAGCAACTCTTGTCTATTTGTCGATCTGCCGGCCTACACTTCATATTGGCAATTTATTATTCAAACACCTGATCGGACGTTGAATACCTAATGCCCTCGATGCTTCTCTTTTCTCTTTTGTTGTTTCAGTAAAAACTGCTTATCTTGATTTGCTTGCTTTTCAGCACTGCTTGTATGCTTTTTCTCTTTTTTCTTCTTCTCAAGTTCTTCCCTTATGTAATCTTGGGCTAACGTAGAAGGTCTTGAGGTTGCTTTGATTTGTTCCATTTCACGGCGAACTTCTCTTTGGACTCTTTTGGGATTCATGCGTTTAACTTGGATTTGCACATCTTTCAGCTCCCCAAAGTTGAGTTCATGGTAATGCTTGAGCACGAACTCATAGACTTCTGGATCAGTTGGTTCAGCGCCAAATATATGCCTGGCTAAAGCATAACCTTCTCGATCTGTGCGCTCAAAAAGCCCTATCCAAAGACGTTTTTCAAAAAAAATTGTTGCTTTAACTTGTGCCATCTATAAACCTTTTTCGATTTTTTAAAGATTCTAGCAATTATTTGCTTTTTCAAGCTATAATGCGAGCCATTTCACATATGAGGCAAGACAAAAATGAAAAAGAAAACTTTACATACAAAAGAGTTATTTTTCTTTATTGGACGCTTTATGGGCCTCCAAAAATGGACGTTTTTCTTTATTTTTTTCCTCTCCCTTGTTTGGTCTTTAGATTCCACAATGTGGCCTTATCTCATTCGCCTAGTGATAGATACCTTCACTCAATACGATACTGATAGAGCGTCTGTTTGGGGGTCTCTGAAGTGGCTACTGATCTGGGGATTCTCACTGAGGGTTATTGTCGAATTTGGCTTTCGCGCCAGAGATTTCTTGCAAGTAAGAGCGTTTCCTAAGTTAGAGGCCGATATCCGCATGGCAATGTTCGATCATATTCAACATCACTCCCCTAAGTATTTCAATGAACATTTTGCAGGCAGCCTGGCTAATAAAATCAGTGATATGATCACTCAGGTCAGCTCCATTCTTCATAATATAGGCGTCTTTTTTCCTGCACTGATAACGTCTATTGCCTCAATCATCTTTTTTTATAAAATCAATGCCCTTTTTGCCACACTTCTCGGGATCTGGATTATCCTGCACTTTGCCATCTGCTTGGCTTTCACTAAAA
Source organism: uncultured bacterium (assembly GCA_964449295.1). Lineage (GTDB taxonomy): Bacteria > Chlamydiota > Chlamydiia > Chlamydiales > Rhabdochlamydiaceae > CANJJB01. The sequence continues at coordinate 7,985 of CAYUZN010000015.1, read as the reverse complement.
AATGCGCTTCTTATGCCAATAGTCATGGAGAAGCACGAAGTACACTAGCTGGAAAAATCGTTGATAGTTTGACCAATAATTTTACCGTTAATCTCTTCTTTCGCTTTCGCTTTGAAAAACAGAGAATTTCCACTTATCAAAAAGAGGAACAACATACAAATTACAAAGCTTGGAATTATGTCACCTGGATGTTCACGTGCCTCTCTGGTCTATTTATTGTGGCAGCAACCACCATCAATGGCTTTATGATCAACCAATGGGTCAAAGGAAGCCTGTCAACAGGAGAAGTGATCCAAATCTTTAACACCATCTGGAATGTGATTATGCTCCTGTGGTTTGCAGGTGAAGTGATTCCTCAGTTTTTCCAATCGGTTGGTATTGCTAGCCAAGCCCTATCTGTGATGAAAGATCCTCAAGATATACGCGATGCTCCTCATGCCACCCCACTTGTTGTCAAAAAAGGAGAGATCATCTTCGACAATGTCTCTTTCCACTACGGTGAAAAACAGCTATTTGATAACAAATCAATTCATATCCATGGTGGTGAAAAAGTAGGACTTGTCGGTTATTCAGGTGCTGGAAAATCGACATTTGTGAATCTGATTTTACGATTTTATCCGATTGAAAAAGGAAAGATCTTAATCGATGGACAAGACATTGCTCACGTCACACTACAATCTCTTCGCAGCCAAGTAGCCCTCATTCCGCAAGACTCTGTTTTGTTTCACAGATCACTCGAAGACAACATTCGCTACGGCCGTGTCGAGGCTACGCAAAAAGAAGTCAGAGAAATCGCAAAACTAGCGCACTGTGATGAGTTTATCATGAAAACTCCTCAAGGGTATAACTCGCTTGTCGGAGAGAGAGGCACTAAACTCTCAGGAGGAGAAAGACAGAGGATAGCGATTGCTCGTGCGATGCTCTCCAAAGCCCCTATCCTCATTCTCGATGAAGCAACCTCTGCTCTTGACTCAGTGACAGAAAAATACATTCAAACCAGCCTTGAAAAACTCATGCACAATCGAACAACCCTAGTTGTTGCCCACCGCCTATCAACGCTGTCTCAAATGGATCGCATCTTAGTCTTCCATCAAGGAAAGATTATCGAAGAGGGCTCTCACGATGAGCTCATCGCTCAAGAAGGGCACTATGCTTATATGTGGCAAATGCAAGCAGGCGGGTTCCTCCCCCAAGAAATTCCTCTACAGTGAATCCCAGGCCTTAAGGCCTGGGATTGTATTGGTTAGGGAGGGGCTTCGAACCCCTCCCTTCCCGTTTTTTTTAAAACACCCCGTCCTTAAGGACGGGGTCTTCTGGCTTCAGGATAAAGACATGAACAAGACTGTCTCTAGAATTCTCGATTCTACACCTGAAGAATTTGATAGCCTCGACAAAGAGACGTTACCTCCTCCTTTAAAAACTATCATGTTACGGCTATTAGGCTTAACAAATGATGAGCTCCAAGGAAGCCCTTTCATTCTGATATGTTTAAACAAAGTCTGTCAAGGTATCCAAGATGGTGGTGATTTTGAACCATTCTTAGCCTTTCCAGAAGGTCATGTTTAAGGGGCGCACAAAAGAGTTGCCAAAAAATTTAAGAAAATAATAATTTAAACGACCTTATAACTTCAAAAAAGAAATAATCCAATGAGTTTTTTAACAAGCCTTCAACAACTACCTAGATCTGATATCGCTCAAGCTTTAGTCTATGGCTTTTCCTTAAGTGTTTCCCCAAAAAAACAAACTTGTGGCTGGGGAGACATCCCTAATCTTCCTTGGAAAGTAGGTATGGTTGCTATGCAAGCCCTCAAAATCTTTCCAAGTTACGGCATTTTAATTAAGGGGGTTGGAACTCTATTTGGTGGGATAAGTGTTGTCTATGCCTATGGCGCGGCAAAACAAGATGATCCAAATCATAAAAATTATGCTAGAGTCGTTAAAACAATGACTGTTTTTACAAGCATAATCGATTACTTTTTATATTTTTTTGCTATCTTTCAAAAGAGAAATCAAACAGAAATAGTGTTGAAAATAGGAGCTGCTGCGACAGGCTTATTATTTAAGTGGCAATTTTTCCCAATCCCTAATGCTTTAAGATTGATCTCACCTATCACTAATGGATGCGCTAGAGCCTATCTTGTTTACAATAGTATTTTTAATGGACCTCTTAATCAAGCCTTTCAGGCACTTCGAGACGGAAATTATAGAGACTGTCTCCAAGTCTCTATTATAAATTCTATGTATGGCTTATATGATTATGTAAAAAATAAGACCTGGAATGATTATCTACACAACTTTTCTGACGGTTGGAGTAGCACTCTAAGCGTAGATTAACCGCTAAAAAAGATGCGTTTAACCCAGTGTATCATGTCTGAGAGCGACATATATTTGAGTAAAAAGAAAGTCAGAACCAGATAAGCCAGCGTACAGATATATCCTAGGATGATGTAAACACCGTCATCATTGAAAATTCCGATAGCAATAAAAAAAATAGCCGCAAAGGCTAAAAACCCTGTTAAAGGTATAGGTGGAGAAATCGTCAGAGACAAGCCTACGCAAGCAATCATATACCCGTTTAACATACGAGTGATTTTGTGTTGTGTCGCCCAAACATAGCGTGGACGAGACCAGTGTCTCATGAATTTCAAGAAACGCAGGATTTGCTTAAGAACTTTAATGAGAAAATAAGAAGGGATTTTTTTCTTGAGAAAAGATTTTGGCATCCAAATAGAGCTTTTTGCAATCGATAATCTCAATCCCAAATAAATGATAACTGGCCCTAAGATCAGAGTCACCACTGGAATCTGACCAAATCCAAGTGACAGAAAAATAAGCAGTAAAACCTTCCCTTTCCCAGACAAAATCGTAAGGAAAGTCTTTACCGTGACAGGTCCTTTTTTTGCTTTCTCTAATAAGGTAACAAAAGTCTCTTCAAACGTCGTATATGATTTTTTCAGCTTGTTTTTGATAAATATTTTCCTTTTGAGATCATTATCTACAAAAGCCTAATTTGCAGATAGCTTTTAAGCCGATGTGAAGATTTTGCTGGTGTTTATTTTTCTGTCGGATCTAACATAGATGGCAGAGGTGCATGCGTTTTTTAACAAAGTGAGATTTTGATAGCTAGTTGAAACCCCATTTGAATCAGAGCGGAAATTAAAAGACGTACTGCATTAAAAAGGAGGAATCATGTTAAGTGAAATATGCTTAGGTATTATTGCTGTAGCACTCATCATGTTGATCGCTGTGCTTGTTAGAGTGTTTTTTCAAATTAAACAATCGGCAAGTGTCATTCAACGCGATCTGCAAAATCTATCGACAGAAGCTCTCTCTCTTTTAAATAACATAAATGAGTTTGTTCAATCTGATTTACAGATAGTGACTCATGAAACACGTCATTTGATTAGCAATTTAAATACCACGACATCGAGTATCAACGATAAAATAAGCTCATTCGATTTTTTCTTTAAGCCTTTGAGTGCTCTCAACTCAAAGCTAACTACAGATTCAACTCATGAATCTGAACCTCAGCCCGAACCAATTCCAGGAGCTATAAAATGGATTGCCTCGAGCGCTTATTTATTTAAAACCATTAAGGAGCTAATTAAAAACCATGGAAAATAAACATATTGACTCAAAGAAACTGATTGTGAGTTTGCTGATTGGTGGAGCTTTGGGAGCCGGTGCTCTTTATTGTGTGCATGCAGCTCAAAATCGCAAAACACCTGTGCTAAAGAAAATTGGTAAAACAATTTCAGATGTGGGTGAAATGTTAGAAAACTGTGATCTTAGCAGCTATTCCGATGCGTTAGAAGGCATCGAAAAGAAAATACCTAAAGCTTCTGATGTTATCAGCAGTGTAACTGATTGGGTAGGTACTGGACTTAATCTCTGGAAACAATTTACAAAAGGGTAACTCTATGGATAGACACTATAAACAAGATTTTTTTTGGGGAGCTTTAGTAGGTGGAGCTGTAGCTACACTAAGCACTTTGCTGTTTACCACTAAAAAAGGGAAACAATTGCAGCGTCAAATTGCTGATTTCTACCATGAAGTTGAAGAGAAAACAGAAGATGTGATCTCTCAATCTAAAGAAAAAGTGGGAAAAGGAATTGACTATGTCGAAAAAAAAGCATCTGAAGGAAAGGAAAAAGCAGGTGAGCTCCTTGATCACGTCGAGAAAAAAATGAGTAACGCAGCTAAAGATGCTAAATCAAAAGCAGAAGATACTGCCGATCATGTCAAAAAACATGTGGCGCATGCTACAGATGACTCTAAGCATAAATAGAGACGCTTTAAGGGAAGAGACTCTCTCTTCCCTTTTTTTGTAACTTCTGATAAAACGTTTTCTATGTTATCTCTTTTAATACCTTGTATTTGTCTACTCTCTAACATATATGGAGATGAAATAATGGCAGCACCCACAACTCTGGTATCTGAAGAAACTCCTCAATACCTCTATAAAATACTCTCGCTTAGAAATTGGCAGCTCTCTCAGTCTAAAGACTCAGTTGCACTATCTGCAGACGATGAGGCATTTATCCATTTTTCAAAGGAAGATCAAGTAGATAGAATTGTTTCAAAATATTGGGCAGAGGCTCCTCAAATTGTCATTTTAAAAATCGCTACAGATCAACTTCAGGGAAACTTGGTCTATGAAACTAATCCTGGAGGAAATGCCAAATATTACCATCTCTACCAAGGCTTAATTCCTTTAGCTTCTGTTGTTGAATCAAAAATCATCTACCGCAAACCTCTTCAGAACTGCTCTCAACAAACACGAGAGCTTGTCCAAATGGGAGATCCTGTTTTACGTGTACCTGCTAGAGAGTTGTCTACCCAAGAGATTTTAAGTCCTCAAATCCAAGACTTGATCGAAGTCATGAAAGCCACAATGAGAGCAGCGTCAGGTGTTGGTCTTGCAGCTCCTCAAATCGGAGAGCCACTGCAGCTGGCAGTCATTGAAGATCTCGATCATGCTCATTTAACAGCAGAGCAACTGCAAGAGAGAGAGCGCTCGCAAGTACCTTTCCATGTCATCATTAACCCTAAACTCTATGTGGAAGGCGCAGACACAGCGCAATTTTTTGAAGGATGCTTAAGTATTCCAGGCTTTATGGGCATTGTTCCTAGAGCCTTATCTGTGCGATTAGAATGCCTTAATGAAAAAGCAGAACCTTGCACCATCACAGCTAAAGACTGGTATGCTAGAATTTTGCAGCATGAAATCGACCACTTAAATGGCATACTCTACTTAGATCGAGCTTTACTTCCGACTATCATGACTGAAGAAAATTACTCGAAGTATTGGAAAGGGAAAACTATCGCAGAAATCATTCAAGCTCTTCCGACTCATTCACTCACATATAGCGCTTCCAAATGAGATGGTACCTGCTGCTCTGCTGCTTATTCGGAACTCTGCAAGCTAAAGAGTACGCTTACTTCATTCCTCCTCAAGAGTGGGATGTGATCTATGACGCCCCGTCTCCCCTAGTAAAAATTACCTTTGTTGGCAAAGCTAAAAAAAACTGCAGGCCGCTTATCAATTTGGCAACAGAGGAGGTTGATATCTCTTTGAAGGAGTATGTTACGATTGTAAAAAAAAAATGTGAGCAGGATCCTCATAAGCAGTGGCAAGATCTAGGTAAATTTTCAACTCAAGCAGGTGAAGGAAAGCTCACAAAAATTATTGAAAAAAAAGGTGGCAATTCTCTTTGCCGTCTTCAATTGATTCTCTTAAAAAATGGCACAATTTATGTGTTAACGACAAACTGTTTAGAAGAGCAGTTTGCAGAGTTTTCTGCTCAATTCTATGCGAGTCTCAAATCATTTACGATCACGTCTGACTTAGTTGAAGCTGCTAGTCAAGGAGAGGCTAAAGAGAAGCTGAAAGTCCTCTGCTCTCAGCTTCTCACTACTACCAAGATCTCTGCTGACCTGTTTGCGGACAAGGAATTTCAAAAGCAGCATTGGCAGCCTTTTACAAAAATTATCCTGAACAACTATTCAGAAATGGGCAATTACTGGAAAATATTGTTGCTACAAGATATAAAAGATAAACTGACACAGACAAAAGGTTGACTTATGAAAAAGATCACGACTTTATTGACAGTTATCATTTTTGGATCAACGTCTCTTCTTCGCGGACTAGACACAGATCCTAATACGCCTACTGAAGGCAATATCACAGACACTCCTCCTGAGCAAGTTTATGTAGACACTCCTCCTGACGATACTCCGAAAGAAGTGGGTAAAGCTTCTGATGATGCCCTTTCTTCAGCAACAAGAGATACTTGGATTAAGTTTGGGATTGCAGCTGTAGCTGTGGCTGTGGCTGTTGTGGCTCTTGTTTTAGTCTCTAATGGCAAAGGCAAAAAATCTTGAAGCAAGTGTTTGTTGGAGTGTGCCTACTTTTCTGCTCTTGCACACACACTGACTCGTGGACTGTCAGCAAGATGCAATCAGGCACGCAAGAGTTTAATTCAGCTAAGCTCTCTTACACTCCCACAAACAATTTAAATTTAGAAGTTTTGTTTGTTAATGGAGCTGTGCATGCCTATTTTCAATCAGAGTCTCACACACTTGCCTCCCATGAAGGAGACTCTAAAAACGCTCTTCTGAGTTTGATTATTGGAGATACGACTTACTCCGATATTGTACCCCGTCACCAAGGAGGGCAAAGGGTTTCTCTGTCAGAAAAAATGCAAGAGATCCTTCTTTCTTCTTTAAAACAAAATTTACCTTTAACAGCACGAGTAGGAAGTCTTGAAACAATTATTACAGCGGAAAAATTTGCAAGCCATTATGATAAGCTAAAAAAGGCACTTCCATGAAAAATAAACTCGAACAGCTCAAAGAACTGACAACGATTGTGTCAGATACAGGTGAATTTGAAGAGATTAAGAAATACCACCCCACCGATGCGACAACTAATCCTTCTTTGATCTTGGCAGCTGCCTCTAAACCTGAGTATCAATTCTTAATCGAAGAAGCACTCTCTTATGGCAAAAAACAAGGGAAGTCTCCTACAGAAATAGTGACCTGTGTGCTGGACAAAATCTTTGTCAATTTTGGTCTTGAAATTCTTAAAATTATTCCTGGAAGAGTCTCAACAGAGATTGATGCAAGGCTCTCTTTCGATGTCGAAGGCTCTATTGATAAAGCACGGAGATTGATTGCTCTTTATGAAGCAGCAGGCATTAGCAGAGAAAGGATTTTGATCAAGCTTGCTTCTACATGGGAAGGGATCAAAGCTGCTAAGAAACTTGAAAAAGAAGGGATCCATTGCAATATGACCCTTTTATTTAGCCTTCCTCAAGCCATCGGTTGTGCTCAAGCAAAAGCCACCCTCATCTCCCCTTTTGTCGGCAGAATCCTTGATTGGTATAAAAAAGCTGAAGGAAAAGACTCTTATCCCCCCGCTGAAGACCCGGGTGTTAAGTCAGTGACAGTGATTTACAACTACTACAAAAAGACAAATTGCAAAACCCAAATCATGGGAGCTTCTTTCCGCAACACCGATGAAATTTTAGAACTAGCCGGCTGTGATCTTCTCACCATCTCTCCCCATCTTCTAGAAGAGCTTAGACAAGCTCAAGGCCCTGTCCCTAAAAAACTCGATAAAAAAGCTGCTAAAAAGATGGCGATTCAGAAAACAGTTCTTGATGAAAAAACCTTCCGCTGGCAACTCTCAGAAGATGCTATGGCAACTGATAAACTCTCTGAAGGCATTCGTAAGTTTGCCCAAGATATTGTTAAATTAGAAAATATGATTCAGAAAAAATTAACCACCTATACCGCTGGTATATATACCCAATAAAGGAGATTTGAACATGGAGAAAATAACATTCTCGGATTCTACAAGACTCCCTAATAGAATTCTAAACTCTCAAGAAAACAAAGAGCATTATCTGACGCTTATATTTCTCGGTTGCATCGCAACTGTAGGTGCATCAATTCCAATTGCCTTGATTGGAAAACATTT
>CAYUZN010000014.1:7927-26125 GCA_964449295.1 uncultured bacterium | reverse complement strand
ATTCAAACACCTGCCTCTGACAGTGGTAATCTGACAATTGCAAGTAATCTATTAATTCCAACTGCTCTTACTGTGTCAGCTACTACTCCTGGAACTGCAGATAGTCACATCAGAATTCTATCGGGAGTGATCAGTGGATCTACAGGAAGTCTAACAAAAACAGGGGTAGGTGCTGTAAGATTAAGTGGCAATAACTCTTATGGAGGAGGTACAGTAATATCTGGAGGCTCTCTCTTCGGAAGAACTTCTTCAAATCCTTTTGGAACAGGATCTGTGACAGTTGATAGCACAGGCATCTGTATTCCTGAAGTTTCAGTCTCAAATACATTTTTTATCAATGATGGAGGAGCTGTTGTAGCAAAAGGATCTACTCTTTCTGGTTCTATGACTATTACAGGCACTGCTAATCTCTCAGCTTCCGAAAGTCCAGGAACATATAGTGGTGTAATTAGCGGAACAGGAGCTGTACAAGTTGGGCCTACTTCTGTTGACTCATCTGCCCCTACTGTTATTTTATCAAATGCCAATACTTATACAGGAGGAACTACTCTATTGGCTGGCACAATTTCTTTAGGTAACAGTACAAGCCTAGGAAGTGGTTCTTTGACTATGTCTGCTGGGACAACTCTAGATTTATCTAATGGTGTCAGTTCAAACAATTCTATTTATTTTCCTGTAAGTGGAACCAATATTCAAACTATTAGCGTAGCATCAGGCTCAGCCACCTTATCAGGAGCTATTCAACAAACAGGAAATTTGACCAAGCTAGGAGCTGGGGATCTTACTCTATCAGCTGTTAACACATATACAGGGGGCACAACTATTTCAGCTGGAACTTTGAATTTAAGCGGAAATGGAACTTTAAAATCAACGGAGCCAGTTATTGTTAATGGAACATTCAATATGGCTGCTATTACTCCATCCTCTACAACTATTGGTGATTTGAGTGGAACAGGAACTGTGAATCTAGGTGGAAAAAATCTCATATTAGGAACGACAAGCAGTACAAGTTTTAGTGGAGTGATTCAAGGAGCAGGGTCTTTGACTAAACAAAATAGCGGCACTTTGAATCTCTCAGGAGCCAATACTTACTCAGGAGGAACGACCATTTCTGCAGGGACTCTTTCAGGAAATACATCAAGTGTTCAAGGAGCTATTACAAATAATGCTAGTGTGATTTTCAATCAAGCAATCGATGGAACATATGCTGGAATCATGACTGGAACAGGAGGATTGACAAAGCAAGGAACAGGAACTATTACTTTAACAGGAGATAATACTTACTCGGGAGGGACAACTGTTTCTGCTGGAGCTCTTTCAGGAAATACATCAAGCCTTCAAGGAGCAATCACAAATAATGCTGCTATCATATTTAATCAAACATTAAGCGGGACATATGCAGGAGCGATGAGCGGAACAGGAACATTAACAAAACAAGGCTCAGGTACAGTCACTTTATCAGGAACTAATACTTATTCGGGAGGAACGACTGTTTCTGCAGGAACTCTTGTGGGAAACACCTCAAGTCTACAAGGAGCAGTCACAAATAATGCTGCTGTCATATTTAATCAAACATTAAGTGGGACATATGCAGGAGCGATGAGCGGAACAGGAATCTTAACAAAGCAAGGCTTAGGCACAGTCACTCTAACAGGCATTAATAGTTACACAGGAGGGACCACTATCTCTGTAGGCACCTTAGCGTTAAGTGGCGCTGGAACTTTAGATACAACCCAGCCTGTTGCAGTGACAGGAGCGCTTGATATTTCTGCCATCACCAATACTTCATTTTCTTTGGGAAATTTAACTGGAACAGGTAACGTGACGTTAGGCAGCAAGAACTTGAGATTAGGAAGTAGCAGCAACTCAACATTTGATGGTGTGATTCAAGGAACTGGGTCTTTAACAAAGCAAAATAGTGGCACTTTAACTTTGACAGGCGTCAATACCTACACAGGAGGGACAACTATTTCTGCAGGAACTTTAGCTTTAAGTGGCAGTGGAGCTTTAGCCTCTGGTCAGACAGTTGCTGTCAATGGAACACTTGATATATCAGCTATTTCCGGTTTATCAGTGACCTTAGGAGATGTGAGTGGAACAGGCACTGTCTCTTTAGGCGGTAAAAATCTTACCCTAGGAACAACTGGGAGCTCAACTTTTGACGGTGTGATCCAAGGGACAGGAGCTGTGACTAAACAAAACAGCGGCACTTTAACTTTAACAGGTGCTAATACTTACTCTGGAGGAACGACCATTTCTGCAGGGACTCTTTCAGGAAATACATCAAGTGTTCAAGGAGCTATTACAAATAATGCTAGTGTGATTTTCAATCAAGCAATCGATGGAACATATGCTGGAATCATGACTGGAACAGGAGGATTGACAAAGCAAGGAACAGGAACTATTACTTTAACAGGAGATAATACTTACTCGGGAGGGACAACTGTTTCTGCTGGAGCTCTTTCAGGAAATACATCAAGCCTTCAAGGAGCAATCACAAATAATGCTGCTATCATATTTAATCAAACATTAAGCGGGACATATGCAGGAGCGATGAGCGGAACAGGAACATTAACAAAACAAGGCTCAGGTACAGTCACTTTATCAGGAACTAATACTTATTCGGGAGGAACGACTGTTTCTGCAGGAACTCTTGTGGGAAACACCTCAAGTCTACAAGGAGCAGTCACAAATAATGCTGCTGTCATATTTAATCAAACATTAAGTGGGACATATGCAGGAGCGATGAGCGGAACAGGAATCTTAACAAAGCAAGGCTTAGGCACAGTCACTCTAACAGGCATTAATAGTTACACAGGAGGGACCACTATCTCTGTAGGCACCTTAGCGTTAAGTGGCGCTGGAACTTTAGATACAACCCAGCCTGTTGCAGTGACAGGAGCGCTTGATATTTCTGCCATCACCAATACTTCATTTTCTTTGGGAAATTTAACTGGAACAGGTAACGTGACGTTAGGCAGCAAGAACTTGAGATTAGGAAGTAGCAGCAACTCAACATTTGATGGTGTGATTCAAGGAACTGGGTCTTTAACAAAGCAAAATAGTGGCACTTTAACTTTGACAGGCGTCAATACCTACACAGGAGGGACAACTATTTCTGCAGGAACTTTAGCTTTAAGTGGCAGTGGAGCTTTAGCCTCTGGTCAGACAGTTGCTGTCAATGGAACACTTGATATATCAGCTATTTCCGGTTTATCAGTGACCTTAGGAGATGTGAGTGGAACAGGCACTGTCTCTTTAGGCGGTAAAAATCTTACCCTAGGAACAACTGGGAGCTCAACTTTTGACGGTGTGATCCAAGGGACAGGAGCTGTGACTAAACAAAACAGCGGCGCTTTAACTTTAACAGGTGCTAATACCTATTCTGGGAGTACAACAATCTCGTCTGGTACTTTAGCTTTAAGTGGTAGTGGTTCTATCAACTCGTCTCAACCTGTGGCAGTGAATGGAACATTTGATGTTGCAGCGATTACGGCGGCATCTCTGTCCCTGGGTAATTTAAGTGGAACAGGCACTGTGACTTTAGGCAGCAAAAATCTCACTTTAGGAACCAGTGGCAACTCGGCCTTTGATGGTGTCATCCAAGGAACAGGGAGTGTGACTAAACAAAACAGTGGCACTCTCACTCTAGGAGGTGTTAATACTTATTCTGGTGGCACAACCATCTCCGCTGGTACTTTAGCATTAAGTGGTAGCGGGTCTATTAACTCCTCTCAACCGCTTAATGTAAACGGCACTTTAGATGTGTCTGCAATAACAGCCTCTACCTTCACTTTAGGAGATCTAAGCGGAACAGGCACTGTCACTTTAGGAGCTAAGCAACTCTCTTTAGGAACTTCTAATAACTCAAGTTTTGGAGGTGTGATCCAAGGAACCGGAAGTGTGACTAAACAAATGAGTGGCACTTTGACTCTTACAGGTAGTAACACTTACACAGGAGGGACCTTTCTATCAGCCGGAACATTAGGTGTTGGAAATAATACAGCTCTTGGGACAGGAACTCCACTGACAATGTCTGATTCAACTATTTTAAGCCTAAGGCCTGATTTAACTGTCTCTCAAACAGAAGATAAGCAGATCATTTTGCGTAAAAAAGCATTACGGCGTGTCAAAAAATCTGTCAAAACACCCAGCCCCTCTTTAAGATCAGCCTCTCTTACTATCGACAATCCTATTGCTATGACTGGATCTGGCACATTCAATATTGATTCAGGAACAGCCCTATTAAATGGAACTGTTACAGCTGTTGGCAGCGTTAATAAAACAGGGAGCGGCACTCTTATTTTAGGTGGCACAAATACCTATGGAGGCGATTTTAATCTTCTTGGAGGGACAACAATTATCACAGCTCCTTTAACTGCCACAAATCTAAACAACGATGTGGGAGCTACTTTAAAAGGAAATGGGGCTATTACCGCTAACTTGACCAATGCAGTCGGAGCTACTATCTCTCCAGGTCAATCAATTGGCACTCTTGCTATTACAGGCAATTACATAGAAAGTGGAACTTATGTGGCAGAAATAGATAGCTCAGGTCAGAAAGATGTTATCACAGCTACAGGCAATGTCACTATTAATACAGGCACAACGCTCAATATTCAACCACTGACAGGTGGCGTTTATAAAAAAGGCATGACGTGGGAAATTTTAAAAGCAGGTGGCACCCTGACTGGTACTTATTCAACACTTATCTCCCCTCCTATTTACGTTTTTTCAGCTGATTACACAAGCGGCCAATCTCTTGTGATTAATTTAGATGATATTCTCTCTTTTGCCTCTCTTTTAAATGCTACGGGAAATCCAGGCGCTGTGGCAGCGTACCTCGATTCTCTATCTGCAACTGCCACCGGTGATCTTGCCTTTGTGATAGGACAGCTTCTTACATTGAGTGGATCTGAACTCACAGACGCCTTAAATCAACTTCATCCCGCGATGTTTAAAGCACTGAGCTTAACCCAACAAAACAACGAATTAAATGTGAGACAAGCCTTCTCTAATAGAGCCCTTCAATTTTATGAAACACCGTGCAATCGCAGCTATTGTAATCTTGAATCTCAAGCCTGTCATATACAACCTAACACATGGCATCTGTGGAGCACTCTTTTAGGTGATTTTGCCCGGCAAGATGGGAATAAAGCTCTTCTTCTTAATGGCTATAAAACATCGACAGGGGGACTACTTTTAGGTGCTGACTACAGAACAGGAAAACACACCTACGTTGGCTTGGGTGGAGGCTACTCTTACACTAACTTAGATTGGAATCACACCTCAGATTCTGGATCGATCAACAGTGGCTATTTAGGATTCTACTGGAGCTGGGTGCACAACTCTTTTGCAATTAATAGTTCTGCCATTGGCTCTTATAACCGGTACGATGCAGATCGCAAGATCTCTTTTGCAGAAGTTAATAGAAAAGCCACACACCACAACTATGGTGGCAGTTTTGATCTTCATACAGACGCTACTTATATGTATGACTTTTCAAATGGACTTGAAATCGCACCTTTTGCAGGCATCGATTACCTCTTTCTTCACGAGAGTGCGTTCACAGAAGCAGGCGCAGATAGCCTAGATCTTGTTCTTTCCGGTCAAAATTATAAAATGTTTAAAGCTGAAGCAGGATTTCGGTTGAGTCAGTGTTTTTCTGCCTCATTCGGAAAGTGGATTCCCGATGCAAGCCTCAGCTGGAGACGCGAAATTAGATTTGGCGGCAAGAAATACACAACTCATTTAAAACATGAGCCAGGCTCTTTCAAAGTGATAGGAATTTTTCCAAATAGAACACTCGTTGCCCCAGGACTTGGTATTACAGGCCTTTTCCTCAAAGATCAACTCTCTCTGGGACTTCGGTACGATGGAGAGTTTGGCAAGAATTTTTCTGATCAAACAATCGCTTTACAAGGTATTTGGAAATTTTAAATCAGTGTTGAAGGTTTTTTGCGTCTTGTTCAGACAAACCCGCCAGTTGAGCGACTTGGTCAATAGAAAGACCTAAGCTCAGCATCTTATCTAGCTATCTCAAGACTTTTTTCACGCCGCCCTTCATTCTTTGCAGCGCTGATAACTCCTTTGGCATCGGCGGCATTCATAATGAATGCTTTTCATAGTACTGAAGCTCGTTTTCTGTCCAATGGAATCGATCTAGAATCTCATATGCCTGTTTAATCTCTGGGTTGTGAGCCAAAATCTCTGCAATGTTATTACTTTCACCAGCGTGTTTCAAAAAATAATACCACTGTTCTTCTCTGATCTTTTAAAAGGACATCGACAATACTTTTTTGAAAGCTAAATCATTTTTCGGATCTAAATACCTTGTAGTCATATTAACGCTTTAACCGCTGATTTTATTTTAAACATACAAAAAAATCTCTTTGTAGATATACTGTGAGGGATGAAATATTTTTTTATTGTTCTCTTAACTCTCTATGGATGCTCTCGCAACCCTGTTACAGGGAAAAAAGAGCTTTGCCTCATGTCTCAATCGCAAGAGATTATAATCGGTAAAGAGCAGTACCTTCTCATGCAGCAAGCAGACGGTGGCGCTTATGTGGCAGATCCAGCACTCACGGCCTACATTCAAAAAGTAGGCTATAAACTCTCTTCTGTGAGCGATAGAGACAAGTTGCCTTACGAATTTGTTGTTATTGATAACCAAATTCCAAATGCTTGGGCCCTTCCAGGTGGCAAAATTGCTATCAACCGCGGTCTTTTGACCGAGCTTAAAAGTGAAGCAGAGCTCGCTGCAGTGCTCTCACATGAAATTGTTCACAGTGCAGCCAGACACAGCGCTAAAAGCATTGAACGCTCTATTTTCATGCAAATGGGACTTTATGGGATGCAAGAGATCTTAAAAAACCGCCCCTATGAACCTCTTGCAACAGCAACTGGCCTGCTAAGCTCATCACTCCTTCAACTCAAATACTCGCGAGAGGCAGAACTTGAAGCCGATTGCTATGGCATTAAATATATGACAGCTGCTGGGTATGATCCCAAAGCTGCCATTGAGCTGCAAAAAACCTTCCTGCGTCTTTCAGAAGGAAAAAGGCCTCATTGGCTTATCGGTTTATTTGCAACGCATCCTCCTTCTCAAAAGCGGCTGGAGGCCAATGAAAAGACTGCAGCTCTCTATACGAGTGATGCACCTCTCATAGATGGAAGGGAGGAGTATCAAAAAACAATCGCGGAACTCCATAAACTTAAAAAAGCTGATGAGGCTCTTCAAAAAGGGTATGAAGCCCTCTCTCAAGGCAAGCCCCAAGAAGCTCTTTCTTTAGCAGAAAAAAGTCTTGCCCTCTTCCCTCAGCATGCGCATCTTCACAACCTCGCTGGAAAAGCTAAAAGGCAGCTCCATGATCCTAAAGGAGCTCTCGCCTATTTCCAAAAGGCCTGTGATTTAAATCCTGCTTACTTTGAATTCTATCTAGGCCTAGGGCTATCTGAACACGATCTACAGCTCAAAGAAGCTAAGCAGCATCTAGAAAAAAGTCTCTCTCTTTTTCCAACAGCAGACGCTTATGCAACTTTAGGAGTCATCTATCTGGACGCTGGCAATACATCTCAAGCCCTCTCTCATTTGCAAATGGCAAGCCAGTCAGACTCTGTAGCAGGCAAAAAAGCTCAAAGCCTATTTAACAAACTTGATCTCACTGTCCACCCCGAACATTACATCGTTCTCTCCCCTATCTGGAACAAGGCCAATAACCTTTCTCTCCATCTTAAAAACACAAGCACGTCTTCTGTCCATGATATTCTCGTAGATATGACTTTTAAAGATTCTGATCAAACTATCACCACACGCTCTATCTGCATACCGACAGTCATAGCTTCTGGCACAGAAAGAATCTTAACAACCAACGTATCAAAAGATCCATCTTTGTCTTTACAAACCCTTAAAATCACTCACTTGGAGATTTATAATCATGAAAATTTCTAACTCTTTTGCTTCTACCCTTAGTCATCTATCACCCTCTCAGCTATCCACAACCTGGAGAGGACGTCACATAACTTTCGCAGTCTTAGGAACTATGTCGATTGTTCTTGTTGCTTTTATCGTTAAAAGAGTTTTCTTTAGCCCAGCGCCAGAGAGCTCTCCTCCTGCAACGCCAAAAACTCCTCGTAAGGCTCCCCCCAATTCTACATCTCAGGTAGCTTCGCCAACTTCACTTAGACTCTCGCAAAAGTCTTTAATTTCAGGAGATGAAGAAGTCTTTAAGAATTGTGTCCTGCCAAATGATCTTTATGCTTTACCTGTTGTGAATGGCAAGTTTACTGCAAACATTGTGTCAAATTCTGAAAATCCTGGCACAGATTTATTTACCAATGAATCTTCTATTCTTTATGTAGCAGATTTTCCAGCAACTTATGATAATTTAGTAACGACTTTAGGGCAACAAGGTTGGAATAACCTCTCTCAGACTCCAATAATGGATTTTCTTTCACAGCTTGATCGTATAGGTCAAGAAGGACTAAGTCATTTATATCCTAACGCATCTGAGAGACCAACTCCTTGTCCGAGAGATCACTTGCATGGATCTATTTCAAAAAATGAACAAGATCAAACGATGATTGTTCTTAATAATCTGGGATATGCTGATTCGAAGTTTAATTATCAACTTTATGTGATTGCCATTCAAATTTCTTCCGATAAACCATCACCAACTACTCACTGGGATGTTAATATTCACTGCACTCAATGGGCACCTCACGCTACCCATCCTGTAAAATTACTTGCTTCAGAACTTGGCAAAGATATTCCCTCTACTGTAAGAGATCAATTATTAGTTCCACCAAATCATCACTGTATACAACTAGGTCAATTAAATTCTGCCAAATGGACACATTTTAAAGAACCTTCATCTAATCTCTTTGTTTGCCCCGTAGACGATCTCAAGCAAGTATTTGGAGATAATTCAGGATTGAAATACATAAACGATTTTCCAAGTTTCATGAATTTTATATTAAGTAGTATCCCTCATGAAAATTTCTCACAAGAGCCTCCTGAGGTTATTTTTCAAAAACCAATAACGTTCTATTCAATAGAAAAAGGAAAAGCCTTTGTCCATGTATTTCTCAATGTGAATAAGAGAGTATTCGAAATAGGCTGTAACATGACTGTCACCACTGAATTCAAATTCTTCGAAAAAAATCACTTAACAGCAGTCATTCTTGAAAAAGGGTTTTATATCGAATGGAAAGAAACATCAGATCATCCCCTTATTACTCTATTTTCAAGAGCTGATGATGTCGATCCTGCAACACAGTCTTTCTTGATGTAGATTAAAAAAATTAATTGCATACATCTATCCTAAGGAAGAAACACTTAGACTTAAGCATTTATGCTTTTTCATAAATAAAATAAATTTTAATTATAATTTTGGGTTTAAAAACTATTTTTTTTGATATAATTTATAACAATAAATTTAAAATGGAGATTTATAGTCATGAAAATTACAAATTTTTTACCTTCTAGTTTAAACACCGTTTCCCCTTCTTTCTATTTCACAAGTTGGAAAGGGCGTCAAATTTTGGTTGGCATTGTAGGTCTTGTCTGCATTGGGTTAATTATCAAAAAGATATTTTTTAGCAAGGAAACTCCACTTAATTTTAAGCCAGATATCACAGAGAATTCTAAGCCAGATATCACAGAGAATTCTAAGCCAGATATCATAGAGACTCCAACCACACCTCCCTTAAATAATCAGCCAAAAACTGAAAGATCTGACTTAGCCAAAGAATATTATAGATTGCCATCTGAGCAAGAAGTCATAACCTTTAGAATTACCCACAAAAAATCAGACATTTATACATTCGATGAGGTCGATTTCATCGAAGTAAACACTGTTCGTACAACTATAAATCAGCTAGAAAAGACTTTAATAAGCCAAGGTTGGGATCAACAATCTGCCTTAAACATCTTGAAGCTTATCCAACAAATTCCTGTTCCTGCCGGGTTAGGCCTATATAATGCGACTCTAACAAAGCCTTGTTCCAAATGTGTTATTTCAAAAGATGAGACAGGAAAAATCGAAATTGTTTTTAATAATTTTTGGTACAAGAATATCATTGGCTCAGGATCTGGTTATGGAAACATGTCCCAACAGATTACTCAATTAACCGCCTCCCATAAAGAAAGTAATAAATGGGAGCTAGTTATAGAAAAAACAAAATGGATCGAGAAAAAGGTACATCCTGTTAACTTATTAAGCATTCCCCAAACTATGGAACCATTTATAATAGATCTGCAATCTGAAGTAGCCGAAAGTCCTATTAAAGTGGGACTCGTGTCTTGTGCACCATTTAAAATAGAAAGATGCTCTGACGAAACTCAAGCAACAAACGTAGATCCATTTCTAACAGATTTAAAAAAGGCTGATAAAATTTTTGGATGGGAAAAATTAGGAACTGCTTTCCAAGACTTTGTACTTAAAGCTATTCCCGATGAAGACTTCTCACATGAAAAAAATTTATTGCCTTCTTGCGAGCTAAAATCATCTGGTATAAACCGTACCTATTTCATGCTCATAAAATTTATGGCTAAAGAAAAAAGTTTTCAACTAGGATTTCAAATAGATCTTAAAACCTATCAACCATCATTTGGAGGTAGATCAGAGATAGACTATCTGACTATCAATTCTGGTTTTTATGTCGAATGGCAAAAAATAGAAGAAGGTCAAGATCTTCCTCAGCTAACTATCTGTAAATAGACAGCCGTCTTGCCCCAGGGAAATGAGCCTACAAGCTTGTCTTGAACAACAAACTGGGGCGGCATATATAAATAATTTTAAAAACATATAGTTATATCGAGAAAGAGATGATCGTAAACAGTTAGCCTTAAACATTTATAGTTTTTTGTAAATAAATAATTTTATTATTAACATTTTAAAACTATTTTGTGATATAATTTATCATATTTAATTTTAAAATGGAGATTTATAGTCATGAAAATTCCTAATTTTTTCCCTTCTAATTTAAACAGCTTGTTCCCCTCTCAGCTTTTGACCACTTGGAGAGGGCGCCAGGTTTTAGTTGGTATTGCAGCTCTTCTCTGCATTGGATTTTTCATTAAAAAAATGTTCTTTGGTGCCAAGACACAACAATCACCCGCTAAACGTTCCACTAATAGTCATCCTGATTCAACAACTTCAACAACAAAAGTTTCTGAATTTAGTCATCCTGATTCAACAACTTCAAGAACAAAAGTTTCTGAATTCAGAAAAGAACATTATAGTTTGCCAGCTGAGACTAATGACAATATAAAATTTACAACTAGAAGAAAAAAAGAACAAATCTATCAAAATTTTCCTAAAACTGATTTCATTCAGATAGGAGATCTTAAAACTACTCTAGATGGGCTAAAAGACACTTTAATACAGCAAGGTTATGACGAAGCCTCTTCTCAACAGATCCTTCAACTTATCCAAGAAATTCCTGTCCCTGTGAATTTAGGAATCTTTAATACAAATTTAGCTCTATTCTGTTCCAAGTGTGTTATTTCAAAAGATCAGACAGGAAAAATCCAAGTTGTGTTTGATGGTTTTATACACAGTAGGTTGATTGGTTCAGGCTCTGGTTTTGGAAAGATGTACCAAGAGATTACTGAATTAACGGCTTCTCACGACAAGGACAATGAATGGTTGCTGAAGATGAAAAGCGTAAACTGGATTGAAAAGAAGGTACATCCTCTTAACTTGTTAGATAGTTTAAGAAATCTTTCTGGCTTTCTACAAAATTATGTCATGTCTCTGCAATCTCTAGAAGGCTATAGTCCTATTAAAGCAGGAGTCGTAGCTGCACATACAATACAACCTCAAGACGTTCAAGGACAAGGGACAGATCAATTCTTAGATCCTTTAAAAAATAACTTTTCTCATATCGAAGAGTTCGAAAAACTAGGAACCCAATTCCAAGATTTTGTACTTAAAGCCATTCTCGATGAAAAATTTTCAAGTCAACACGTTGTACTAACATCCTGCGATCTAAAGGGGGATATAAATAATGAGCGTTTCATGCGTCTACAGTTTATGGTTGATAAAAGACTCTTTGAATTAGGTCTTTGCCTTGACATCAAGGCTCCCCAACAACATGTAGGATTTAAACCAAAAATAGAGTCTTTAACTATTAAATCAGGCTTTTATGTTGAATGGCAAAAAGTTGAAGAAGGACAAGCTCTTCCTCAGCTAACTATCTGCAAATAGACATCCGTCTTGCCCCAGGAGAATGAGCCTACAGACTTGTCTTGGACAATAAGCTGGGGCAAAGGCTCACTCACCGTGATGATTTTGGTAAATGGTTTTAGACGGCAAAAACGTTTACTTAACGTCTCTACTGACATATCACTTAAGCAAGTCCCATAGAGATAAATCACAGTGGCAGACGAGAGATCTGCTCTATGCATATCTTTACATGAAAAACTGACAGAGAGATGAGGAAACTGAGCTGCAACAGATTTTGCATACGAAATAAATTCAGGTGTCCAGTCGATGCCCTTCACAGTAGCTCCCGTGTAGTGAGCTAGAAAGAAAACTCCCCTACCACGACCACATCCCAATTCAATGATATAATCAGAGGCTGTGATGTGCCATCTGTCTGCGATCTGCTTAAGAGTCGAGAGAGGCGTCTCTCCGTAGGGAAAAGCTTTGGGGATGTGATAGGGATTGGGAGAGGATAGAAGAGCTTGATCGAGCTTTTTAAATTCAGGGTTGTGATAAAACGTGCGTTTGACCCACCTTTGTTCTTTCCAATTGTAGAGGGCAACTTTTATGCGAAGATAGAGCAGTTCGAAAAACTCACCAATTGAGCGCATAGCCAGGCTCAAGCACACGAAAAGTTGAAGGATCTAAAGAGGCTTTCTGTAAAGAGAGGTAGAGGTCATGGGGAGGCTGATGGCGATGTTCATCACCGAGATGAAAAGTCTTCCAGTGCATGCCAATGCTTAATTTAGAGCCGGTATCTTGGTGAATGGCAACAGCCTGATCTGGATCGATATGAACAGCTGACATAAATTTGCGTGGCACATAACAACCAATAGGAATAAGACTTAAGTCAATATTTTGCCATCTGCTGCCAATCTCTTTAAAATGGATAGGATTGTACCCGGTATCTCCTGCAAAATAGAGTGTCTTAGCTTTATCAAATTCGACAATCCATCCAGCCCACAGGCTTTTATTTCTATCCCACAGACCTCTTCCAGAAAAATGTTGCGCTGGCACAGCTGTCACTTTAAGAGGGATGGCTGCAGGCAGATGAGTTTGCTCCCACCAAGAGAGCTCGATCACTTTTGTGATGCCAAGACGGTGAAACCAAGCTTTGAGCCCTTGCGGCACAATCCATTGAATATCGGGATGGGAGGCAAAGAGTTGTTTGACCGTATACTTATCAAGATGATCGTAGTGGTTGTGACTGATGAGCACACAATCGATACGGGGAAGCTCATCCAGAGTTAGCGGTGGTAAGTGATGTCTTTTTGGCCCTGCAAAAGAGACAGGTGAACACCTTCTGCTCCAAATGGGATCGGTCAAAATGTGCACAGACCCATATTTAATAAAAAAAGTGTCGTGATTGATCCATGTAACTGTTGGTTTATCAGGATCAAACGTATCGATAAACTGAGGATAGGTGAAATCTTGTGCATGAATTTTCTTCTCTAGTGAATCATCGAACCATCCTAATTTCCAGAGAAAAACCTCAAGCGGCCCAAATCCTAAATCAGGCGTATGAGGGTTGTGGTAGCGATTGTTTTTTTTGGGACAGAGCTCTTTAAAAACGTCTTTTTCCATAAATTATAAGATGATTAAAGGTGTTGTATCTGTCAGCTGAGGCTCTCCAAAAAGTTGGATAGGACCAGGAAAAGAGTAGTTATCGTCTAAGATCCAAGACTCTTTTTGTGCCTTGTATGTCAAATAGGCCTTTCCTTTTAAATTGACAAGTGTTTTTGCAATGACGGGTTTTTGTCTTCCTTTGCGCATTTCAAAATGCATCAGTGATGTCAAAGGCACGCCTCCTATTTTCCAGTCTTGTGAGGGAGATGTTAAAGGAAAGACACAACTCATATAACCTGTGTAACCTCTTGCAATCAGCAGCGTTGCTACATAGCCTAATGTCTCTGCATACGTGACATCAAAGTTAGATGGAAAAGCAGATCTGCCTTCATAGCCAAAAAAATGAGGCACAGGGATAAAAGGTGCTTGAAATTGCCTCTTTTTCAGCTTTGCTTTAAGCATATCGATGAGAAAAACTTCCGTCTGAATAGCTGAGACATTCAGGTTGCCATGAGAATCTCTTCCGAGCAAAAATTGCTTTTGAACCTCTTCTGAAAAAGAAGACCAGATGGTTTGTGACGAGGTGCTTAAGCCTTCAACTCCGTTTTGAGACAACTCTTCAATGAGAGATTTCATCTCGGGGATGAATTCAATGAGACCTTCTGGAATAAGCACTATTCCATAATATTTACCTACAGCTGCTCGTTTGATAACTAAATCAGCTAATTGTGAGATAATCTCTGGCAGACTTAATTTTTCTTCTCCAATGAATGTCAAGTTAGGGTGTGTGGCAAGAGCGCACTCAAGCGCGATGTGAGAGGCAGACCTGCCCATGAGTTTGATAAAGTGGTAATACTTTTTATCGGACAGAGTATCCTTAGCCAAGTTACCGATAAGTTCAGCATATGTTTTGGTTGCCGTATCAAATCCAAAAGAGATGGAAACGTAGCTATTGGTCAAATCGCCATCGATTGTTTTAGGAACTCCAATGACGCGTGTCTTACACCCCGACTTGAGAAAATACTCAGCAAGGACAGCTGAATTGGTATTAGAGTCATCTCCTCCCACAACAACAAGACCATCCAGTTTGAGATGAGTTATCACGTCTAAAGTGCTTTTAAGTTGCTCCTCTGTCTCAATTTTTGTCCTGCCAGAGCCTAAAAGATCAAAACCTCCGAGATTTCTGTAAGCATCGAGTCTCTCTTTTTTGAGCTCTAGGTATTTTCCTTGAACAATCCCCCCTGGACCATCTAGGAAACCAATCAAAACATTTTTTGAATTTAATCTGGTTAGAGCATCAAAAAGACCTGCCACGACATTATGCCCACCAGCTGCTTGTCCGCCTGAGAAGACAACACCCACTCGTAGGGGCTGGGAAGGAAGTGAAGAGCCTTTTGTACCAGCTAAAACAACCTCTTGTGTGACATGAGGGAAAACCGCTTTAATTTCACGAGATGTGGGAAGAGAGGCACTACTTTCAAAATCAATTGTTGAAAGATCAGATAAAAGAGCGGGCAGCTGCGGCCTATATTTAAGACGCAGCTCTTCTATGAGACTTTTTTTCACTAGGTTAATCCTTGGCAAGAAAAGTATACTTATCTAGACTATAATAAAAGTGATTTTTTATGACAAAATATGTTTTTATTACGGGCGGCGTTGTTTCCTCATTAGGAAAAGGGCTGACCTCGGCTTCAATTGCGATGCTCCTTGAAAAGCGTGGTCTTAAGATTTGTATGCTTAAGCTCGACCCTTATCTGAATGTCGATCCAGGAACGATGAACCCGTTTCAGCATGGAGAAGTCTATGTGACAGATGATGGAGCAGAAACCGATCTCGATTTGGGACATTACTACAGATACACGAATGCGACGTTATCAAAAGCCTCCAATGTGACCTCGGGTCAGATTTTTGATACGGTTCTTAAAAAAGAAAGGCGGGGCGATTATTTGGGAAAAACAGTGCAAGTGATTCCTCATATCACCGATGAGATCAAACAACGCATTTTGTCATGCGCGCAATTTGAAGAAGGCACCGATGTCGCTCTTATTGAAATTGGAGGGACGGTAGGTGATATCGAATCGCAACCTTTTATGGAAGCGATCCGCCAGTTTCGCTATGAAAGACCAAAAAATTGTATGAATATCCACTTAACGTATGTGCCTTATCTGAAGGCAGCAGGTGAAGTGAAGTCTAAACCAACGCAGCACTCTGTTCAAATTCTGCGCGAGATAGGAATCATCCCTGATCTTATTTTGTGCAGATGTGAACAACCTCTCTCAGAAGAGATCAAAGATAAAATCAGCCTTTTTTGCTCTGTGCCAAGAGACATGGTCCTCGATGAAGTCGATGTTAATCACTCTATCTATGAAGTTCCTATGAGCTTATATAAACAAGAGCTCGATACAAAGATTTGCGACTTTTTTGATCTTCCTAAAAACAAGATCGATCTGAGTCAGTGGGAAGAGATGCTAGACAAAATACGCCATCCTAAAGACAAAATCGTGGTGGGTGTCGTTGGTAAATATGTGCAACATCAAGATGCTTACAAATCGGTTTTTGAAGCCCTTCAACATGGGGCTATTGCCAATGATGTTGAAATCGAGATCAGATGTTTTGAATCGGATAAAGTTTTGCAAGACGATGATGTCTCTCAAACAATTGCAGGCTGTGATGGGTACCTTGTTCCAGGAGGATTTGGAGAGAGGGGCTGGATGGGTAAAATCATGACGGCTAAATATTGCAGAGAGAATAAAATCCCTTACTTTGGACTTTGCCTTGGTATGCAGGTGATGAGCGTTGAATTTGCAAGACACGTCTTAAAACTAGAAGATGCCAATTCAACCGAAATGGATGCCACAACACCCCACCCTGTGATTTCGCTGCTCACTGAACAAAAAGGGATGGAAAATCTAGGCGGCACGATGCGTCTTGGTAGCTTTAACTGCATTCTCAAATCCGGCACCAAAGCAAGCAAGGCCTATAAGCAAGAAAAAATTGCCGAAAGACACCGCCACAGACTTGAATTTAACAATGCCTACAAAGAGCAGTTTGAAAAAAATGGATTTGTGATCTCAGGATCATTAGAAAATAAATCCCTTTGTGAAATTGCTGAAGTCGTAGATCACCCCTGGATGGTAGGCGTTCAATTTCACCCTGAATTCAAATCAAAACCAAGCTCGCCCCATCCCCTCTTCCGCGATTTTATAGCTGCAATGATTGCCTATAAAAAAGATACCTCTCATGGGTAGAATTGTTGGCCTTGATTATGGTAGAGCACGAATTGGGGTTGCCATCTCAGATGAAATGAAGATGATCGCACGATCGATTGCGTGTTTGCCCTTTTCTAAAAAATTCCCAGAACTCTTAAAAGAAACCCTCAAAGACTTTCCTCAAATAGAGGCTATCGTGATTGGACTTCCCATCCAAATGAACGGCAAAGAAGGGATCATGGCAACAGAAGTGAGAGCTTTTGGTGAAACTTTAAAAACACTCTTTTCTATCCCCATTCTTTTCTGGGATGAAAGACTTTCCTCTGCTCAAGCAGAAAAATCACTCAAAGAAGCCGACTTTAATCGCAAGAAAAGAGCGCAGATGGTCGATGCTCTAGCTGCCGTCTTGATTCTGCAGAACTACCTAGATGCCCAATAGATTTATTTTTTTGCCAATTTTGCTGAAGTTAGAGTATAATTCACCTGCTGCTGATTTACAATCGTGAGATTTCATGTGAACTGTCTTTAGCTCTGTTAAAGGCTGGAGTTTATCAAATAAATCACCGATCACACGTTTGATGCCTTCATTCACACAGTCCTGATCGTCTCTATCCTGGACTCCTCCCAGGTATTCTTTTCCTGCCTTCATCATCTCCTGTCTTTGGGTCATACCACTATAGGAAAGATCAAGAGATTCTAAATTTTCCAACTTTTTAAACGAATCAGGTAAATAGACAATAGGAGATGTGCTCATATCTAAATTTTTTAGAGATTGAAGATTTCCAATAGATCTTGGCAGCTCTTTAATCCCTTTAAGTTTTAAGCTTTCTAAGCCAGTTAAGTCGGGATCACTAAAAATATCAGGACATCTTCCCTGTTGATCAAAAACACCCTCAAGAACAAGCTTTTTTCCACCAGAGGCTAGACAAGCTTGAATACTCATTAAAAATTGCTCTGCTTGATCTTTCTCTGAACTAAAAAACTTCTCAACGGCATCTGTTAAGGATTGATTATTTGAAAATACTTGTGAAAAACAGTCTGCTGTTCTTTGAGATTCAGATAAAAGAGAAAAATTAACCCCCTCTTTTTGTAGAGAATCCAGATCTGATTGCCTAACAAAAACCTGTGTATCCTTTTCCAAGGTTTTCATATTTTATAACAGTCCATCCCGTCAAATTTAGGAAAGCTGCTTTAGCTGCTTCTATCATTCC
>CAYUZN010000014.1:0-7917 GCA_964449295.1 uncultured bacterium | reverse complement strand
GTTAGCTTTGAGTCTCCATCTCCTCCTTTTTTAAGGCCGATGTGAATAGGTTGACCTGGATTGGTTGGGTGTACCATAAAACACTTCCTGTATTTATTTTAGAAATAATTACAAGACTCAAAGCAACTACTTCATAAATACACCAATTAAACAAAAATAATTATAATTGCAATAAATATTTATATTAAAATTCTAACAGATATAATCCCTATTAAATTTTTTTATGAATTCTGAACAATAATTTTGCTGTACCACCTAAATTCTATATTATACAATGCACAAGATAAGGAATTTATCTATGCACCCTCTAGAAGAGAAAGGCCCGTCGAATAGATTTTTCGAACCATGTGTTCTGGTTATTTTTGGAGCAACAGGCGATTTAACCGCAAGAAAACTACTTCCTGCTCTTTATAATCTCACACGAGAATCGCAACTTCCTCCTCAATTTGCCTGCGTCGGTTTTGCAAGAAGGCCTAAGACGAATGAAGCCTTTCGAGACGAGACAAAAGAAGCCATCAACTCTTTTTCAAGAGTCAAGCCTATTGATGATAAGATATGGGGTCACTTTCAAAATCAACTCTATTACCACTGCTCTGAATTTCATGATGAGGCAGGGTATAAAAAACTCCAAGAGCTCTTAAATGATCTCGACGCAAAACTTGGCACTAAGGGCAATCGGATATTTTACCTGTCAACACAGCCAAGTTTTTTTCCTCTGATTTGTGAACAGCTCAAGAAAGCAAATCTCATTTATGACGAAACTAAAGTTGCCAATAAATGGTCACGTGTCATTATTGAAAAACCATTTGGGCATGATCTTAACTCATCTCTCTCTCTTCAAAGCGAACTCTTAAAATATTTATCGGAAAATCAAATCTATAGAATCGATCACTACTTGGGAAAAGAAACGGTTCAAAACATTTTAGTCTTTAGATTTGCCAATTCGATTTTCGAATCTTTGTGGAACAATCGCTACATCGATAATGTTCAGATCACAGTGGGCGAAGATATTGGCATTGGCACGCGCGGTAAATTTTTTGAAGAAGCAGGCCTTATGCGAGATATCATCCAAAACCACGTCATGCAAGTGCTCTCTTTAGTGGCTATGGAACCCCCATCCAATTTATCTGCCTCTAGTATTCACGATGAAAAAGTTAAAGTTCTGCAAGCCATAAGGCCTATCGATGAGACGTCTGCTGTGAGAGGGCAATATGGCCCTGGCTTTATCAATGGCAAAGCTGCTATTGGGTACAGGCAAGAAGCTAACGTGAATCCAAAATCCTGTGTTGAGACTTATGTTGCCTTGCGTTTATTTATCGATAACTGGCGATGGGCAGGCGTTCCTTTCTATATTAGAAGCGGAAAAAGACTTCCTAAAAAAGCCTCTGAAATTGCCATTACTTTTAAAGATCCTCCGAGTGTCCTTTTTCAAAATGGTGGGAAGAAAAATGAGCCGAATGTTCTTGCTATTCGGATCCAACCCGATGAAGGGACAGGACTTAAGATCAATTGCAAAGTTCCAGGGCCTTCTTCTCCTATTCAACCTGTGAAGATGGACTTTAGGTACGGCTCTTATTTTGGAATGACGCCTCCTGAGGCGTATGAAAGGCTTATCTGCGATTGTATCTTAGGAGATAATACTCTTTTTGCAAGACAAGATGAAGTTTTTGCTTCCTGGAAATTACTGACCCCTGTTTTAGAAAAATGGGAAAAAATAAGTCCCGCCCCTTTTCCAAATTATGCTGCAGGCACATGGGGCCCTGCAGATGCAGATCAAATGATGACACAAGATGGCCGTAAATGGAGACTGATTTAAGTTATGGATATTGCCAACATTTCTTCAGAGCTCACACGTATTTGGGATTCTTTACAAGGCTCTAATAAAACAAGAGCTTGCTTATTCAATCTGATATTATTTACGCAAAAAAATGACAGAGCAGCCTATATTCGCACAATTGCTCAAAAAGTCATTGAAAGATTTCCCTCCCGAATAATTTTTATTACTGTCGATAAAAACAATCAAGACACCACCCTCAATGCCAAGGCATCTGTTATGGCAGGAGCCAAAGGGGAATTTGATATCGTCTGCGATTTGATTGAATTTGAGGCAACATCTGGAAGTCAAGACAGACTCCCCTTTTTGATTCTTCCCCATATTATTCCCGATCTGCCTGTCTATCTACTGTGGGCAGACGATCCGATTCAAGAAAATCCCCTCTCTTGCCAAATCGAAAAATTAGCCACCCGTCTCATTTTTGACTCTGAATCAACCGATGATTTGCCTAAGTTTGCAAAGGCTCTTCTGGACCATAAACAAGAAGCTAATTGCGATATTGCCGACCTCAATTGGGCACGAACAGAAAATTGGAGAGACCTCATCACCCTCACCTTCTATTCAGCTGACAAATTAGAGCAACTCAAAAAAGCTAAAACCATCAAAATCACCTACAACAACCAAGCCAATCCCTTTTTCTGCCACACAAAAATTCAAGCGATCTATATCCAAGGATGGATTGCCTCTCAACTCAATTGGTCTCTTCAAAAATTAGAGCCAAACTTTTTTCAATACGATCACACATCTGTTGAACTCATTGCTGAAGAGCGCGCCAATATCCCTCCAGGAACACTGATTGCCGTCGATATTGTCACTCACGATAATCTCCACTTCTCATTTTGTAGAAACAAAGACATCCCCGAACAAATTCTGATGATATTTTGTGATCAAGAAAAATGTGAAATCCCTTCTAAATACCTCTTTAACAAATCGCAGTCGGGTCTTTCTCTTGTTAACGAAATTTGCCACAGTGGCACAAGTAAACATTACCTAAAGCTCCTCAACTTTTTAAAAGAGTTAAATTCATCATGCTTGAAATCGTCATAAACGCAGAACTTGTTGTTCCTGGAGATCATATGGCAACGCTGCACTATGCAGCCGATCATATTGTCAACTGCTGCCAAGAGGCAATTCAAGATCATGGAGAGTTTTGTATTGCTCTCTCAGGAGGCTCAACACCTAAAGCTCTCTTTTCTCTTCTAACCACAGACTATGCTCAACAAATTGAATGGGACAGAGTTCATCTTTTTTGGAGCGATGAAAGAGCTGTACCCCCTACAAATCTAGAGAGTAATTTCCATATGGCGATGAAAGCAGGCTTTGAAAAAATGCTCATCCCTCCCCACCACATCCACCGGATGATGGCTGAAAAAGAGATTGAAAAACACGCCTCTCTTTATGAAAAAACCCTGCGAGATATCCTCGGTGACAGATCTCTTGATTTTGTGATGTTAGGGATGGGAGAAGATGGCCACACAGCCTCTCTTTTCCCCAATACACAAGCTCTGAAAGCTAAAGGCAAACTCGTTGTGGCTAATTACGTTCCTCAGAAAAGCACTTGGCGCATGACACTCACTTTTGAGGCGATCAACGCAGCCACCCACATCGCTTTCTACGTCATGGGTGAGAGCAAACGAAAAATGCTCTCTCACGTTCTTTCCTCTCCCCCATCTCTTCCCTGCCAATTTGTTGGCACGCCTGCCAATCCAGCCCTCTGGATTGCCGACGAGGCCGCCTCTAAAGATCATTAAAGAGCTATTTTTAAATCTTCCGTAGTTGCATCAATAGAAATTCGATGTATTCTTGTGGCTTGATTTTTAGAAAGTCGATTTAAACTGATTTCTCTATAAAGAGCTCTAAATTCTTTGTCCTTAGCTTTAAGATGATCTAAAACATACAGTCGAATACAAAGTTCCAAAGAGGGAGAAATTCGATTCTTCCCATTTTCCCATTTGAGAATTGCAACATGACTGACACCAAACAATTTTCCAAATTCTGTTGCTGTCATATCTAAATAAGATCGAATAAAATGCAACTCTTCAGCAGTCAACGCAATTGGCTTATGAATCAGCGCTTCTAATATGACTAGCATCAGCTTATTCATATTGATATCAATGCACCATTCCCCTAGTACTTTCTTCATAGGAACTTTAATCAGCTTTATGGGAAATCCAAATCCTTCAAAAACAAAGGTCGATTTTTTTTTGTTTTTCATAATACCTCTACTCAAGCCTAATTTTTGTAACTTAGTTACACAATTAATGCAAAGGATATTTTTTACCTAGGGATTTCGGCTGCGCCAAATGGAGGTGCAGGTCGTTATTAAAAGAATGACGACAATTATAGCAATAGAGATCCCAGTTGGCATATGGTAAAGAGGTGAGATCAAGATTTTGATGCCTATAAATAATAAAATAAGACCTATACCTTTTTTAAATGATTGAAATAGCTCAGCATATCTGGTTAAGACAACATAGAGAGAGCGAAGGCCTAAGATAGCAAAAGCATTTGACGTATAGACAATCATAGGGTCTGTTGTGATCGCAAAAATAGCAGGGATTGAGTCGAGAGCAAAAACAATATCCATCCCCTCAATTGTCAAAAGAGCTAAAAAAAGAGGCGTGATAAAAAGAGTGCCAGCTTTTCTTAAAAAAAACTTCTCTGCCTCACACTCATTTGTCACATTGAATGTCTTGTAGATCCATTTGATAATAAAACCTTTGCGAGGGTCAAGCACGATTTTTTCTTTAAAAATGACAACCAGACCTGTCAGCAATAAAAATACTCCCAGAATATAAATCACCCAGGCAAAAGTTTTAACAACAGCAATCCCAAAAAAAATCAAGATGAGTCTAAAAATTAACGCCCCCAATACTCCATGGAAAAGAACTCTCTTCTGATACTGGGGTGGTATTTTAAAAAACGAAAATATGACAAAAAACACAAAAATGTTATCGACACTCAAAGACTTTTCAATCAGATAACCTGCTAAAAATTCTAAAGCCTTTTGCTGACCGGCATAAAAGTAGATAAATAAATTGAACACAAGAGCAAGGGAAATCCAAAAAGAGCTCCAGAGTAAAGCTGATCTTTTGTTTTCGGATAGATCAATCATAAGAATTCGGCCTAGATATTTATCCTTTATATCACTAAACTAACTCTTCTGTTAACAAAATTATTTTTTATGTTAGTGCTAGGACTTGAAACTACCTGTGATGAGACGGCTTGCTCTATTGTAGAGGATGGCAAAAGAATTCTTTCCAATGTCGTTGCCTCTCAGATAGATCTCCATGCTATTTATGGTGGCGTCTTCCCTGAGATGGCTTGCAGACGTCATTTAGAGGTTTTAATTCCTGTCATGCACGAGGCTCTAGAGAGAGCGTCTGTCTCAAAGCAAGAGATCGACTTGATTGCAGTTGCTAAAGGTCCTGGGCTGATTGGACCCTTACTCATAGGTCTGCATGCAGCCAAAACGCTTTCTGTCGCTTGGCATAAACCTTTTGTTGGTGTCGATCACGTCGAGGCTCACATCTACAGCGCCATGATGAAACGTGATAAATTAGAATTTCCAGCACTCGGTGTCGTCATCTCAGGAGGGCACACTTTCCTAATCCATATTTTGGAATTTGGAGTCTACACTATCATCGGTAAAACGGTCGATGACTCCATTGGAGAGGCTTTTGATAAAGTTGCCGTTATGTTAGGGCTTCCTTATCCAGGAGGCCCAGAAATCGAGCACCTTGCCAAATCTGGCGACCCCCATAAATACCCCTTCAAGCCAGGTCTTGTTAAAACATCCCCCTTGAACTTTTCATTTTCTGGTCTTAAAACAAATGTTTTATATACCGTCAAAGGACAAAATCAGGACAAAAACGCTCCTTTTGCTCTTCCCGAAAATGAAAAATGTCATATTGCAGCCAGCTTTCAACAGACCGCTTTAAAAGATGTTGTTGATAAAATAGAGAAAGCCTCTGAAAGCTTTCCCTGTAAGGCTATCTTCCTAGGCGGAGGAGTGACAAATAATGACAAACTAAGAGAGCTTCTTCATAAAAAAATTTCCCATATCCCCATCTATTGGCCCCCTCCAACCCTTAGCACTGATAATGCAGCTATGATTGCGGGCCTTGGCTACCACCTCTTTCTCAAAAAAGGGACTTCCGACCCTCTTGATCTGGAAGCTGCCCTTAGTGGCTCTTTTTTGAACTTATCTTAATAGCTGACAGTGACTTGTAAAGTCTTTTCAACAAAAATGGAGTCTACTCCGGAAATGTCAGGCAAATCCGGAGTAGGACTATGTTTGTTCGCTTAAGGCATTAAATTAGGCTTGTTTTTAAGCGTAAGATATTTTAAAATTTGCCTTTCCAAAAAAGGGGATTTTATATGGCAAAAGGTGCACGAGAAAACATTAAATTAAAAAGTACAGAAAGTCATGAAGTGTACTGGACCAACAAAAATAAGCGTAATACAACAGAGCGTTTAGAACTCAAAAAGTACGATAAAAAATTACGCAAGCACGTCGTTTTTAAAGAAGCCAAGTAAGTGTTTGAACTATCCGTCATAGGAAAGTATCTCATTCCTCAAAAAAGGCAGCTGTCGGTTGCCCTGATAGCTTCGATGTCGGTTGGGGTGATTGCTCTTGTTGTCTGGCTGGTTCTTGTTTTTCTATCGGTAACAGAAGGTATTGAGAAAAGCTGGCTTGAAAAGCTCACCTCTCTGAATGCGCCTCTACGCATTAATCCTACGCAAGCTTACTACTCTTCTTACTACTATCTGGCTGACTCGGTTTCCTCTTCCTCTGGCTATACCGATAAAAGTATTGCACAAAAAGTTTCTAGCCCAAAATCAGATCCTTACAACCCTGACAGTGATCAAGAATTGCCACTTTATTTCCCTGCGCCTCATAAAGATGCTCAAGGCAATTTGATAGATCCTGTTAAACAGGCCTATAATATTTTGGACACTCTCAAAAAAGAAGATAGCAGCTTGTGCTTTCAAGATTATGAGATGTCAGGTGCGATGTTAAAGCTTCATTTAAAACGCTCTCAAGAAGCTGAAACCGTTCTTTCACAAGCCTCTTATCTCCTATCTTTGTCTGATCAAAGCCCTTTCCTAAAGTCACTTGTCATGAAACCTTCGTCTCAGGATATCAACCATCTTGCTTCTGTAAAAGATGAGCTCATCTTCCCCTCTTCGAAACAAAAACAAAAAGAAGTTCTTCTATCTAAAAACTTTCAAGATTCAGGCGTTTTGATCGGTGATCAAGGCTTTTTATCTTATGAGATAGCAACCGCAGGCTCTGTCCAAGAGCAAAGACTTCCTATCTATGTCGCCGGTTTCTACGATCCAGGCATCATGCCTGTAGGTAATAGATGTATCCTGGTTGATCCAGAAATTGCTCACCTCATCAATGCCTCCACTCATAATCAATTTATGGAAAAAACCGCCTCTTGCGGCATTCAAGTCTGGTTTAAAAACATTAAAGATGCAGATAAATTCCGCACCAAAATCTCTCAAGCCTTTGCTAAAAATGGTATAGATAAATACTGGAAAATCACGACCTATAAAGATTACGATTTTGCTAAAGACCTGCTCCAGCAATTTCAAAGTGACAGATACCTTTTTACACTCCTTGGCATGATCATTTTGATTGTAGCTTGTTGCAATATCATCTCTATGCTTGTCATTCTCGTGAACGATAAGAAAAAAGAAATCGGTATTTTACAAGCCATGGGTGCCAGCTCTAAAAGTATCGCCTATATCTTCGGAGGCTGCGGGGCTGCAGTTGGCCTTCTGAGTAGTTTTATTGGCATAGGAGCTGCTCTTTTGACATTAAAGCATCTCGATGTTCTGGTGCGTATTTTAAGTTTTGTTCAAGGGCATGACGCTTTTAATGCAGCTTTCTTTGGAAAATCTCTTCCTAATGAATTCAGCACATCGGCTCTTGCGGTCATCTTAATTGCCACCCCTATTATCTCTTTTTTAGCAGGACTTGTGCCAGCTATTAAAGCGTGCAAACTAAAAACCTCTGAAATCTTGAGGTCTGAATGAAACAAGTATTATCTGCTAAAAAGATCTCTAAGTCG
>CAYUZN010000013.1:18899-26531 GCA_964449295.1 uncultured bacterium | reverse complement strand
AACGTATCTTCGAGATTCTATTAAAGAAGAAGCGACTAATTTGTTTAAAGAAGAGCTAGAGGGCAGGTATTTGCAAGAAATTAATTGGATTAGGAGTTGTTCAAAACAAGTCAAAAAGCAAATAGCACAAGCAAGTGATCCACAAGAAGTGGCAGCTCTTACGGCGTTATCGACATATTTTGAGCAGGTTTTGGCTTTTCATAATAGGAAACCACAAACACGAGACATTTCAGCGACTTGCCCTAGCTGTAATCACTTTTTCTCAATACCGGTTAGCTCTTGAAATCTATCTGATAATCTGTCAAAATCAGGCCTTATTTTAAGGAGTTTATGACAGTACGTGTACGCATTGCACCATCTCCTACGGGTGATCCTCATGTGGGGACAGCCTATATGGCTCTTTTTAATCTTATCTTTGCGCGCCATTTTAAAGGAAAATTTATCCTACGTATTGAAGATACCGATAGAACGAGATCTCGCCCTGAGTATGAAGAGAATATTTACAAAGCACTTCATTGGGCAGGCATTTCTTGGGATGAAGGTCCTGATGTAGGGGGTCCTTTTGCTCCTTATAGACAGTCAGAGCGCACGGAAATTTATCAAAAGTATGCACAGCAGCTTCTCGATACAGGAAAAGCCTATAAATGTTTTGCAACAGAAGAAGAACTCGCAGAGATGCGCGAGATGAGTGCTAAATTAGGCACGCGTGTTGGTTACGATCGCAGATACAGAAATCTGAGTCCTGAGGAAGTTAAAGAGAGAGAGCAAGCCGGGCAGTCTTATGTTATTCGTCTTAAGATTCCTCTGACAGGTGAGTGTGTCTATGAAGATGGCATTAAAGGTCGTATCACATCTCCTTGGGCCGATATCGATGATCAGATTTTGATGAAATCAGATGGGTTCCCTACCTATCACATGGCTAATGTCGTTGACGATCATCTCATGGAAATTACGCATGTGATTCGTGGAGATGAGTGGATGAGTTCTACGCCCAAGCATATTTTTCTCTATGAAAGTTTTGGATGGAAGCCACCTGTATTCATGCATATGCCTCTTTTGCTTGGCAAAGATGGAAAAAAACTCTCCAAACGGCGCAATCCTACGTCTATTTTTTATTACCGAGATAGCGGGTATCTCAAAGAAGCGTTTGTTAATTTTTTAACTCTTATGGGCTATAGTATGTCTGGTGACAGGGAGATTTATTCTCTAGAAGACATTATCAAAGAGTTTGATCCTAAACGTATTGGTGTGTCGGGTGCTTTTTTTGATATTCATAAACTTGACTGGATTAATCAACAATATCTGATCAAGATGATACCAGAAGATCAACTCTGGGATAAAATTCGTGAGTGGAGTTTTAATGATGACTTTATGAAAAAGTTGATGCCCCTTTGCCATACACGCATCAAGACGTTTGGTGAATTTATGGAGCTTTGCAGCTTTTTCTTCATCAACCATATTCCTTACACAGAGGCTCTTTTTGCAGTAGGATCACTTTCTAAAGAAAAGGCTTCTTATAGTCTGCAGTGCATTCTTTGGAATTTAGATGAACTTGAAAACTGGGAAAGAAGCGGCATTGAGCAAGCCTCCAAAACGGTAGCTGAAGCTTTTAATGTGAGCCATAAAAAAGCTATCATCCCTATTTTATATGCTACCCTTATGGGAAAACACCAAGGCCCTCCCCTTTACGATTCTTTTGAACTATTAGGAAAAGATCGCTGCAGAGCAAGGCTTTTAAATGCTATCGATTTCTTGGGAGGAATTTCTAATAAAAAGATGGATCTTCTTACGAAAGCCTGGAGCAAGAAATTGTTTACAGATCTTCTTCCTGCGGGATGATGTCTGTCTCAGCAGCTGTGATTTCTTTTTCTTGGTGTGAAATAATATAAGGAGTTTGGTAGCCGCTACTACTGCACCCAGCTAGTAATAAAAATATTAAAAAGCGCATATAATTTGTATTTACAACTTTTTTTGACTATTGTCTATGATTATTGATCGTCTTCATCCTTTTCCTGCAAAAATTAAAGAAAGACTGCTTCTTTCAAAACCTGGATCTTCGAAAAAAACATTTCATATTGTGCTAGGATTAAAGGACTCTCATATCACGTTTAAAGTGGGTGATGCAATTGGAATTTATCCTCATAATGATCCTGCTGTTGTCCAAAGGATTCTTCAGCTTTTAAACGTAGATCCTAAGACGTCTGTTGTTCATCCTCGCACTCAAGAAAAGCTTTCATTACACACATTTCTCACTGAAAAAGCTAATCTAGGACGCTTGACGTCAGGATTTATCAAACTCTATGCGCCTTACAATGCTAAGTTTCTTCACTTATTAGACGATAAAACAGCTCTTTTAGACTATTGTCATTCTCACGATATACTCGATTTTTTGACTGAAATTGGCAAGTCTTCTCTCTCTCCTCAAGATATTTGTTCGCAGCTCTCCCCTTTACTTCCTCGCTTTTACTCTGTAGCATCCTCTCCTAAACATGATCCTGAAGAAATTCATCTGACGGTGGCTCTCACATCCTTTGAGCACAAAGGAGAGGTTAGATATGGCGTGGCTAGCAACTTTCTCTGTCATTTAGCCAAAGAAGAGGAAACTTTTATTCCTTCTTATATTCAGCCAACGCCTCATTTTACACTCCCTCAAGATCAGCAAGCTTCTATTATTATGGTAGGTCCAGGCACGGGTGTGGCTCCTTTTCGAGGATTTCTACAAGAAAGAGTCATGCTTAATGCTCCTGGAAAAAACTGGCTTTTCTTTGGGGAGCGCAATCGCAATTTAGATTTCTACTATGAAGATTTTTGGACACCACTGATCTCTCAAAATAAACTTCGCCTTGATACGGCTTTTTCTCGCGATCAACAAGAAAAAATCTACGTACAACATAAACTGCTTGAACAAGGAAAAGAGGTTTGGAAGTGGCTTCAAGAGGGAGCTTTTTTCTACATTTGCGGAGATGCAGATCCTATGGCTAAAGATGTGGAAGCAGCTCTTGTGACAATCACTGAAACACATGGCAACATGGGAGAGCATGAAGCAAGAGAGTATCTTAAACACTTAAGAGCAGACAGAAGGCTTCTTGTTGATGTCTACTAAAATGAAAAAGAGATCTCTCACGTTGATTGAAATTATCATAGGGTTTGTACTCTCTGCTATTTTGATTGGTGGCTTGTTCGAAATCCAAAGACAGTTTGGCATACTACAAACTAAAGTCGAAAAAACTAAGGATATTGTTTTTGAACGGGAGCGCTTTCACACCAAACTCTCTCAAATTGTCAGGCATGTGACTGATTGTTGGGTAGATGCTAAAGGTTGTCTTGTACTGCAGTATACTCAGCTACTTGACCATGATCGAGATTTTAGAGGGGAGTGCCTCGCTTTATTACATAAAGATGGGGAGAGTCTTATTTTAACAACCTATGGCAAAAAAATCAGGCAAGACGTGCTTTTAAAATTGGATAAAAAAGCTACAGTCTCATATCTTTTTTTTGATGAGCAAACAGCTCAGTGGATAGATCATCCACCTAAAGACTTGTTTAAGCCAGATAAAAATACTCATTCTCTTATTAAAATCATGGTGACAGGCGTTAAACAAAATGATACTATTGAATTCCCATTCTGGATTAATTCATAAAATTATAATAAATACCAGGGTGTAACGGGTATCCTAGCTGTTTTTTGAAGAAGATGTTCTCCACAATAAATAACAAGGCCTTTTTTGGCTGCGTTGTTTTTGAGTTGGAACCATTTTTCGATCTGCTTTTTAAAATCAGTATGAAAAGATTGTGAGAGTTTGATTTCTATAGGGAACCCCTTTTGTCCCTAATCAATAAGCAGGTCAATTTCATTGCTTGATTGATCTCTCCAGAAATGTAAAGGTGGAGTCTCTCCACTATTATAAAAACGCTTAAAACATTCGCTAACGATAAACGTCTCAAAGAATGATGGGGTATTCTTTAGAGTATTTTAAAATCTGCTTGGCCAGATGTCTTTTGTACATATTGACAGATATAAACTACAACTTTAGATCTGTCAAGACTTGAAGATCTTCCTATCATAACGTTTTTAAAATAATTTGTAGAAATTGTCGATTGTTTGTAACATGTACTTCTTATGTGGGAGGATTATGCAATTTTTACAGATTCTAGCTATTTATACTTTGCTATTTAGTTTTGAAGGTTTTGCTCATGAGAATTTTTTCTTTCAAGAAGATTTTAAAAAAAAAGCTAATATTCAAGATGAAACTCTATTTGTAGAAAGCGATAAAGACTTTGTGTCTTTTTGGGAAAAATGTGCTTGTGATCTTGATTGGTTTCAAAAGTGGGATAAAGTCTTAGACTGGAACCCTCCCTATGCCAAATGGTTTGAAACAGGCAAGTTAAATGTTTCTTACAATTGTTTAGATAGACATATTAAAGCAGGCCGTGGAGATAAACAGGCTCTTATTTATATCAATGAAAATCGTCATAAAAAAGTCTTAAGCTATCAAGAGCTTTACACAGAAGTTAATCGATTATCAAACGTGTTAAAAAAGCTTGGTGTCAAAAAAGGAGATCGAGTAGCTATCTATATGCCTATGACTCCCGAAGCTATAGCTTCAATGCTTGCTTGTACACGTATAGGGGCTGTACATTCTGTTATCTTTGGCGGTGTAGGCGCGCAATCTGTCAAAGATCGCATTATGGATGCCGAAGCTAAGGTGTTAATCACAGCCGATGGAAGTTTTAGAGCAGGAAAAAAAAATCCTTATAAATCGCTCCTTGATCCTATTTTAGAAGAGTGTTCTTCTATTGAAGCTACAATTGTTGTTAATCATATAGGCAGCGACATTGTTCTCAAAAAGGGAAGAGACTACTTGTATACAGATGTGATGAAAGATGTAAGTGATTATTGCGAGCCAGAGGCAATGGGAGCGGAAGATCCTTTATTTATTTTATATACTTCTGGAACAACAGGAAAACCTAAAGGTATTTTGCATACAACAGGGGGATATCTTGTCGGTGTTCATACAACATTTAAATGGGTTTTTGATATTAAACCTCATGATATCTATTGGTCAACAGCCGATATTGGTTGGATTACAGGGCATAGCTTTGTTGTTTACGGCCCACTTTCTAATGGAGTTACGCAGGTTATTTATGAAGGCTCTTTTGATTATCCCTCCAAGAATCAATTTGCAAAGATTATCGATGAAAATCACGTGTCTATTTTTTATACTGCCCCTACAGTCGTACGTATGTTTATGAAATGGGGTAAGACCTGCTTTATTGATACAAAGCTAGATAGTTTGCGTCTAATTGGAACAATTGGAGAACCTATTAATCCAGAATCATGGCTTTGGTTTTATCATTTTATTGGTCATGATAAATGTCCTATTGTCGATACCTGGTTTCAAACAGAAACAGGAAGTCTTGTTATTTCTCCCTTGCCAGGAGTGACTCCTCTTTTGCCTGGAACGGTGACAAAAGCTTTACCGGGGTATAAAGTGGCTGTGCTAGATGAAGAAGGAAACCCTGCGTCTAAAGGATTTTTAGCTATTACACAACCTTATCCTTCTATGATGCGAGGGATTTACAAAGATCCTAATCGTTATATAGCTACGTATTGGAGCAAATGGAATGGAAAATATTATTTAGCAGGTGATGCAGCCGAAGTAGATGAAAATGGCTATTTGTGGATTAGAGGTAGATCGGATGAAGTCTTAAAAGTTTCTGGTCATAGGATCGGCACAGCTGAGATAGAAAATGCTCTTATTCAATACCCAGCTGTTTCAGAATCAGCTGTTATTGGTGTCAAAGATGCTATTAAAGGAGAAAAAATCGTAGCTTTTGTGATTTTAAAAGATAACTCTAAGGTAGAAGAAGATATAGAACAGCAATTAAAACAAACGGTTGCCACCTATTTAGGTTCCTACGTTCGCCCAGATACAGTTGTGATTGTCGATCAGCTTCCCAAAACACGTAGCGGAAAAATTTTGCGTAGGATTTTAAAAAACCTGATTGAAGGAAATCCCATGGGAAATGTCACAACATTGAGTGATCCTAGCTGCTTACATGAGCTGACAAAAAAATGTCAGGATTTAAATCTTAGGTTTTACAAAGAAGAAGACGAGACTAAAATTTTATCATCTATTTCTGCACCCCCACTTTGTCAAGAACTTGATTGGCAACCCATTTCAACTAGTAGCAAAGCTCTTTCAGAAAAACTCTCTCCTATCTTAGCCAAACATTTGAAAGACACTAATTATGATAGACTTCATTTAGTTGAGCAATTCTTAGGCTTTTATTTACAAGGAAGTGTAAAACCTTTAGAGGCTTTGGCTGCATTTCAACCTGATATAAAAGTAGAGCCCTGGAAAGGAACTTCTTGTTATGGATTGATGGAAGATCTTCATGCACGTCTTCCTCGAGAGTTAAGTGCGAAAAAAATCCCTGCTTTTTTAGCCAAACGATTTCAACAAAAAGGTTGGGCTAATCTATCTCACACCGCTCTTCTTATAAAATATGCTTCACCTTTAGATCTATCTGACAGGGGCTATATTCTGCTCGATCCTAATTTTGATATAGAGTGTCCGATTATCTTAAAACAGGATGGAACTCCTTATTTAGTTGATATGAGACATAAAGGCGTTTGGAGCTTTCACTTAGAAGGAGATAGAATTGTGTGCGACAGGAAAGATGGTGGACCTGAGTGGAGGACTGTTTATGAGATTAGAGAGTATCTTAATTCTCCAGCTGTTGCTATTAAACCTATGATTGCAACCGATCGCCGCATATCTTGTGTTGCACGTAATGAAAAAGGGGAGTGTCAAGCCCATATCAATATTAATCTAGATCTTGAGGAGGTTTCTTGGGCAATTGGTTATGAAAAGCAGCCTGCCTATTCTTTTGCAGATATGAAAGCGGGAAAAAAAATCTTCTCTGAAGAATTTGCTTCTAAATTCTCTCTTTCACAAAAGGAATTACATTCAGTGCTTCTTAAAATTATTAACAACAAGCCTACACTTGATCAATTGAGAGATGATTATTTGGATCTTTTGAAGAAAAGTTCAAGATCGCATGAATTTTCATTGTAAAAATGAAATTAATAAATTATATTATTTTTAATTTAAGGAGACACGTCGTTATGAGTACAAAATCTGTGGCAACTTCTGATTTAAGAGAGACTATTTCTCGCCCCCCAGAAAAAGAAGACTCTCTTTCCAAAGCTGATGAGAAAACAGCCAAACAAATAGAAAAAATTACAGCTCCTGAAAAAGATAAGGCTTCTGACAGAAAACATGTCTTTGTCTTTTCAGGAAAAGAGTTTAGTGGTTCTGCTGCTCATAAAAAAGAAGGTAGCGATCAGCGATCTGAAAAAGATGAGAGTAAGGTATCAGATTATAGTCAGTCAGACAGAGCAGATGACAGATCATACCGCTCTAGCAGAGACTCTTATAAAAGGAGAGATGAAGATACATCAGATAAAAGAAGGGACGACGACAGATCATACCGCTCTGGGAGAGACTCTTATAAAAGGAGCGATGAAGATAGATCAGATCGTAGTGAAGAGAGCTCTTCTAAAAGAAGGAACGACGACAGATCATACCGCTCTAGCAGAGACTCTTATAAAAGAAAAGACGAGGA
>CAYUZN010000013.1:14753-18799 GCA_964449295.1 uncultured bacterium | reverse complement strand
ACGACGACAGATCATACCGCTCTAGCAGAGACTCTTATAAAAGAAAAGACGAGGACACATATGAGAGAGAGGGCGATAAAAGGGTGAGAGAAGATGATAAAAGAGAGAGAGGAGATGTAAGAGCTCGCCTCAATTTTGAACCTTCAGAAAAAGTTGCTGTCCCTAAGGTTCATACATTTACAATTCAAAATAGGCCTGATGCTCCTTATTTAACCTATATTAAAAACGGAGAAAAAACAGCGGAATGCCGAGTTGATTCTCTGGGATATAAAAAATTACAAGTAGGTGACCAAGTCCATCTTCATAATTATAAACAAGGGATTTTGTGTGACATCGTCTTTTTAAATCGTTATAAAACATTTGAAGACATGGTTAAAACAGAAGGGGCCACAAACCTTCTTCCTCAGCTAAA
Organism: uncultured bacterium; assembly: GCA_964449295.1. Taxonomy (GTDB): domain Bacteria; phylum Chlamydiota; class Chlamydiia; order Chlamydiales; family Rhabdochlamydiaceae; genus CANJJB01. Next base: position 18,387 of record CAYUZN010000013.1, on the reverse strand, counting down.
AATTCGAAAATTATCTCCCGACAAACTTATTGAAGCGGCTGTTAATGTTTATAAAGGTTTTCCAGGATCTCAAAGAGTTACAATTTGTGGTTGCCTTGCGATTGGTGTTAAATACGTATCAGATAAAAACCATGATTAAGTTAGTGCGCTAATTTTTTTTCGCAATGCTTGATTTTTTTGGAAAGATCTTCAATATCAGCCCCAGGTTCTTTGATGCGAATATCAAGAGCCTTTTGATATTGCTCGAGAGCTTCTTGATATCTCTTTAGTTTAAGCAAACAGCTTCCCATACTACTATAACAATCAGTCATTTTAGGAGATGCAGGATCTTCAAATTTAAGACGAATACGTAAAACTTGCTTTTGTTTTTCTAGAGCTTGTTCTGATTTTTTAAGTTTTAGCAAAGAACGGCCCATATTATGATAGACATCAGCAACACGCGGGTGATCTTCTCCAAATTTGTCAATAAAAATAGCTAACGCCTTTTCGTAATATTCAAGTGCTTTTTGATGTTCATCTAATTCATCTAGAGATCTGCCAACATTATTAAAACTAAGGCCTACATCTGTATGTTGATTTCCTAAAATAGGCAGGCGTATATCTAAAGCTTTTCGTTTATTTTCAAGCGCTTTTTCATGATCTCCTTGTTTACTTAAAGATAAGCCGATATTATCGTAACAATCGGCTATGTCAGGATGATTTTCTTTTCTAAGAAATGTCTTAAATATCTTTAATGCTTTTTTGTGATGATTTAAAGCCTCTGCATAGTCTCCTAATTTTTCTAAACAAAGACCAATGTTGTTGTAACTAGTTGCCACATCAGGATGATTTTCTCCAAAAAGATTAATGTACATATCTAAGGCTTGATGATATTTTTTCATAGCCTCTTTATGCTTGTTAAGCTCTCCCAAAGAAAGTCCGATATTATTGTAACTAGTTGCTATATCAGGATGATCACATTTAAATAAAGAAAGGAAAATAGCCAAGGCTTGTTCTCCCCTTGCTAGAGCTTCTTTTGATCTTCCTTGAGCTTCAAATAAACTGCCAAATAAAAGATGGATTTTTGCTAGTTTTGGATGTTCAGAATTTTGATAATAAGCTCTAAAAATATCAAAAGCTTGCTGAAGGGTTTTCTCAGCTTTTGGAAACTGAAAAAGTTCTTTGTAGGTTTGAGCCAGGAGGGTCAGTGTTTCTGCTAATGAGAGATCAACTTTAACACCATATTTAGGGTCTTTTTTTTGTTTTGAAAGCCGTTTGTTAATATGAGCTAAGAGAGCTGTCAATTCTTGTTCAGCTTTTTTATAATCAGATCTTTTCAAGTTAAAAGAAGCTCTTAAACGTTTAGCTTTTTCTAAGATAGGGCTTGCTTGATCACTTAGAACATCTTCTGCTTGCTTAACAGCCTCTTGAGCTTGTGCATAAAGTGTCTGTTTTTGATAAACTTCGGCTCTTTTAATCCAAATAGTAGCATTTAATTCCTTATCTTCTGGAGGGATTTTTTTTAGAAGTTTTTCATAACTTATTTGAGCTTCGTCTAGCTTATAAAGAGCTGTCTTGATATCAGCTAATGTTTCATAATAAACAATCGTATCACGAGGATCTACTTCTAAGTTTTTTTCAGCCCCAAGATAATCTAATAAACGTCTACCAACGCAGCCTTGACAAAAGAGGCTATCATCAAAAAAACAATCTTTTTGTAAATATTTACAGCCATCTTCTTCTAGATTTTGAGTAGCTTGATAAAATTGTTTCATAGTTTGCACAAAAGGTAGAGCTACGTAATAGAAAGAATACAATTCAGGAGAAATCTCAGGTGATAAATCATCGTTTTGAGAGCCGTAACTTAAATATGTTCTTAATCTTAATTCTTGTGTCAGCATAAGTAAGTTGAGTAGATCATCTGCCCCTTGAGAAGAAAAAATGCCTCGTTTGTGAAGTTCTTCGATTCTTTCCCAACTACTTTGAGAACTTAATTTAAAATGGTTTGCTAAAGAATCGAGCATTGTTGTAGGTAATCGGTAAAGATCTTTTTTAACATTGTATGTTTTTCCAGACACTTCCTCTTCTAAATGAGGATCGAACATTTGGAGATCTTCTTCTAAAACACTTAAAGAGAAAGATAGTCTTGGCTTTTCATGTAATTCATTTTGATAGTTTTCAAAAAGATGAGAATCTCCTCTGATTAAAGTAGCATTACTTAGAACTAGGGGGAGATGATATCTCTTGGCAGCCCATAGTCCTCCATCTGAGTCCTCAGTCCAATTCCCTTGAAATGTTAGAAAATGAGAGATAGGGCCAATAAGCTCATAATCGCCTTTACCTCCACGTTGTTTCCCGTAAGGCGTTTTAGAAGCTGTTGACATATTACCATCAAAAGCAAGGCCGCGAGGAGTTTGATTATCAAATAACCAATTGAGGCTGTCGATTGCAAGAGAGGGAACAATTGTTTCCCCTAAGTTGATGATCCTTAAATGAAACAAAAGAGTCAGATGTCTAAAATACGATTTATCTGCTAAATCCTTCTCTGTTAAAATTGCAAATTCTAAATCAGAATAAGGCGTCATTTCTTGCCTTGCCAGCGACCCTAATCCCATGACGACATAAGAACAAGGAGGAGAAAAGCCCATGCTTTTGAGATTATCTTCTGTATCTTCTAAAAGAGATGCTAGAAACTCTTTCATTTGATGAGTTATTTTTTGGTATAATTGTTTCAAGTGAGGAATTTTATCTTGCTTAGGCAATTTATCAAGCTCTTCTTTAATTTGACTCCGTATTTCTTCTAATTTGATTCGATCTTGAGTTGCTTGTTTTAGCCCTTTGATAGTAGGATTTTTAGTTAATGTTGATAAGAACGCTTGTTCAATAGTTTCGATTTGCAAATCGACAGGAGTTTTAAATGAGGAATCGACTCTTTTAGCAAACCAAGCCACACTGGTTGCCTGGTGGTAGAGCTTTTTGTGCATGAAAATTTCAGCTAAGAGTTGATACCCTTGTGATAGCCCTTTCTGTATAATTTTTTGATCAACAAGAGGATTTCTTTGACAGAGATCTAACCGTTTGAGAGCTTTAGAGAGTCTATCTTCTGCTTGATTGTAAGATCCTTGACGGACTTCCTCAAGAGCTTGCTTGTGAATTTTTTGGTAAGTGGAGATGATTTCGTCCCATTCATTGTCTCCTAAAATATCTCCGTGTAGCTCTTTAAAAATGCGAGCAAAAATTGGGTCAACAGTAGGTGGATGCGCTAGAATAATTTGACTACAGATTTTTAAAAAATTGCCATTATTAATCGAGAAAAATTCCCGCAAACAGTTGATATATTGCAAGCGTTCACTTGTTGTAAAAGCTTCAAGTGGAAAACCTGCTAAAAATTCCATTAAGGCTTTAACGGTTTTAAAGTTAGTATCTACTGGAGTGCTATTTTCATAGTCTCCCTGACAAAGGGCAAGAATTTGAGACTCTATCTCAGACGTTATATCTGGAAAGAGAAGCCTAGCTTCAATAATGTGGGTTTCACATTCATAATCTCGACTTTTTAACTCTTCCTTAAAAGCATCACTCATATTAGAGGCAGGTCTGGGACGTAAAAATGGAAGTTTTTTAACTAGTAGAGCGGTATCAGATTGGCAAGTACTAT
>CAYUZN010000013.1:0-14743 GCA_964449295.1 uncultured bacterium | reverse complement strand
TGTATAGAGTATTTTTATTTTCTAAAGGTTTGATGTTATTAAAAAGAAGAGGAATCTTCTCTGGAGAACAATAAAAATGGGAGATTAAAATGCAATCAGCAGGCTCCAAACCCTCAAGAGGCTGAAAAAGATTATGTTGTTTAAACTTATAGTCAAGATTTTGAAAAAGAGAGGCAGCTTTTTTAATAGAGCCTTCTTGATTGTCAATACCTGTGATTGATTTGAAATGGCAAAGATCTGCAGTTGCTTTAAGTTGAACGCCATTTCCGCAACCAACATCTACCAATCTTCCTCCTTGAAGGTTAAATTTAGAAAGCCAGTGAGCAATTGATTGACTATTGATCTCTTTTTCTGTTGTTTGTGCCTCGAAAATAGCAAAAATTTCATCATATCCTTTAGCAGAAGAACTAGGAGTAGAAGCAGGTCCTGGACGTATCGCTCTAAATTTATCAAGAAGAAGTCCGGTTGAAGAACGAGCTAAGCGCAGCGCATCTTGAAGCTTAGAACATTCCGGAAAGACAAAACGTTGAAAACGCTCAATTGTCTCAGGATTTTTAGAAATTGCGTATCCCAAGTCAGCCAGCTCTTTTAACTCTTGAGAAGTACAGTCATAACCTTGATTTAAGTTTTCCTGAATCTCTGTTTCAAATTGAAGATGATGATCAGGTTGCAAGCGAAGATTATGAATGATTTTCCCAATCGAGAAAGCACGAATATCTGTTAATTGAGAAAAATTAACCTGGGAAACAGGATCCATATATAAATACTAGAGTATAAAATTGATCAAAAGAATTGACAATTATGTTTTTTAGATCAAGAATAAAATAATTTATTTTTTATTAACCTCAGTTATGGGTTCATTTTATAGAGGATTATTGCAGATTTCTTGGTAATTTTTAAAAATTACGCCGAGTTTAATAGTCAAGGCGCCTATAGACGAGGCGCAATCTTTGAAAATTACCAGAAAGATGCTGTAAGACTCTATGAAATGAACCCATAACTGAGGTTGTTAAGAACTTTTGAGGAGCTAAATATGGATCCAGTTCGGAAAATGACAAATCAAAACCCTTTTGCAGCTTTGTATGCGGGTAGTTCAGATGACGATGACGATGACTATGTAGCAAGTGGGATAGGACACTTAGCCTTAAGTGATGTAGAGAGTAGATATAATTGGAGTACAGAAGAGCCCTTATCTGTGCCTAAAGGCCATGGAACGGCAGGAAAGGATAAAGCAATCGATGTCTCTTCTGAATATAGCGTTACCTTAAGTACACAATCGAGCCTTGTTCAGAAACAAACTTTATTTACTAGACTTAGCAAACAAGATCCTTCTTTAAAAGGAGATCCCTCAGAAAAAGCTCTTTCAGGCCATAAAAGAGGCATTTGGAGAATGACACAACTTTCACCAAATCAGATTGTCACTTGTTCCTATGACAAAACAGCTCGTGTTTGGGATATGTTCAAAGGTTTCTCTCTTGCAAAATTAGAAGGTCATCAAGCAGAGGTCCTATGCGCTGCCGCAAATGAAGAAAGCTTAATCACTGGGTGTAGTGCAGGTGAGCTCCGTTTTTGGAATAAGGAAACCTTTACACATGAAAAATCTTTTAAGGATCCTGATAATCAAGGTTTTTATAGTTTACAGTTATTGCTAGGAAAGAGGCTGGCTACAGGGACTTGCCAAAGACCTGATAAACACAAAGGAAATTGGGACCATGATATCAAAATCTGGAATTTAGAGACTGGTTTTTTAGGAAGATGTCAAGGACATACAGGTGGCATTCCTAAGATGGTCAGACTAGAAGATAATTATATCTTAAGCTGTTCTAACGATAGCACCCTACGTCTTTGGAACACAATAACCCAGAAGCAAGAAGCAATAATTGAAAATGCGCATAAACATTGGATCTATACGATGTGTCTCATGGAAAAAACAGCCATAACAGGGGGCCAGGATAAGATTTTGAAAGCTTGGGATACTGAAAAAATGGCACTCATTCGATCTTTTAAATCTTCAGGGCACGATAACGCTCATGAAAGTACGATTTTTGATGTATGCCGAGTCTCTTTAAATGTTTTTGCCAGTAGCTCTAAAGATGGGTATGTAAAATTATGGGATTTAAGAAAATCTGACCCCATTAAAGTTTTAGATGCAGATGATGGAATTGTTTATAGTCTTTGTGCTCTTAAAGATCGCTTTATAGTGGCTGGGACAGGGGGAAAAGAGCCTCGTAAAAAACCAAGTCTTGTGAGCTGGGTATTTGAAAAAGAGAGTTAAAATCGTGGAGATTTTATGAGTATCGTTTCTGCAGATTTGATTAAAAGTAGATTAGAGAAAGACTCTGTTTTATGGATGCATAATGCAACTGAAGCTTCCTCTTGCCTTTCTATTCAAGAGTATCGAGCTCAAAATTCTTATGATGACTATCACGAATTTGGAGCTGAGAACCTGTCTTCTTTGAGTGTTCAATGGATTCAATTTGTGAGAAGAATAGCGAAGCAAGCTGGTAAGATTTGGAGCCCTGATTACCAAGCTGTTCAGACCTATCTCAAAAATAGACGTAGTTTGATTGTTTTTCAGAAAGTCAAGACCTCGCAGCTTCCTTGGCTTAGATCTATTCTTGATCAATCTCAAGAGCGTTTTCCTCATTATATCATCCTTTCTAATCAGAAAGCAGCTCATGAAAGCATTGAACTGCCGATCAACAATTCTTCTGTTCTGCCTTTGCCTGATCCAAAATCTTATCTTTCAGAATTGTGTGAGACATTTCAAGTCTCAAAAGACAATATCTCAGCTTTACTAAAGAGTCTTCGTGAAAAAACAGAGTCTCCTCTCCAACAAGATTCTCAAGAATGGGACATTTCTTATATCGCCTATCTTTATAGAGATTATGCTGGTGAATTAAATTCTGAAGATAAATTCATTCTAGCGTCTTTGATGTTAGATATTGGTCATTACTACACACAAATAGGCCTTTATGAAGATGCAGAAAACATTAGTCGTCAAGCAAAAGAGTTAATCGACTCTCAAAAAGAAACGTCAAAAGAAGCCCGTTATCTCTATATAAATTTGCTCTATCAAATAGGGCGTATCTTTTTTTATCAAAAAACACCCAACCCCTATGCTAAACAAAGTTATGAACAATTTTTGGAAAAAGCCTATCAAATAGCTCAAGAAAAATTGCCAAACTCTTTGATAGCTGTTTTGGCCCAGCGCAATGGCATTTTATTTCATAAAATGGAAGAGCAAAACTATGAAGAAGTATTTACTGCTTATGATAGGTTAATGTCTGTTTCTGAAGTTGAACAATTATCATACAAAGATCGAAAATTTTCATCGCTATCTCTTTCACAAGATTTACAACACCAAGCAACTTGTATTAGATATCAACTCGAAGCCTATTTAGCAGCTCATCACTTAGGTCAACCAATCACTAGCGATATGGCTACTCTTAAACAAAGAATCTCTGATCTGTTGCAACAGATAGGTTCATCTGACTTAACCTGGAGTTCTAGTTTTAGAATATCAATGGCAAAAATTTGTATTTTTGAAAAGAACTATTCAGAGGCAGCATCTATTTTAGGCGAACTTTTAACCCAAAAATTAGGTCCTCATAGACATTTAGAAGCCCTCAAAGAACTGATTCGTTGTAAAATAGAATCCTCAGATTTCAATGTAGAAAAAGAAGCCCAAGAGTATTTTCAATATGCTTTAAAATTTTTTAGCGAAGGACATCGAACCATTTATGAGATGGTGATTTTTGAAAATCAGCAACAAGCCTGTGAGTTTAAAGAAAAAGGATTTGATGTTTTAAAAGATTTGGAAAAATTCTTAGAGACTACCTCTTCGAATGAAAAATTTAGAGTCGTGGGTTATCGTAAACAAGATAGAAATCTTTACTTAACCGTTCAGATCTTGAGCTATAAAGATCCTTTAAGTAATGATAAGTTACCCAAAGCATGCTTAATCAAATTGAAATCTCTTGATATGGAGTCTTTTGCTGCCCCTTCAAAAGATGGTAAGGAGTTGATCCTGCAGTTAGATCGGTTATCTTTAAAATCTTTTGAAGATGTTGCCGTTGCTTTTAAAAGGTTCCAAGATAGTAGCGCAAAAAAACAACAGGCATCCAAAGCTGTTGCTGCTTGCTCAGAACCTGAACAACCTTTAAAGCTTAATAACTTGCCCGTATTTAATGGACCTGTTGAAAGAGATGATTTTGTTATTTTCGAATCACAGACTGAAACATGCACTTTAACAAAGCAACTTTGGGATTTTTTAAAACAGTATAAGCAAGATCAAGCTTTTATAAAAGCTTTCAATCTTCCTTCTAAAGAACGCAAGGAAACTATTTTTTTTCATGCTGGAGGCTATCGTTTAAGCTTAGATGATTTGTCTATGCCCAAGACAGTTGCAAAAAAGACACTTGATCCTTTGAAAGCCCCCAATCACTCTGATCTTGAAGCTTGTGGTGCCAGTGATGACGATGACGATACTGTTCTTTCTCAAAAAAAAGAAGAGTACATAAAAAAAGATAAACTTATCAGGCAAGCTTCCATAATGCAAGACACATTTAGCGAGTGTCTTAATAGTAAAATTGAATCTTCCAATCCCATTCGTCCAGAGTTAATCGCAGAATTTTGCCTAAAAAAATTTGAGTTTGTTAAAAGTCAGAGTCAGAAGATGCAAGTTCCTCCTCCTACTCAACATAAACAACCTCGATCTTTTGCCTCTTTTGATCAAGAGTATAGTTTTCTACAGTCTCGCCTTGCTTACCTTGAGGCTAAGAAAAACTGGTCATTAGGATCTGATCAGTATCGCCTTCGCCTTCAAACTCTTGAAAAAGATTATTCTCAAGAGTTTCAAAAGCTTCCACAAGCAGCTCCTTTAAATCTTCCGAATATATCTATTGATGATCTTTTAAAAGATGAAGCTCATTTGAATGAACTAACATTTAAAGATCCTTATTTTTTAACTTATCATGCTTGGAAGCATCATCGTGTGTCAAAAGATGTCGTATTTTTTAATGAATCGGGGCAGCTAGAGTCTGTTTTAGTTGAGAAATTGACACAAGATTATCTTAGATCTGCTCGTAGTGTTATTCTAGATTATGATCTATTAACCATCATTCCTAATCAAAGGGATCCTAACATAAAAGAATATTTCTATCGCAAAAGAGAGAGAGAGAATGATGATCGATTTTTTAAGATCCAAGATCAATTAACAGTAGCTAGGTCTGAGTTAGAGTCTCGTAAGCAAAATGAAAAGGATTCGAATGAATCAAAATTAGAAATTTCTAAGCAACTAGACTCTCTCAAAGAGATTTGTAAACAAAATAAAAAGGATGAGGTTGTTAAAACAGCTTTTGAGGAATGTAGAAAGAAATTTCATAAAATGGAAAAGTTCTGCTTAGATTTGCAAACAGACATCGATAACCTGCAAAAGCAAATTGAAATCCTACAAGATGAGCTTAAACAACAACCCTACTCTATCACTGTCGTTGCTGTGCGTGAAATTAAGGATGTGTTTGAGGTTTGGATTAGAACACATTTTACGAATTCACTTTTAGATGCAGATCAATTACCACCTAGTACATTGATCAGACATTCTAAACGCTAATGTGGTCTTTTCTAAATCTCGATGTTGTCTGTTTTTTGAGCTAATAAAACTTTCTGCAAATTCCCACACCGTTGATCTCTTTGTCATGGCTATGGTAGAGGACGTTGACGCCAAGAGAGGCGAAGCCTCCAATCGCCAGAGGCAATTCAGAAGAATCAAGTTTAATTTGTTCTATACATCGAGTATAAGTATACGGATTATCTGAATAAAATCTGCGTCCTGTTTCCACGTACTCAGTCAGTAAACAGGTAGCCACATCTATTCCTGAGAGAAGTTCATACCCTTGACCGTTGAATGTGGCAGCTAACACTTGTTGATCGTTCCAGCTTTTATTTCTGCTATCTGGAATGACATCATTTGTCATCAAGACCCAATGGGTTTTGCCAGTAGGAGTTCTATTGTGTTGCTCCCAAGCTATTGATTTACCTCGAAAGCCCATCTTATTCCCCTGCTTTGGGTTTTCAGTCAGAGTTTCTAAGTATTCAAGAGTCATGCCCTCAGGAACAAGAATTAAAAAATGAGTCTCTGCCACTGTCTTCCCAAGGAAGATAGGACATGGCCCTGCAAGAATAGCATCGATATCGGGAGGAAGCGGTGGCTCTACAACTTTAAGCCCGAAGTATTGCTCCCATTTGAGAGCTCCAAAGGCTGTTAAGGGATTGGATTGCGGCAGAAGAGCCACCTTGTCTGAAGAATGGGGTTGTTGTAGTTGAGGTGTTGATGGACTCATAGGGAGGTCTATGGCAAGCTCTATCCAAAATCTAGGAAGAGTTTGGGTTTTATGAAAGACGACGTACTCATCTAAAACAGGTTTAACTCCTTCAGGGCATGGATAGTAGATATCGCAGTGAGGATCATGGGTATTTAAAGGAACAACAGGCGCGTAGTGGGCATTATAATTTTGATAAGCTCCTAGTCCTTCTAGTTTCCCCATATCGGTGGGTTTTGAGGGAAGAGGCTTGTCACCGATGACTGGATAAGGAGGGCGCATGCTGACCCAAGTGAGGAGAAGATTGCCGTCGCTATAGATGTCAGCTGCATACCGGGCGCTATTGGTAAAATAGATGCCGCTTCCAAAGAATCCAAGGTCGGTGCTTTTGGCAGCAGAAGCTCCTTGAGCTTCATCTTTGAAGTAGTGGTGTTTGCCAAAAAAAACAAAGCCTGTATTGCAGATGGAATCGCATGTGGCTTGTCTACTCCCATGCCACAGAGGGAGAACTTGCGTGAGAGGAAACGTCTCTTTTTTACCATCCTTTGTAGGGATGCTAATAGGAGAAAATTGTCCGGCTGCTTGTTGCCATCTTGCGAGAGTGGCTTGTCTTAAAGGAAGATTGTCTTCTTGGTCCCATTTGGGGGCAAAGATAACACTTCGAGCTTCTTGCTCTAAGCTGGGGATAAGAGCTTCAAATTGATTGGTGGCAGAAGGGTTATGGATCACGTAGGCAGCTTTAATGTGTCTGTTAACAGGAGGAGAGTCTTGGAAGTAACGCATGATGAACTCATGCTCGGGATTGGAAGAAAGGATTTCATATTTTTGATAAGCAGTCGATGTCTTGGCTGCTTTAACTTTGGTGTAAAGATCGAGACTGATTCTCCAAGGAGTTTCGGGATAGTTAAGGCAGTTCTTTAGGCTGGAAGGTATAGGATCTAAGCTCATAAATTCCTCATCTTGTTTGAATGTTAAAAAGAAGTTTACTCTTGAAAAAGATTTTAGGAAATTAAAATAGAGTTCTTCTGAAACATAAAATCTTCGCCGGTTAATTGATCAATCTGATATATTTTTTTGCACAAAGCCTATCATTAACTTAAAGGAGACACATATGTCTACTCTGACTATACATGATGCAAAATCTATAGGAGTTGATCCTAGAATAGTTCTTTATCTTCCTGCTAATGGTGAGTGTGAACAGCGATTATAAAGCTTAGGAGTCGAGTGGTTACGCGTAAGGCTTGATCCCTATTTTTATCCTTTTGTTGAATCTAGATTGCCTTTAGGGTGGAAAGTGTATGCCAACCAAATTCTTCCTCTAAGTGAAAGAGAAGTTGTTTTAATCGATCAACATCAGGCTCCTAGAGCCGTAGTGTGGATGGGATTATGTCTTAGAGAGCGTTTTGGACATGTCAATCTTTTACCTGATAGTGAGAGCCAAAGACTGAAAATAGAATATGAGAAAAGACTCAAAGAACAAAAAGCAGAATTTCCAGAAAATGTTTATCTAGACAATGAAGAAAGTGAAACAGAGCTTTGCGAAGAGATATGGTCACAACTGATGCAAGAAATTGCACAAGAAGAACAAGAAGAGATGAATCAACGACAAGTAGAAGAAGAAACAGAACAGGATTTAAGCTCTTTTTTTAATATATTATCGGACAATAGTTAAAAACTTGTTTTAAATTAAGATACTTTTACATTCAGATAAACCCAGTCAGAAAGATGAGAAAATTGTTGTGTTTTTAATTCTGTCGAACGCAAGTTGTCTGTTTTGATATGTTCTCCAAAGATTATTTTTTTAATGAGTGTTAGGCAACGGTTGAAAGTCTTTGATGTGGAGTTGGATGCTCGATTTGTTGAAGAAGTTGTTGACGTGAGGGGTGAAGGCGATGCGGAGTGAGAGGTTTTTGTGGAGGAGTGCTTGTCTGCGATCTGCCATCCCAAAGGCAATCCCTTCAAGGAGGCGCTCATCTTGCTCAAGGTAGAGTTTAAGATGGGATTTTCCAACAACTTTAGGTGGCCAGACTTGTTTCACATCGCAGTAAAAAACAGGGGCTGGATTTTCATTTCCAAAAGGTGCTAGAAGGTTTAACGACTCCATGAAGTCAAAGGTTAAATCTGAAAAATTAAGTTTAGCATCGAGACGTAACTTGAAGAGAACATCTTGTTCTTTGAGTTTGGCATTGGCATTTTGGATGAAACGCTGTTTAAAAGTTTCGATGTGTTTTTCTTTAATGGTAAGACCTGCTGCATAATCATGTCCGCCGAAGTTCATCAAGATGTCGGCATTTTCTTTTAAGATAGGAAGAAGAGGAAACTCTGTGATGGTTCTAATCGAGCCTTTGCCTATACCATCTTCGATGGCGATGATGATTGTCGGTCTGTTGTATTGCTTAGCGATACGTGCTGTGATAATAGGAATAATACCAGGATGCCATTTATCAGAGTGCAAGACAATGGCTTTTTCTTTGAGAATTTGAGGGTATTTTAAAATATAAGATTCGATGTCGCTTGTATCTTTCCGCTCAATTTTTTGTCTTTCGATATTGTTGAGATCGAGTTCTTTAGCAAGATTTTCTGCAGCAATGGGATCTCTAATTAAAAGCAGTTTAACGCCTTTATTGGGATCGGCAATTCTTCCTAGACTATTGAATCTAGGAGCTACTTTAGAGGCGATATCAACAGGGGTGATCTCACTTATTTTAACATCACACACGGTGCAGAGGGTTGAGAGCCCAATACGTTTTGTTTTACGCATTTGCCTAAGACCATATCTAGTAAAAATTCTATTTTCTCTTAAAAGAGAGCCCATATCGGCAATCGTGCCGAGAGCTACGAGATCGAGGTATTTTTTAAGGTCGATTTTATTGTTGCTGATCTGTTCTGTCTCAATGAGTTCATTTGTGATAGCGTGTGCCAGTTTGAAGGCAACTCCCACACCTGTGAGATCTCTGTTGGGATAGGTGCTGTTGAGAAGTTTGGGATTGAGTGTGGCAACGCAATGGGGGAGTTTGGCAGTGGGTTCGTGATGGTCTGTCACAATGATATCGATGTTGCGTCTGACTGCTTCTTCAATTTCATGAGCAGCGGTAATCCCACAATCAACGGTGATAATGAGAGAACAGTTGTTCTTTTCTGCATAGTTAAGAGCATCGATCATAAGGCTTTGATCAAGAGAGGTGCGGTTAGGGATGTAGTAGAGAACCTTGCCTTGAATCGATTCAAAAAATTCAGTGAGAAGAACTGTCGATGTGATGCCATCGACATCGTTATCACCATAGATCAGAATGGTTTCTTTATCATGAAGTGCTTTGAGAATACGACTGACTGCTTTATCCATGTCAGGAAAAAGATCTGGATCATGCAGATCGGGAAGCTTGGCATACAGGTAGCTATGAATCTCCTCGAGAGTTTTAAATCCCCTGGAAGCCAGAACTTCTGCTGTCACAGGATGGATGTTGAACTCGGTGGTGATCTCTTGTTTCCATGCCTGATCACATTCGGGGTAGACCCAAAGAGAGTGTTGTGACGGGCCTGGCTTAGAGCTCATTGTTTGTTGATACATAGTTAACTATGTACCAGCTTCTCATGCTTCTGTATTTCTCGGCGATGAAAATATTGCATGAGCGGTGCTGCCACAAAAAGAGACGAGAGAGTGCCAAACACAACGCCAATTGCCATGACAAGAGCAAATCCGAAAATAGTACTTCCTCCTAAGGCAATGAGTGGGATTAATACGAGTAGTGTTATTCCCGATGTCATCAGTGTACGGCTTAAAGTGATATTTAAAGCGTGATTGATGATCATGTTGAGTTTAGAGTGTCTCATGTGGACCATATCTTCTCTAATTCTATCGAAAATAATGATGGTGTCATTGAGCGAGTAACCGACAATTGTCATTAAAGCTGCTACTGTATGAAGATCGATTTGGATAGGAACTCCCAGTTTATAGAGAAGAGCTATCATGGCAATACAGAAAACAAGATCATGGATTAGGCAAAGGGTTGCTGAAATCGCATATTTGAATTCAAATCGTATGGTGATGTAGATCAAGATACACGCTAAAGCAGCAGCAATCCCTAAAAGTGCATTTGTTCTCATTGAATCAGACATTTGACCAGAAATAGCTGACCAATTTTTCCCAAGATCTGTTAAGACATTAGGAGAGAGCTGGATGCCGGCATTCTTTAACGCGTCAACAACCCAGATGATGCGGGGGTTGTTTTGATAAGCGTAAGGCAGTTCTTTGAGATCTGTCTGCAATGGCATTTCATAGAAAGGTCTTCCTGCTTGTTCTAAGCTGTGACTTAAGAAAATACGCAGATTATTGGCAGGGTTGAGTTCTCGAATTTGGAAGTCTTGAGAGGAGGCTCCCTGTGCTATCAGAGCCTGTTCAATCCCTTGTCTGTAAAGCCCTGTAGACGTTGGGGGTACTTCAACGGTTAGAGCATAACCACCTGTGAAATCCATTCCTAAAATGTTCTGTTTTTCTGAAAACAGGAAGTATCCTCCCACAAGAATTAAGATGGCAGAGATAAGAATGGTGGGTTTGGTGTACTTCAAAAAGTCAAAAGAAGAAGACTTAATTAGGTGAGACATTTTCAATTCTTTATTTTTAGGATTTTGCACCCATCCTGCAAAGAAAAACCGAGTCATAAAGAGAGCAGAGAAAAGGGATGAGACAATGCCTATAATAAGAGTGAGCGCAAAACCGCGAATGGGGCCTGCATCAAAATGAAGAAGGATGAGAGCTGCAATAATAGTTGTGACATTCGAGTCGATGATCGCTGAAAAGGCTTTGCGGTACCCTGCGTGAACGGCAGAAGCAATTCTTCCCGTGACAGCAAATTCTTCCCTGATTCTTTCAAAGACAAGGACATTGGCGTCCACTGCCATAGCAACTGTTAGAATAATGCCTGCAATCCCTGCTAAAGAAAGTGTCGCACCGATATTCTGAAGAGCTGCCCACATGATGAGCAAATTAAAGAGAACGGCAATTGAAGCAACAAGACCGCCAAAACGGTAGTAAGCAATCATAGTGGTAATAACAAGGATAAGGGCACAGAACATTGCAACAATACCGCTTAATCTCTCTTGCGCTCCTAGTTCAGGGCTGACATTTTTTTCAGAGAGAATGCGCGGTGTAAAACTAAGAGATCCTGCTTTTAAGTCGGCTTCGAGTTGATTGATTTCTCTTTGCGTAAAACTTCCTGTGATTGAAGCGCTATCTCTTATAGCTACTTTAAGTGTTGGACTTGTGATAACAGAACCATTGAGAATCACAGCCATTCTCCACCCTTCTCCTCTTGCAAACGATTCAAGTGGTGTTCCTGCAATTTTATCTTTGGCAAATTGAGACGACCAAGCTTCTACATCATCTCTTGGGTTAAATTTTGTGCCATCTTTTAAGGCTTGAGATCCTTTCACTCTAAATTGAAGAAAGTTGCCCTCAGAGGGTGTGTAAGAGGCTCTCACATCTTCTAGGCTAGATCCTTCAAGAGCATAATTTCTAAAGACAATCAAAAGGGGATTGGTTTTGCCTTGCCAAGATTTGAAGTCATCCCCTCTTAATTGTGTGATCATTGAATAGGTCGTGTCAAATAAGGAAGAGGCTCCCGTATCTTGAGGGCTTGGCAGTCTTAGACCATGATCGTAGAGAGTTTTAGCAGCTGTACTTCTTGGCTGAACCGTTTCTGGATCAACAGAGTTTCCATAGAGATGGCGCCAAGCGATTTGGTTGATATCTTCGATGTCTTTACGATTTGTGACAACAGCTTCATTCCAAATTTCTTGTAGAAACCGATTGGTAGCTTCTTGAAGAGAGGGGTTCGACATGAATTTTTCATTCACGATATGGAAATACATAGAGGAAGCTTTGATGAGTTCTGCAGCAGATAGAGATTGAGATCCTGGAAAATCAAGAGCAATCGTATTTCCTTCTTGACGGATGCTCACTTCAGAAACACCCATTTTATTCACTCTGTTATAGAGTTCATTGATGGCTTGTTTCATGTCAGTGTCATGAGAGACGATGTGATTACTTTTATCTCTGAGTTCAATTTGAACCGTTTTTCCACCAGACATGTCAAGTCCCCAGTGAAGAATCTTTCTTTCATCTCCACGAAAATACTTCACAAAACTTAAGAGAAAATTATCCCAGAGAGCATTTTTGGTAGGAGCAGGGATAGTGTATTTAGGAAGACCCCTTAATCCAAGTTTGGCAGCTGCGTAATTATCGCGCCATTTTAGTAGATCTTCGTGAATTTGATTGCCAATTTTGTTGTCGGTTAAAATCCTTTGTTCAACATCTGTAAATTCTAAGATGGCGTATCTCTTTGTGCCATACACTCTGAAATCTTCTCTTGTGGCTTTCAGAACTGTTTGATAATAGTTCTCACCCTCAAAGATAGTATCATGAACAAACTCTCCAGCAATGGCATGAGACTGCCCTGAATATCCAAATAAGCCATTATTTTGCATAAGGGAGTGTAATTTGCGAATATCACGGAAGAATTGCTGAGAACTTTCTGATTCAGGATTGGTTTCAACTCTTTGTGAGATTCTATCAAGGCCTTTGGCGATGATATAAATAGAGTTCATCTTAAGGCCTTTAGGCGGCATTTTGTTGTAGAGTGAGGGAGCAAAAATCACAAGCCCTAGCTTTTTCTGACTATCCGGTAGAGATTGGTATGTCTCATAATCCCAAATAGGGAAGACATCTTGTTTGAGATCAGGATGTTGTGGCTGCCAATTGAGAAGAAGAGAGTTTTTTAGCTGAGCCACTTCTGCTGTAGCAATCGCAAATAATCTCAAAGCAAGAAAACTTTGACTGTCTTGAAGTTGAGATAGAGCAATCTCGAAATGTTCTTGAAAGGGTTTGATGCTTTCGCCTGATTGGCTAGATAGTCTTGCAATTTCATTATAGAGAAGTTGGTCGATTTGATCTTTGATAACTTCATTGTCAGCTTGAAGTCTTGCCTTTTCAAAATCGGGATAGAGTTTGAGCAAAAATCTATCATTGGACCAATCGATTAGGATTTCGTCTATAAAAGGGTTGTGATTAGCAAGAGAGATCTTTTGCACGGCTCCTTCATGAGAACTTGCTTGAATAGCAAGAGCAGAAGAGGTGTAATTCCAAGGGGTTTGCCCCTGAGCAAAATCTGCCTTGTGGTGTCTCACTAAAGAGAGTGCTTGAATGATAATTTTTTCTTGAGATTTGAGTAAATCTAGACGTTGTTCTTTGAGAGTATCAAGGACGCCGCCGTTTTTTTGTATAGAATCTTTTTCTTGAGAGAGCGCTGTTTTTTCTACGAGAAGGTTGCTTTTAAGTGTTTCTAATCCTTTTATGACGTTATCGACGAAGGCTGTTTTATTTGACTCATCAATTTGAGTGAGTGTGGCAAAATAGCGCTTGGCAATCGGAGAATTTTCATCGAAAATTTTTACAAAATTCGTCAAATTTTGAGCGACAACCATAAGTAAATCTTGAGATTGTGGTTGATCTAGATTTTTGAGAGAGGCTTCTGCATAAAGACCATTTTCACTGACACCTCCTAAAATTGTTCCTAATTGAATAAAACGATCTTGAACAAGCCCTTTATAAAGATCGGTAAGATTTCCTTGAGAATCTCTCTTTGTGCCAAACTGAAAATCATTCTCAATTTTAGCCGTATCAAAATGAAGGGGAATTCGTCTTTGAATAAGAACTGTCTTACTAGTCAGCTCAGGATCATACAGACTTAGTTGAGCAGGAAGGAATTCAATAGAATTTCCTGCTTGAGGAAGAAATTTACGGAAGCGTTCTGCATCCTCAATGTTTTTAAATTGCGCCTGAATAATTTGAACATTTTCTTTATCTAAAGAAATAGATAAAGGTTTTATCTGAAGCAGGTTGCAAAAAGATTTTACCCAGCTTGTAGCCTCATCTTCTAAAGCGTTGACTCTATTTTCTATCGCTTGTGCAATAGGCAGAGCTCTTTCTTTATCAACTGGCTTTTTTAAAGGATGTGCGTAGTAGAAAACAGTTGGTAGAATATTGTAAATCGTCAAGATAACAGCAGTAATAATTAGAAAAAAATGCCAACGCTTTCGTTTTTCCATCGTATTTATCCTTCAATAATTAAAGACGAAGGATAACCTGCCATAAACGATTCTGTCTAGGGGAAAGATACGGTATGTACGCGCTTTACAATGCAAGATGAAAAATTTAATAGACAATGAAAATTCTTATCCTTTATATTCTTATAGAAATTATTCTAATTCCAAGTTAACGACGAGGAGGAAGTGTCTTTCAAAATGGAACGTTTTTTAATTAAAATAAAGGAGAAATTGTATGGATAAATTGACATCTAGTTCGAGTTCAACAGGTTCTTCAGATCTTTCGTTCTCTTCATGTATTAAAAGTGATAGCTTAAAAA
>CAYUZN010000012.1:0-26741 GCA_964449295.1 uncultured bacterium | reverse complement strand
GACGAAACAAAGAGCATTTATATTGCTATGTATTGCTTTACACACCGTGAAATAGGAGAGGCACTTATCAAAGCTAAAAAACGTGGTGTTGACGTGCAGCTGATCGTTGACAAATATTCACTAAAAATGAAATCACCCCTTGGTAAAATGGTCGATGCAGGGATTTCCATTAGTGTATGGAACGCTAAGGGTGGTAAAAAAAGAGATGGAGCGCTCATGCATAATAAATTTTGTGTTTTTGGGGATAATACAGTCTGGACAGGGTCGCTTAATTTTACCTATAGAGCCAGTCGTGTTCATCAAGAAAATGTCATCGTTTTAAACAATCAAGAGATCGCATCTGAATTTAAGAAGCAATTTAACAATATCAAGATGAGAAGTTGCCTTCCTTTCTCTTCCTACATCACATATAACCCACGTAAAATTAAAAAACATTAAGGGTCAGGGTATTTCCTAAGTTTGTCTACCGTTCTGATAAGAGCCAAATGAACGTCCCTAGCTGTTGCATGATCTTTATTTTCGACTAGTTCTGATCTTTGATCATCTACAAGTATTTGATCGTTTATAAGCTGTGAGAGGGTATCAAAATCTGAATTCTTTAATTTGTTGATAGCCTCGTTAAAAACACCCTTATCTAATAAACTTTTAAGAGAGGCGTAGATAAGGGGTCTGTAATTTCTTTCAGTTTTTTCAAAAGCAACCTGGATAATTGAGATAAAATTTTGGGGAGTATAATCCGCATGAACATTTGTAGCATCTCGCATGATCTCTTTTGCTTCCAATTCATTAGAAGCGTTTCTTGCTATTTTAAAAGAGTGGCTTAAATCAAAGCTGGCTAATTTATAAAAAGTCCAAAGGGGAAATGGCTTTCCAGATCCTTTCCAAAAAGATTTGATTTCATTTTGTCCCCGACTAAAAGCTTCTTCATAAAATGCGGGTGAATATGTATGAGAGATTTTTTCCCCTAATAGGGGAGCCAGTTGCTCAATTAATTTAGCCCAACTAAAAGGAGTTTTTGGCAATGGTCTGATTATGTTGGTAGAAAGATCTTCTTTATCTAGTTTAACAAAAATATTTAAACATAGCTCAGATGAATCTGCATTTGATACATGAGTGATTTTAAAAGATGAACTTGTACGATAAAGAACAGCTAGGGCTAGTTGTGGGTTTAAAAGAGAGTCAACAAGAGCATTCCATGCTTTTGATACACATCTTAACGATTTTAAGGTATCTATTTCTAATATAGGTCCAAATTTAGTTACAAATACTGAAGTATCTGAAATTATTGATAATGTCATAAAATTTCCTCTTATAGAGATTATCATAAATTGAATAATTTTCCAAATTAAAAATGAACTTTTACAAAGATGGAATAGAGAATTACCTCCTAAATATACCCTTGTATAGGAAAAAGTAATGTGATATCTTTTGTGAAATTCGATTAAGTTAAAATAATTTTTTAAAAAAGACATGAAAAAAACATTAGTATTAATAATTGTTTTAAGTCTGTTGTCTGGTTGTTACGAGCTTGCTCCTAAAGATGAAGACTTAAGAACAATTCCTGTTACGAATAATCCTCATGCACATCCGGGATATGAACGTCCGAGCTCTGTGCCTCAAATGCAGTACTAGATATGGCACGTGAAAAAATAAGTCAGCCTCATTTTTTTTCAAGTAACAAGAAAGAGATTGTAGCCGCTTTAGGAAAAGAGAGGCTCATTGATTGTTTAGAGCAGATGCTTCTTATTCGTAACTTTGAAGTGAGAGCAGAAGCTGCCTATTTGCAAGGTAAAATTGGTGGCTTTTTTCATGCCTATATTGGTCAAGAAGCGATTCAAACAGCTGCCCTTGCTGTCATGGGCAAAGATCAGTGGTGGACGACATCTTATAGATGCCATGCGCTGGCTCTACTTTTAGGGGCAACTCCGAATGAACTCATGGCAGAGCTTTATGGTAAGGTGACTGGAAATGCTAGAGGGCGTGGTGGCTCGATGCATTTTTATACAGACAGGATGCTAGGGGGATTTGGGATCGTAGGAGGTCAAATTCCAATTGCGACAGGAGCTGCCTTTACCTGTAAATATTTAAAGAAAAAAGAGATTTCGATTTGTTTTTTAGGTGATGGAGCAGTTGCTCAAGGCGCTTTTCACGAATCACTTAATTTAGCAGCTCTTTGGAATTTGCCCTGCATTTACGTGATTGAAAATAATAAATGGGGGATGGGAACATCTGTTGAAAGAGCGATTTCTGTTGAACCGATTGCTGAGAAAAAAGCAGAGAGTTTCGGAATGAAAGGTTACACAGTTAATGGCATGAATTTTTTTGATTGTTATGCTGCTTTTGAGCATATATTTAAAGATGTTCAAAAGACACAAGAGCCTGTGCTTGTCGAGATGATCACAGAGAGATTTAAAGGGCATTCAATTTCAGATCCAGGGCTTTATCGCTCTAAAGAGTGTCTTTCTGAAGTCATGAAAAAAGATCCTATTCAGCAGTTATTTCAAGATTTGACTTCTTTAGGAATGCTCACAGAAGAAGAGTTTCAAGCGTTAGATCAAAAACAAAAAGAACTTGTGCTTGCCTCTATGAAATATGCTGAAGAGAGTCCTTTCCCTGATTCGATCACTTTAGAAGAGGATGTCTATGCCCCCTGATCAAGAAGAAATGCAAACAGTTGAGATGAGAGAAGCTCTTCGTCAAGCCATCGATGAGGAAATGGCGCGCGATCCCACAGTGTTCATTATGGGTGAGGAAGTTGCCGAATATAATGGAGCGTATAAAGTCACAAAAGGGATGCTTGCCAAATGGGGGCCAGACAGAGTGATTGATACGCCCATTTCAGAATTGGGATTTGCAGGACTTGGGATTGGAGCTGCCATGACAGGCTTGCGGCCTATTATTGAATTCATGAGCTTTAATTTTTCATTTGTTGCAGCCGATCAAATCATTTCAAATGCTGCTAAAATGTATTACATGTCAGGTAATCGTTTTTCAGTGCCGATTGTCTTTAGAGGACCTAACGGAGCTGCAGCGCAAGTCTCTTCCCAACACTCTCACTGTGTTGAAGCACTGTATAGTAATCTTCCTGGTCTTATTATTGTAGCTCCTAGCAATGCCTATGATGCGAAAGGCCTTTTAAAATCTTCCATTCGCAATAACAACCCCGTTCTTTTTTTAGAGTCGGAACTCTCTTATGGCGATAAGATGGAAATTCCCAAGAAAGAGTATTTAATTCCACTTGGGAAAGCTCATGTTGTGACAGAAGGGGAGCATATCACGCTCGTGGCTCACGGACGGATGGTAGTGCTCTGTAGACAAGTAGTAAAAAATCTAGCAGAACAAGGCATTAGAGTTGAGCTTATCGATCTTAGAACCATCAGACCACTTGATATTGCCACCATTGCCAATTCTGTGCGCAAAACCCATTTTGCTGTTCTTGTCGAAGAGGGTCATATTTTTGCTGGCATCTGTGCCGAAGTCTGTGCTCAAATTATGGAACATTGCTTTGATTTTCTCGATGCTCCTGTAAAACGTGTAGCTCAACGAGAGACGCCGATGCCTTATTCTAAAACATTAGAAAAAGAGACGATGCCAACAGCCCACAGGATCACACAAGCTATTTTACAAACCCTTAGCTAAGGAATTTGCTATGCCATTTACAGTCACTATGCCCAAGTTATCTCCCACAATGGAAGAAGGTATTCTCACAAAATGGCACAAAAAAGAAGGGGATTATGTCAAATCGGGTGAAGTGATGTTTGAGGTTGCCACCGATAAAGCAACCATTGAACATGCAGCTCTCGATGCCGGTTTTTTGCGCAAAATCCTCCTCAAAGAAGGGGGCTCTGCTCTTGTCAATCAGCCGCTTGCCATTTTTACAGAGAAAAAAGAAGAGAGCCTAGAAGGCTACGAGCCAGAAGGCATTGCTCCTAAAGTGACAGCTGTTGCAGATGTAAAAAAAGAAGTCGTAGCAGCCATCTCTAAGCCAAAGACAAATACTTATGCACAACCTACCTTCACACCAGCGCCACCTCCTTCTTTCAAACAGATGGCATTTCCTACAAATAAAGTGCCTGCCTCTCCACTTGCCAAAAAGATAGCCAAACAAAAAGGGATTAATCTCTCAAGCGTACAGGGCTCTGGCCCAGATGGCAGGGTGATGAGCCGTGATCTAGAGTTAGGGCAGCCTAATTTGCCAGTCGTGTTTGCTGAGCAAGAGCATCCTTCAATACCTGCCGGATCGTATGAAGAAGAGGGTTTAACTCCCATCCGTAAAGTTATCAGTGAGCGCCTGCAAGCCTCTAAAACATTTATTCCCCACTTTTACGTGACACAAGAGATCAGAGCAGACAGGCTCATCGATGCCAAAGAGCAACTCAAAAATCTCGGTCATCAGATCTCTGTTAATGATTTGATCATTAAAGCCTGCGCACTTAGCTTACGTGAGCATCCTGATGTCAATAGCGGCTTTAACTCTGACAATCAATCACTCATCCGCTTTAAAACAATTGATATTTCAATTGCAGTCAGCCTTGAGCAAGGTCTTATCACTCCGATTGTGCGTCATGCCGATTACAAAAACTTAAGCCAAATCTCTCAAGAGGTAAAATTCCTTGCTCAAAAAGCCAAAGAAGGAAAATTACAACCAGACGAGTATCAAGGTGGCTCTTTCACCATTTCTAACTTAGGCATGTTTGGCATCTCTTCCTTCCAAGCCATCATCAATCCTCCCCAAGCAGCTATTTTAGCCGTAGGTGGCATCGAAGATAAGGCTGTGATTGAAGATGGAGAAGTTATACCTGGCAAAGTCATGACACTCACTCTCTCTGCCGATCATAGAGTCATCGATGGCGTTGCAGGTGCCAAATTCTTAAAAACCCTTCAAAAATTCCTAGAAAACCCTGCAGCGCTCGTGCTTTAAGGTTTTTCATGAAAAAAGGAAAAGTTTTCTTTCATCCCATTGATGGTTCAGGTCCTTTGACCATTTCTTGGAGCTCTTGCCCCAAAGGGGATGCTGTAGAGGCAAAAAAGGGTTCTGGCGTTGGCTTTTTTTCTGAAAAAGGTGATTTGCTTTGTGTTATTTTTGATGAAGTTAAATCTTCCAAGGATCACCAAATCCTTGAGTTTGATCGTGAAATTATTGAACTCAATTTAAAGGGCGGGAAAATTACTTATACAATCACACAGAAGAAAGCGGGAAAGCATCTTTCCAAAAGGCGAGTTAAAAGAAAACAGCCTACCTAGTACTTTAGAGCCATCTCTTGCGGTGGAAGATGAAGGCAGAGCCAATCATGATCACGCTTGTGATGCCGATGATGTAGAGAAAGGCGTCTTCGCTTTTAGAGAAAGGAAGGCCGACGTTCATGCCATAGAGACTGGCAATCATGGTAGGCAAACTGAACAGAATGGTCAGGGCTGTCAGCAATTTAATGGTCTTGCTGACGTTATTTGTGAAGATAATCTGGTAAGAGTCTCTTAAACTTCTGATACTTTTTAAGCTGATACTACAAAGATCTTCTGATTGTTTGAGCGCATTGAGCAGGTCGATGAGAAAATCTTGATCTTTTTCAGGGAGGGTAATGTATCTTCCTGACGTGATGGTTTCTAAAACATTTCTTAAGGGGATCAAACACGATTGGTATTGATTGAGAACCTCTTCGTGTCTTGTCAGCGCTGTAATATCTTCACTTTCAACAGAGATCAGTTCTTTTTCTTGGCGAAGCACATTGTGGCGCGCTCTTCTAATATGAGCTGTGAACTCTTGTGTGATTTTAAAGAGAAGAGCTAGCAAAAATTGTGTCTTTTGAAGAGTTGAAATCTTACTTTTCTGTATTAAAAAATTACGAATCAAATAATTGACATGAGGGGAAATTGTGATCACGTAATGAGGGGCTAAGATAATCGTTAACGTCGAGCTATAAAGCCCTGTTTCATGCTCTGTCGGATGGCGTGTAAAAATGAGCACAGTATTGTGAATTTTCTCAATGCGAGGCAATTCATATTTATCTAAACAGTCTTGAAGGTCGGTATATTCAAGACCAATGAGCTCTGCAATCGCATGAAAATCGTCACTCGTTGCTTCATCGACATGAATCCAACAACCTTCTTTTATCTGAGGCAGTAGTTGAAACTCTTCATCACGCGCTGTTTTGAAATAATACTGCATCATAAAAAAGTTCCCTCTTTTTCCGCAGATTATCTCTCAAACTCTATTTTTTCAATTTGTTTGTGAAATAATTCTTGACTCCAAGTGCTAACAAATTTTCTGTTTTCCAATCGATAGCTGTAATTTTTTTGCAAGAAACTGTCACAAAATGACAGTTTCTTACAAAAAATCGACGAACCCTTAAATTCGAAAGAGGTCTAAAGAAAGAAATGAGATTGTTATATAAATTTTTTGTAAAGAAGTAGTGTTTTGATAAAAAATTCATCTTATTGATTTTTAATGTATTATGGGTGGATTAGAGAGACTAATTTTTTTTGTACTAGCCTCTTTTGTTAACTTATATTTTTAATCATGTTGAAAAATAATTTTAATTGTATTACCTTGAGGAGAAGCTAAGAGGGAGGTTTATTTATGGAAACAAGGCCTGATGCACAGCCGTGGGACGGAGTTCCAAGTCCGACCAATTCTCCGGAAGACCGGGCGGTTAGGCATGTGAATGCTATTATGTACAATATTCCAGAAGTTCGTAATGCGATGACAGGAGAAAAGCAAGGACAGCCTATACAGGCTTTTGCGACACCCATACACGACCATATTGAAGAGTTATCTGGGATTCGTACACAACTCAAAAATATGGATGCTCAAATCAGTGTTAAAAAGTTGAAAAAAGCCCATGAAAAATTTCTCAAAGAGCCGAGCGAAGGTAATCTCAATGCTGTTGCAAGGGAGGCTCTTCATTTAGGACATCAACTCAATATCACACAATGCCACATTGCTAGCCACATTGAGGAGATGAAGGCTGCTACTCACATTTTATCAAGTGCAGTGAAGAGAAATGATCAGCAGACAATTCTTCATCAAAAACATATGCTCTATATTTTGATGGGAAATTTGCTTTTACATAAAGAATCACAGTTTCACAAAGATATTCAGCAATTGCATCAAAACTTCTTAATTTTTAGAACGATAGAAGATCCTAATTCAGAAGATGTCTCTGAGTGGCAAAAAGCTCTCAGTGAATTTCCTCCGATGACTTAAATCTTAAGTTCAAGCTCTTGGATTTTTTGTTCAAGGGCTTGAATTTTTTTCGCATACTCAGCTACTCTTTTCACATAGACTTGTTCACGATTATGAGCATCTAAAGATATAGCGGGATTGCCTCCATATTTTCCTGCTTTTTTGATCGATTTTTTAATGCCACTGCGGGCTGCAAACATAGCGCCATCAGCGATTTGAATATGTCCTACCGTACCTGTTTGCCCTCCCATGATAACATGTCTGCCTGTTTTCACAGACCCTGAGATACCTGTTTGAGAGACGATGAGATTGTGAGGGCCTAAATGGCAATTATGTCCAATTTGAACGAGATTGTCGATTTTAGTGCCTCTGCCAATTCTCGTTTCCTTGAATCTTGCCCTATCAATGGTTGTATTGGCGCCGATTTCGACATCATCTTCTAAGACAACAGTCCCAAGTTGCTGTTGTTTAGTATGCTCGCCTCTTGCATTTGTCGTGTAACCATAGCCACAAGAGCCAATGACAGCTCCTGGCTGAATGATGACGCGATTACCAAGAATGCATTTTTCTCTGATGGTTGCATTAGGGTAAATAAGGCAGTGAGTTCCCATCTTCACACAAGGCCCAATAGAAGATCCTGCTAAAATAACGGTGTGATCTCCGATGACACAGCCTTGATCGATCACGACATTTGGGCCGATGGTCACATCTTTTCCTATTTGCACTGACGAGTGGACCACAGCGCTGGGATGAACGTCGGTAAAGGCAGATGCAGAGTGCTCAGACGAGAGGAAAAGATTGATTAAAGCTTGAAATGTCTCTGTGGGAGACTCAGACACAAGGAAATTTTTGCCTTCTATAACAGGCGTTTTAGGATCGATACAGATAGCCCCTGCTTTGGTTTTTTCAATCAAGGGGATGTATCTAGAATTAGCACAAAAAGAGATCTCTTCAGGGCTTGCAGATTCTAAATCTTCAATTCCTGTAATCTCGCATAAGGGATTACCGATGAGTGTTGATTTTGTGAGATCTGCAAGTTCTTGAAGAGAAAATTTAGGCATTATTTTTTAGCTTCAGGATTTTCTTTTTGAGATTTCTCAAACATCTCATCCATCTTTTTGATCACGTTGTCTGTGATGTTAAGAGTCGGCATAGAGTAGATGCAGAATCTAGATGGGATGATCATATCAAGTTTTTTTTCCTTAGCAATCTCTTCAGCTGCTCCTTTCACATTTGAGCTTAACTTCTCTTGCATCATTTCGTAGGTTTGGCGAAGAGTTTTCTCATAGCTCTCACCTGCCATTTGCATTTTCATCTGATGGTTTTGAACTTTTTGGTGGAGCTCTTGTTGCGCATCAGGGGAAAGACCATCAAGGTAGTCTTGATCTTCTGATTTCTTGGCAAGTTCTTGCCTTTCTTTTTCCATCGATTGCATGTCAGCCATAGCTTTACTTTGCAAACTATTGAAAGAGGTTGACTCTTCTTTCCCTATTTTAGATTCAGTGGCACATATTTCAAAATCGACAACACCTAGTTTAGGCGTAATCTCAGCAGCAGACAAAGATCCTATGAGGCATAAAGCAAACATTAGGAATTTTTTCATTTTTTTATCTCCTTAATAAGGTTAAATTTTTTCAAAATTGTCCTCCCATCTGGAAGAAGAATTTTTGCACTTCTTTTTTATTGGCAGGGTTAACAGGGAAGCCATAACCTAAAATGATAGGCATGCGGTTCATCACTTCAAGACGTATCCCAAATCCCCAGCTCATATTGTATTTGGCGAGTGCAAATGTGTTTAAATTCACAGATCCTGCATCGGCAAAGACAAAGGCATCGAGTATTTTTATGATTTCTTGGAGGTATTCGACAGAAAGAACAGAGTACGATGTGCCTCCTGTTGGATCTCCATCAGAGAAATGTCCCCCTAGATCAAAAGGCTTATAACCACGGACAGTATTTTCACCACCGGCAAAGAATCTTTCACTTAAAGGAATGTCAGAGGCTGTTTTAGTCCAGAAGGTTGGTTGGATGAATTTAAAGTCAGCTCGGTACTTCATCACACCTTTGCTCCAGAGCTCTTGATAGCAGGTGTTTAGATAAGAATATTTTAAGAAAGAAAAAGTTCCTCCCACTCCTGCAAATTCAGCTTCCAACATCGAACGCAGACCGTTATGCGGTTTTGCCATACTGTCTGTTGAGTCGAAATTAAGAGACGTTGAGACAGCTGAGACATTTCCTGTGCCTTTACTTAAAGCGCGCTCTTTAGAAGGAGCATTATGAGAGACATCAATGACGGCATGCTTAAAGCGATATTTAGTTCCAAAAGACCAGTAGGCATTGAGGGGATAGGAGGCATACACGCTGCCGCCAAGAGAATCAACTTCGTATTTTTTAGCTTCTAGTTTACTTTGACTTAAAAAAAGATCAAAACCAACGCGCCAGAGAGTATCTCTAAAATAAGGTGTGAGCCAAGAAACGGTGTAGCTTCTTTGTTTAGCTCCTAAAGTGGCTTTAGCATGGGCATATTCACCACCACCTCGAAGAGCAGAGGGCCCTTCCGAGAACATCTTGCCTAAGCCTTTATAATTGAAGTTGGTCTCTGTTAGATCAAGACCTCCGAAGACTCCGTCACCTGAGCTGAATCCAAAGAAAAGACTTAAATGACCTGTTGTTGTCTCTTCGACTTCGATATAGACATCTCTGTAATTTTCTCCCAAATCTTGATCATCTTGAGTGCGCACAGCATAAACGTTAACGGCTTTGAAATACCCCATGTTTTCGATACGTTCTTGCGTTCTTTTGAGTTTGGCAGAGTCAAAGACATCGCCTGGTGTCAAAAGAGATTCTCTTAAAATGACATGACTCTCTGTTTGAACGTTCCCGAAAATTTTAATGAGCCCAATTTTATATTGTTTCCCTTCTTCAATCACAAATTCGATATTATAAATAGACGCGTTGCCTAAGGGAAGAGCTTCGAATTGAACGTTGGTATCGATGTAACCTTTACGTCCATAGAGTTCTTTGATGTACTGAGCTGTTTCACGCAGTTTTTCAGGAGAATAAATTCCTTCCGGTCTTGCTAAAAAGACGCTTTCGACTTCTTTATCTGAAAAGAGCGTATTTCCTCTAAAAGTGACCGATCCAAAATGGTATAAAGGGCCTCTATCGACAGTGACGTACAGAAGAACTTTGCCCCCATTTTTAGCAGGAGCTGTGATGATATCGACTTTTGCATCGGCATATCCATTGTTCTGCATAAAATTGACAATGGTGAGTTTGTCTTGTTCAATTGCTTCTTCATTGTAGATGCCGTGACCTGTAAGCCAACTTGTCAGAAGGTGGTATTTTTTGGTGTAGACCATAGACAAAAGTTGATCTTTTTCTTTATCTGTAAAACCCTGGAAAATAATGTCATCGACACGGCCTGAGATGCCTTCTCTAACGGTGATTTCAATGTCAACGGTGTTATCTGTCAGGTTAGGGATCAGTTGATAGGATAGCTGAGATTCAAAATATCCTTTTTTGATGTAGTACTCTTTTACCTTATTGAAGGCTTTGTTGAACTCGGTGACGTTAAAAGTGCGTTTTGGCTTAATTCCAAGCTCTTTTTGGAGTGTCTTAGATGATATTTGTTCATTGCCATTCCAAACAATTTTACTAATTTTAGGTCTTGCCCACACTTTAATCGAGATATAGACCTCGCCATTCACAAGCTCAACAGAGGGTTCAATGCGATCGTAATCTTCTGATAATGTTTTTAAATCAGCGTCAAAAACGCCTTGTGAGAAAGGGGCTCCTATCTGGGTTTCAAGCTTGCCTAAAACAGGTTTGGGGTTGAAAGTGGCCTCAGTTGGCAGATTTTCCATCCGAATATCGATATTGCCGACCGTTTTACTCTCATAAGCTTCAACGGAGCGAGATGCCCCCAGGATAGGCACCATAGGAGAGCAGGTCAATAAGGCTAAAGAAGAAAGGATAAAAATTCTTTTATGCATTTATTTCACTAACTTAAGTGAGGCACACTATAAAAAATGGAGCTGAATATTGCAATCTTTTTAAGAGGTTGAATTTTATTCCTTTCAATGAGAGACTATTGAGGTAGTTGCAAAATTCAGGTTCTGTCGAATTTCGGGTTCTTTTGAGCTGATTTTCGTTTTTTTTCGTGGGGGTAATATCAACTTGCGTATATAACCCCCACGAAAAAAATCAAAAAGCAGCCAAAATAATCCCGAAATTCGACGAACCCTGAGTTTTGCAACTACCTCTTAACTAATAAATAGACGTTTTGCTCCCTTAAGGAATATTCTATGATTTATATAAACAGTTTTGGCTCACTCGATCCTATTCCTTTCAGGAATTTAATGCGTAATCCTTCTCATGTGGTGGAAATCGTTAGGACTGTTTTTGCCATATTTTTAGCAACCAGATCTTCTTCTACTATCTTATCTTCGCTTTATTATTTAGGACCTACGACAGCTGGATTAGCAATTGGCGGTCACTTAATGTTGGGTCGTTATAAAGGATCTGTAGGAGATGGTGACTTGAAGAGGCTTTCTTTAAGTTTTGTAGGATATTTTTTAACAACTTCTTTTGTGCGTCATTGGTTAAATAAACTAAATGAAAGAGGCAGTTTCTACAAGCATGAGCCTGATAAGGTTGGTAATCCTCCTTGCCCTCAAGTTTGGGAAGCTCTGCCTTTACAGATTTCTTCTAAAATTTATGATGTTCTTCCTCCTTTTTTGAAAAATCAATATGTTGGTTTTTTTATTATCACTTCTGTGGGTCTCTTGACTGCCTATCCTGTCGCTTTAGCTACTTTGAAAATATCTGAGCGTTGTGGGATTGCTCCTGAAGTTGGGACTTTGCTTGCGCATCAACTCTTTCCTTATCAAGTTAAAATTTGGCTGGGATTTAAAGAGACACGAGAAGGGATAAAAGCGATTCAGGCCTTAACGACGCTTTCTCGAGCTGCTATCTTAGCCAATGATTTGAAAAGAAGGGTTCAACTTAAATACGATTTGACGGCAGAAATTATGTCCCTTTTTTTCAAAATGTATAAGTGGCTTTCAGCGACAAATCCAACTAAATTCTTTTTATGCACTTATCCTATAACACGCTTGTTACGAGCAGAAGGGTTTTTGCCCAACGATTTTCAAATATAAATCATGAATAAAGGAGTTTTTCTATGACTATCTCAATATGCGATTTCCTTAAATCTCATGGATTTCAAGTTGAGCAATTAATAAGCAGATACCATCCCTTCCCTCCAGAAGATGACGTATCTGCTAAGCCGGGGCCTCGCTTTTTTCACCTCAAAATGCCTTCTTTTTCACATGTAGACAATTCTTGGAATTTTGGGCGCACATTTGTTGAGCATCATCATCATTATCACTCAACAACGGCTTCTACAATCAACCCAAATGAAACTCGTGCACAGAAAGAAGCTAGAGAAGCTAAAGAAAAAAAAGAGCAGGAAGAGAAAACAAATAGAAATTTGATGATACTAGGTGGAGTGGCTGCTGCCGTCTTTGGTTATATCTTTGGAGGACAATATCAAGCTCTATCAGAGCCTCGGGAGAAATTAGAGAAACTAGGTGAGGAAAGATTGGCTTTAAATAATTATGTATCCAGATCGAATGAAGATCACCGAGCTGTGTCATCTGTCAATGATGTCTGTAATGCCTATCTAGACTTTTATGAAGGGAAAGTTACGAAATTAAAAACAAAGATGGTTTTTACGGGGATGTTACTCGTAGAAGCTGTGGCTTTAGCAGTGGCTGCTTTTTATAAATCCTACCGAATCAGAGATGGAATAATCGTAGCAGGTTTTTTGACAGGTATTGCAGCTTTAGTCAGTTATGCCATTTTTAGAGGAAGTGATAGTCAAAAAGCGTGGGAGCAAAAACACCTCAATCTAAACGATACAATTGCTAGAATTAAGCAAGCTATTCAAGAGTCTTTACTTCGTCCTCAATCTGAGGCTTTTAATCCTCCATCTTATGCGCAAGCAACGGCAGGTCAGAGAGAGTACACTGATCCTATTGAAGAAGATGGCTACAAATGGACCCAGCATATAGGAACACGTACTTGGCTTTTCTGGGATATATCACAAAATCAATGGCTTCCTGGCAATCGCTACTGGAATACGCAGAGATATCCTATTGGCATGCCGCTGCCTAATTAAAAATGCTGTCTGCCTAAAAGTGCACGTGACAGCGTGCTGCCATCGACATATTCGAGAGGGCTTCCCATGGGGAGCCCGAAGGCAAGGCGTGAGACTTTAAGTCCTATTTGAGTGAGATGTTCTTTGAGATAGAGAGAAGTGGCATCTCCTTCGATTGTTGAGTCAAGAGCAATGATCACTTCTTGGATTTTAAGCTTTTCGATGCGCTGTTTTAAATGATCGAGGTCAAGATGGTCGGGCATTCTACCGTCAAGAGGGGAGAGAAGAGCTCCGAGGACGTGGTAAAATCCTTTATAAGCCCTGGTTTCTTCAAACGCATAGACATCTTTAGCAGATGAGATAATGCAAAGAGTGCTGCCATCTCTTTTCATCGGATCACAGAAGAAACAGTGATCGTTTTCCATGAGACAATGACATTCAGGGCAGCTTTGAACTTTTTCTTTAAGTGTCTGCAAGACTTGAGAGAAATGGCCGAGGTGTTCTTGAGGCCAAGAGAGCAGATGAAAAGCGAATCTTTCAGCTGTTTTTGAGCCGACACCAGGCAGCTTTCGTAAAAAAGACATGAGATTAATCAGGGAATTAGGGTATTTTGCCATGTAAGTGGATAATACATGGGAAAGATTTAGCCTGGCAAGTTAAACTCGACTTTGTACGTTTTTATGCTGGCATTTTCGGTGAGACTGTCCGCGATTTTATTATTTTTTTCCTCGTTCATGGGGTCTTACGCAGCCATGAACTCAGAAAAAAATAATAAACTTGCGAAGATCTCCCTCGAATCTGCTCATCAAAAAATGTACAAAGTCGAGTTAAAAGAAGTTGAAAAAATACCACTGTTAGGACTTAAATAAAGGCGCTAGTAAAACGGGGACTTGAGATGAAAGGACTTGAAACAGGAAGCGATAAGGTTAGTAAAATTTGTAAGATTCTTAAAGAAGAAACTTTAGAGCCTGCAAGAAAAGAAGCTGAAGATCTAATAGAAGCAGCACGCAAGCAAGCAGAAGAGATCATCACTTATGCACGAGATACGTCGGAAAAAATTTTAACGCAAGCTAAAGCAGAGATTGACAAGCAAAAAACTATTTTTCAGGCATCTTTATTTCAAGCGTGCCGGCAAACACTCGATTCTATAAAAGAAAAAATTGAAAGAAAGCTTGTCAATCCAGAACTTGGAAAACTTGTCGCACAATCGATGCAAAATCCTAAAGGGTTGTCGCAGCTCATCACAGCGGTTGTAGAGGCCGTTCAAAAAGATGGTCTTGAAGCGAATTTAAGTGTTTATATTCCGTCAGCTGTTCCCATTAAAGAGGTCAATCAACTTTTAGCTGCTGGCATTATACAACATTTAAGAGAAAAGAGTGTTCTTTTAAGTTCGATTGGTGGAGGTGTGGAAGTCAAACTTTTAAAAGAAAATATCACTATTGATTTATCTGATACGGCTTTGAAAGAGATTATAGCTGAGTATATTCGTAAAGATTTTCGAGACTACATTTTTGGAGCTTAGAATGGCTAACTATTATTTTTTAGCAGCTTCTTTGCCACCTCTGATTCTGGGAGAAAAACCAGAGCTTTCTTTTGAAGAGCTCACGAGTAGATTTCAGATTAACTTAAGCAAAAAAGATTGCCAAAAGGTTGCTCGGTTTCGCAGATATATCGATGTGAATAATATCCGCTTTCTCTTTTTAGAAGAGGCGATTGATTCACGGGGGAATTTGAATGAGAAAGATCTCGACGAAGCGCTTTTATTAAAAGATAGTTTTCCTGCCTATATTTTTGATTTTTTAGATCGCTTTGAAAAAACTTCTGACAAGCTCAAATATTTCTCTGGGATTTTTTCTGTGTTTTTTAACGAGGAGATCGCGCAAGAAAAAGGTTTTTTAAAGGCTTATTTTGAATTTGAAAGAAATTGGAAACTCGTCATGCTGGCTTTGAGATCAAAAGAGCAAACCAGAGATGTGATTAGGCAGCTGCAATTTGAAGATCTTTCAGACCCTCTGGTCGCACAAATTCTAGCTCAGAAAGACTCAAGTTACTATGATCCTCCTTCAGAGTACTTAGAATTAAAAGAAAAATATCTTTCTTGTGGCGCAGATCCTTGGCAAAAATATAAGGTAGTAGCTAAATGGAGATTAGATCGTATCGAAGAGCTTGTTTCCAAACCTGTTTTTTCTATCGATTGGATTTTATCTTATATGGCAAGACTTGTGATTGTAGAAGATTATTATGCACTTGATGAAGCAAAGGGAAAAATGATTTTAGATGTGTTTGTGAGTTAATACTATGAAAGAAATGGCGAAAGGAAAAGTTGTTAGAGCCTTTGGAAATTTGATTCATGTCGAATTTGAAGGCAGTATTCGTCAAGGTGAAATGGCAGCTGTTAAATTGGGAAATCTCTTGCTCAAAGGAGAAGTCATTGAAATTGCAGGAAAAATTGCCAAGATCCAGGTGTTTGAAGATACACGCGATATCCAATTAGAGACACAAGTTGAATTTCAAAGTAATTTATTAGAGGCAGAACTTGGCCCTGGTCTTTTAAGTTCTATTTTAGATGGGCTGCAAAATCCTCTTGAACAAGTTGCCGATGCAGCGGGACTTTTTTTGCTGAGAGGTGTTTATATTCCACCGCTAGATCGCACAAAACACTGGGATTTTCAACCCTCTGCACAAATAGGCGATACTCTTGAAAGAGGCGATAGCCTTGGGTTTACGATGGAGGGAAGGTTTCATCATCAAATCATGATCCCTTTTGCTCTTACGGGAGAGTATAAGATTACTTGGGTGATCAAATCAGGCTCTTATACGATCGACACAGTGGTTGCTAAAGGAGTTGATGATCAAGGGGTTGAAATCTCTTTCACAATGGTGCAAAAGTGGCCTGTTAAGATCCCCCTCTTTCAAGGAGAAAGAGCCAAAGCCACCAGCATGATGGATACAGGTGAGAGAATTATAGACACTCAGTTTCCTATTTTAAAAGGGGGTAGCTTTTGTGCTCCAGGGCCTTTTGGTGCAGGCAAAACGGTGCTGCAACACCATCTCTCAAAATACTCCTCCGTCGATATCGTTGTTTTAGTTGCTTGTGGTGAGCGTGCAGGAGAAGTTGTTGAAGTATTAAGGACATTTCCTCATCTAACAGATCCTCATACAAACGAACCCCTCATGCAGCGCACCGTTATTATCTGCAACACCTCGTCGATGCCTGTGGCAGCCAGAGAAGCGTCCATTTATATGGGGACAACGATTGCGGAATACTACCGTCAGATGGGTCTGGATTTTCTTTTACTGGCTGACTCAACTTCTCGTTGGGCACAGGCGATGCGCGAGATGTCAGGGCGCTTAGAAGAGATTCCAGGAGAAGAAGCATTTCCCTCTTATTTAGCCTCACGGATTGCCTCTTTTTATGAGCGCTCAGGCTTTGTCAGTCTCAAAAATGGAAAGACAGGATCTTTGACAATTGGAGGCACTGTGTCACCCGCAGGCGGAAACTTTGAAGAGCCTGTCACACAGGCAACCTTGTCTGTTGTGGGGGCTTTTTTAGGCCTTTCCAGGGCAAGATCTGATGCTAGAAGATATCCTGCCATCGATCCTCTTATCTCATGGAGTAAATACACAGAGGCAGTCAGTCTTGAGCTAGAAAAATATATCGACACACTTCCTCATAAACCAGATGAGATACTCGAAGAGTGGGGAAAGATGGTAGGACGCTCTGCTAAGATTTTATTCCAAGGAGATGAGATTGGCAAAAGGATGGAAGTTGTCGGAGAAGAGGGTGTGACGATGCCAGATATGATTATCCATCTCAAGGCAGAACTCTATGAATTTTGCTACTTGCAACAAAATGCTTTTGATAAGGAGGATTGTTACTGCCCTTTATCAAGACAAATTCCTCTTTTTTTACTCATTAATCGGGTATTTAAAGAACCGTTTCATTTTGAAGGGCATGATCAAGCACGAACTTTTTTTATAGATTTGCAAAACGAGATTAAGAATGTGAACTTCATGCCATTCAAGTCAGAGCGTTATGAGAAAGCTTTAAAGCGCATTGAAGAAAAAATCAATCAAGCAGCACAAGGGGTTGTGAGCGTATGAGAAAAATCTACGACCGCATTGTGGATATGAGAGGTAATCTTTTAACGGTGATTGCCAAACACGTAGGCTTAGGAGAGCTGGCCCGTATTTATAAACAAAATGGAGAGACGACATTTGCCTCTGTCTTAAGTATTGATGGGGAAAAAGTCACGTTGCAAGCCTTTGAAAATACACGCGGTATTTCAACGCACGATAGGATCACTTTCTTAGGAAAACAAATGGAAGCCGTTGTGAGTGACTCTTTAATGGGAAGACGATTTGATGGAGCAGGAGAGCCTATCGACAAAGGGCCTACGATTGTAGGCGATCATGTGCAGCTGGGCACGCCTTCTTTTAATCCTGTTAGACGTGTCATCCCTCATGATCTTGTACGCACCAATATTCCGATGATCGATGTCTTTAATTGTCTTGTCAAATCACAAAAGATTCCTATTTTTTCTGTGCCAGGAGAGCCTTACAATGCGCTTTTGATGCGGATTGCCAACCAGACGAATGCCGATATCGTTATCATCGGTGGCATGGGACTTCGCTTTGATGATTACCAAGCCTTTATCGACAATGCTGAAAAGTTTGGCTCTCTTGAGAAAACGATCATGTTCATTCATCAAGCGACAGATCCGATCGTCGAGTGCTTACTTGTGCCTGATATGGCCCTTGCTTGTGCTGAGAAATTTGCCGTGCAAGATAAAGATGTGCTCGTTCTTCTCACCGATATGACAGCTTTTGCAGACGCTCTCAAAGAGATTGCCATCACGATGGACCAAGTGCCTTCTAACCGCGGGTACCCAGGATCGCTCTATTCCGATTTGGCAGCAAGATATGAAAAAGCAGTCGACATCGATGGCAGTGGGTCTATCACAATCATTTCAGTGACGACAATGCCAGGAGGAGATGTGACAAATCCTGTCCCTGATAATACGGGGTATATCACCGAGGGGCAATTTTATTTACACGGTGGAAGAATCGATCCGTTTGGATCTTTATCTCGTTTAAAGCAGCAAGTGATTGGAAAAGTTACAAGGGAAGATCATGGAGATCTGGCCAATGCGATGATCCGTTTGTATGCCGAGTCGAAAAAAGCAAGAGAGCGGCAAGCGATGGGCTTTAAGCTCTCGTCTTGGTTTGAGCAGCTCCTTCATTATGCTCATCTTTTTGAAGAGCGCATGATGAGCCTTGAGGTGAATCTCATGTTAGAAGAAGCCCTTGATTTAGGATGGAAGACGCTCTCTGAGTGTTTTCAGTCCAATGAGGTTGGGATCAAACAAACGCTTATCGATAAATATTGGCCGAAAGACTTATGATTAAGCTCACAAAAACAGAACTTCGTCTGCAGCAATATAAACTTTCGCAGTTACAAAAATATTTGCCGACATTGCAACTAAAAAAGATGCTTTTGCAGATGGAAGTAACCCAAGCTCAAAACGAAATTCAAGCCCTCAACGCCTCCTTTAAGAATCTTGAGAAAAAAATCAGCGCTTTTTCCTCTCTTTTTTCTGATAAACAAGCTTTCGATCTTTTCCCGTCTGTTAAAGTTCTAGATGTGACTAAAAAGATGGAAAATATTGCAGGTGTTGACATTCCTGTGTTTGAAAAAATTGTCTTTCAAGAATCTGATTATTTCCTCTTTGATAGCCCTGTGTGGCTTGACTCAGGGATTGCGGCTTTAAAAGAGCTCATTGAAATTAAAGAAAAGCGCATCGTTGGAGAAGAGAAAAAAAGAGCTCTTGAAAAAGAGTTAAGAGAAGTCTCGATTCGGGTTAATCTCTTTGAAAAGATTTTAATTCCGAGAGCCGGGCAGAATATTAAGAAAATCAAAGTCTTCTTAAGTGACCAGCTGCTGGCTGCTGTCTGTCAAGCAAAAGTCTCAAAAGAGAAGATTTTAAAAAGAGCGAAAAAAGACCTATGATTATCAATGTCATCAAATACCTCATTATTGGAGTAAAAGACGAGATTGATAGATTTTTTGAATTAGCGCAAGAGCAAGGGTTTTTAGAGTTTATCACGATTTCTGGGAAAAAACATATCGAGCAACCCATCCCTATTCAAAGTCTTTTATCCGCCATCAAAATTTTAAGAAAATTCCCTATAGGAGAGGTCTATGTCGCAGGTGGTGATCTCTCGTTTGCCATGCAGATTTCAGAAAGAATTTTAGAGCTCAAAGAAGATCTCGAAAAACTCTATGAGGAAAAAAGACTGTTGGAAGCTGAGATTTCACGAGTGGTTCCTTTCGGGGATTTTTCTATGGAAGATCTCGAATACATTGAGAAAGAAGGGGATCGCCGAATACAATTTTTTTGCAGAAAAGCCACCAAAGAGGATGCAGAGGCTGTTGCAGATCATATCATTTATATAAACACAAGTTACGGTCTAGATTATTTCATTTCTATTGCAAAAGAACCAATCACTCCGTCTGGAATGATTGAGATGCGAATCGACTCAACATTGGGAGAGCTAAATAACAGACTTAAGTTTGTTGATCACGCTATTCATAAATTTGAAGAAGAACTTAAAGATTACGCAGGTCATGCTGAGTTTTTGCAAAGCATCCTTATTGATGAAATGAATAAATATAATCTGATTTGTTCTAAAAAAGATGTCGCTTATCCACTGCAAAACTCTGTCTTTGCTATCGAAGCGTGGGTTCCCGAAAATAAAGTGCGCTCTCTTTTTAGTCTTTTAGATGGAATGGCTATCCATGCTGAACAAATTGCTATCGAAAAGAAAGATAGAGTGCCCACATGTATGGAAAATCATGGTGCAGGACTTGTGGGAGAAGATCTTGTTAAAATTTACGATGTGCCAGCTATCACCGACAAAGATCCTTCTAAATGGGTTTTATGGTTTTTTGTTTTTTTCTTTGCCATTATTGTGGGTGATGCAGGCTATGGTGTGATTTTTCTTTCTATTGCTCTCTACCTAAAACGAAAATACACCCAGATTAAAGGAATGGCTCAAAGGATGCTTAAGCTTCTTTACATGCTCTCTTATGCGTGTATTGTTTGGGGTGTGCTGACGTGTTCTTATTTTGGCATGAGGATTTCTCCTGAGAGTTTTTTAAGTAAAATTTCCCCACTTCATTATTTAGCTGAACAAAAAGCCCTCTACCATTTGCATAATCAAGATGAAGTGTATGAGCATTGGGTCTCTGCTTATCCTGAGCTAAAAACAATCACAGATGGTAGAGCTCTTCTCGAAGCTGCTGCCACTCCTAAAAGTGGTTCAAATACCTATAAAATGTTAGAAGAATTTTCAGGAAATATCCTTCTTGAATTTACCATCATCATCGGGATTGTCCATATTAGCTTGTCATTTTTGCGTGTGCTTAAAAAGAACATCGCAAGCTTAGGTTGGATTGCTTTTATGGTGGGAGGCTATTTTTATTTTCCTCAGATGTTAAAATCAACCAGTATTGTGAATTTTATGGGATGGATGACACCTCAATTAGCAGCTGCAGTAGGCCTGGAATTGATTTATACCGGTCTTGCCTTTGCGATGTTAGCAGCCTTGATTCAACGCGGTATGAAAGGTTGGGGAGAACTCTCCTCCATCATCCAGATCTTTGTAGATACTCTTTCTTATTTACGTCTTTATGCTTTAAGTTTAGCAGGAGCTATCATGGCCTCAACCTTTAATCAAGAGGGGAGTGCCTTAGGTCTTGTGTTTGGGGCCCTTGCCATTTTTTTGGGGCATTGCATCAATATTTCAGTCGGATTTATGGGAGGGATTATACATGGGCTTCGTCTTAATTTCTTAGAATGGTATCATCATTGTTTTGATGGTGGAGGCAAGCTCTTTAAACCTTTAAAAAAGTTAAAATTATAGGAGATATATGGATTATGACATGATTGGACCTGCTATTGTGCTTGGCCTAGGTTGTATTGGAAGTTCGATAGGATGTGGAATTGGGGGCATGGCATCACATGCTGTGATGAGCCGTGTCGAGGAAAACCATGGAAAGTTTATCGGCATGTCTGCCATGGCAGCTTCCCAGTCAATTTTTGGTTTTGTTCTTATGCTCATCATGCGCAATAACATTAAAGCAGGAGTGCTTGCACCCGCCTCTGCCATTGGTATTGGTCTATTTGTTGGCCTTGCGCTCATGATCTCATCGATCTATCAAGGGATGTGTGCCGCCTCTGGTATTCAAGCAGGCGCAAAACAACCAGCTGTTATTGGTAAGTGCTTTGCAGCGCTGGGGATTGTAGAGTCTTTCTCTCTCTTTGCGTTTGTCTTTGCCCTGCTTCTCATTTATTAAGAGATGACCAAGAGTCACAAAATATATGAAAGATCTATGATTTCTTCAGGCAGTTGAATTTTAACTGGATCTTTTTCTGGTTTGTCTTGATTCAAGACGATACATGCACCCACATAATTCAAACCTCCTATACAAAAATTTTTTTTAGCTTCAAATTCTAAATAATAATCAGGATTTCTAGTGAAATCTTTTTTAGGTGCAAGCCACCATATAAGGTTTTCAGATCCAGAGCCACCTGTCAATTCACAAATAATCATGATCTGCTTCCATTTGTGGTGTGTAATAGCCTGTGTTTCGTAAATATCCTCTGGAGGAGGATTAACAAGCATTAAAGAAGCTTTTTCTGGAATCTGGGCCTCGTTTATGTATTTGTATATCGGTTTTATAAAAATAACATCACTTTTTACTTGTGGTCCCACTAGAGCTTGCTTGAAATATAAATCCCCTTCAAGAGGATCAATACAAATAACTTCTTTAAGAAGATCATGTTGTAAGCCAAAAGCTTCAACCGCTGCATTTCCCGATCCTACAGAAAATACAGGCGTAGCTTTATCTAAATAGGCTAAAGCTTGCCTTATTATGTCTTGTCCTAAGTTAAAAGACATAAGAGTAAAATAATCAGCCAGATTTTGGCTTCCTGATAAAGAAGGAGGTAATTTTTGTTTATCTAAATCTATAAAAGAGGAACGATAACTTAGGGGCTCCATTCTTAACTCCTTTCGGTAAGTTTAATCACAACTGAATCTACAGTAGGCTTTTCTTTGCTCAATACTAAACAGGTAAATACCGTTGAGCCTAAAAAACAAGAAAGTACTTTGGTCAATTCAAATTGTAAATGATAAGAAGGTTTATTGGTAGGGTTGTCTTTATCTAATGGATCTAACCACTCAAGAAGACCTTCTGATCCGCAAGTTCCTGTAGTCTCACAAATAATAAATATTTGTTTCCAGGGATGTTTTTTGAATGCGTCTATATCATAATCATAAGACTTCTCTTTAGAACGAGGATTAATAAGCATCAAAGAGGCAATTTTAGTTAGGGAATCTCTTTAAAACAACTGAGTTGTTTGTTAAAATTATTTATATATGTTAAATGTCGTAATATATGGAAATGAGGCAAGAAAGCGATTCGTTGGGTGAGATCAAAGTCCCTGCTCATAAATATTGGGGGGCTCAGACGCAGCGCTCTATTGAAAATTTTCCTATCGGGCATGAAAAGATGCCGATTGAACTTATTCATGCTATTGGGATTGTTAAAAAAGCATCGGCTCTTGTTAATCATGAGCTTGGTCTCCTTTCTAAAGAAAAAAAAGATTTGATTGTGCCTGTGTGTGATGAACTTGTAGCTGGTAAACTCAATGATCATTTCGATTTGGTTATCTGGCAAACAGGCTCTGGCACACAGACAAATATGAATGTCAATGAGGTGATTTCCAACCGTGCCATAGAAAAAGCAGGTGGGACTCTTGGCTCAAAAAAACCGATTCATCCCAATGATGATGTGAACATGTCTCAATCATCGAATGATGTTTTTCCGACTGCTATGCACATTGCTGCTGTCCGTGCTATCAAAGAAGATCTTTTGCCTAACCTG
This sequence comes from uncultured bacterium, assembly GCA_964449295.1. GTDB lineage: Bacteria > Chlamydiota > Chlamydiia > Chlamydiales > Rhabdochlamydiaceae > CANJJB01. The sequence continues at coordinate 3,443 of CAYUZN010000012.1, read as the reverse complement.
GCACTTCTTCTTAAAGGATTTCAAACCAAAGTCAAAGAATTTGATAAAATTGTCAAAGTGGGAAGAACTCATCTCATGGATGCATCTCCTTTGACACTCGGTCAAGAGTTTTCTGGTTATGCAGCTCAAATAGAGCATGGGATACGAGCTATCCAAAACTCTCTTGCTTCCTTATCTGACATTGCTCTGGGGGGAACGGCTGTAGGAACAGGCCTCAATACGCATCCTCAGTATGCTGTAAAAGTGGCACAAGAAATCTCTCAGCTAACCGGCTACTCTTTTAAAACAGCTGCCAATAAATTTGAAGCATTAGCTTCCAATGATGCGATTGTCGAAGCATCTGGTGCACTTAAGGTGATCGCGTGTGCTTTCATGAAGATTGCTAACGACATTCGCTGGCTAGCATCAGGTCCTAGAGCGGGTATTGGAGAGATCTTTCTACCTGAAAATGAACCAGGCTCATCGATTATGCCAGGCAAAGTCAATCCGACTCAGAGTGAAGCTATGACGATGGTCTGCGTGCAGGTTCTCGGTAATGACACAGCCATCGGCATTGCAGGTTCGATGGGAAATTTTGAACTCAATGTCTTTAAACCAGTCATGATCTATAACTTTCTTCAATCTGTTCATCTTCTGGCAGCTGTTGCAAAAAATTTCCACAATAAATGTCTCATAGGTATCAGACCGAATCTTACACAAATTCAAAAGCATCTCGATAATTCTCTTATGCTAGCTGCCGCTCTTAACCCCGTAATTGGGTATGATAAGGCTACCGAAATCGTCAAAAAAGCCTATCAAGACAATCTCACTCTTAAACAAGCAGCCCTCAAGCTAGGCTTTCTCACCGAAAAAGAATTCGATGAGATCATTGATCCTAAGAAGATGATTTGAAAATATTAGTAACTCATTTGTTGACAGGATGTAACCTTATCAGTTACTATGGTTTTAAACGAGAATGCAGTGACGATTAAAACGTTTAAGCATAAGGGATTGAAGAAACTTTTTGAATTTGGAAGCAAAGCTGGTGTTCAAGCTAGCCATGTTAAAAAAATTCAGTTAATTTTAGACTTGCTTAACGCTGCTCTAGAAGCTAAAGATATGAATTTCCCTGGTTCAGATTTTCATCAACTAAGGGGGAGTTTTAAAGGTTTTTATTCAGTTCATGTGAATGGTAATTGGACAATTATTTTTCGTTTTGAAAATGGTGAAGCCATTGATGTAAATTTAATAGATTATCATTAGGAGTCAAAGTATGGTAAAAAAAAGAAAGCCGACTCATCCAGGAGAAATTCTTGATGAACTTTACATTAAACCACTTCAGTTAAATTTACAGAAATTAGCTGAGAGGTTAGGAATTGCCAGAAATACTTTATTTAAGATTAGAGCTGGCAAAGCAAGTATTACTCCTTCTATAGCTCTTGTCTTAGCAGAAGCATTTGATACAACTCCTCAGCTTTGGCTGAATTTACAGCAAACATATGATTTGTGGATTGAAGAACATGAACATACGCCTATTAAACCAATTCTTAAAAATGGAGCCATTTTTCCTATTAAACAGAACATTGGAATTGCCAGAGTAGCTTTTGCTAGCTAAATTTTTTTTAAAATAAAAAAGAGTTCGATAAGATCATCGACTTTCACCAAATGATTTAAAAATAACCGAAAAAGATCTGTTTTAATAAATCTAATTTGGATGGTATATTTTAAGTACTTATAGAGATTTTTTTATGTTTGAAGCAAATTTGATTTCTCAGTGTATGCCTCGGAATTCTTTTTTGCCTTATCGCTTGAATCGGGTATTTATAGGCATAAGTATAGCTGGATGTAGTCTCGTGATTATATACGTCGTTAAATCAATTTTTACAAAATTGGAGGCAACGTTTTATAAAGATCCAAAAAGAAGAAATTTTGAAAATAGAGTATTATTTTACCAAAAATCAGTAGATAATTGGGAAAAAAATCGTGAAGATCAGAAGTCTTTTAAGAGACTGGTGGAAACTATAGAAAAAATTGTTTACCATAGTTTTTTTCTATTTCGATATGGCCTGACAGAGGGCAGGCAAGGGGCATTCTTAAAAGATTGTAAAAAAGATTTAAGTCAACTTCAAATCTTTAAAGATAACATTTTAACAAACTCTCAACAAGATGTTGTGAGATCGATTATAAAGAAGATCAATAGCTTATTAATAGCTCCTAAATCGGTTTATGAGACTAAGGCGCTCTCATTACAGGAATGTTTGACTTTGGAATCGGAGGGACAAGATTATTTAAAAGAACCGTTGCCGGCTCGTGACTTTCTCCAACATGCATGGAGAGAATGGACATGGTATCTTGCACTCAAAGGATTTAAATTAAATGAAGAATCTGTCTTATTAAAAAACGAATATGATTATTGGCAGACTAAGCTTGCATGGTCATTTTTTACTGATTAAATTTTTTTCAAAAGAAATCTGCCCACGAGAATTGGATGCATAAGCAAGAGTTTAAGTAGTGTCCAATAAGAAGTTCCTTCCACTTTTTTATACAAGACAAAAGGGTAACTGGCTGCTGCATCTTGAATCCAATAGGGATAATTAGGCGGCATCAAAGAGGGAAGCTTGTCTAGAGGAAAAAATTGAATACCTGCTGTTTCATCTCCCAAGGTAGGTTTGCCAGAGATAGGGATCATTTCAAAAAAATAGGTATGTTTTGAGAGTTTGTTGGAAGGGGAGTATTCAGCAATTTTGCGGGCGATATTAACTGAATAGCCTGTTTCTTCGTGTGTTTCTCTAATAGCTGCGTCTTCGGGAGATTCTCCTGGTTCGATACCACCGCCAGGGAGAACCCACACAGGGATGTCTCGTCTTTTGATCAAAAGAACGCTTTTTCTATCTGAACTAAAAATAATCGATGCAACCGATTGTGCCATCAGCAAAATATAATGATTTAGGGTTCATTGAGCAAGATTTTTTTTGCTTCAGGGCATAAGGCTGTTTAAGTTATAGTAGTCCTAAATAATATAGGCAGACTGTGAAGAGAGCGTGGATTTTAGGACTAGTGTTACTTTTTGGGTGTGAAAAGTACTATGTCTCTGTGAAACAGATCAGTGTGGGGCCAAGCTATTTGGCCAGTACGCATGTGGGGACTCCTGACCCTCGGCAAGCTCATCCGCCTGAGGGGCAAAAGCTTTTTATCGATTGGTCTGTGCCAGATGAGATTTTAGAAAAATCACCTAAGATTGTGATGCATTTTTTATATAAAGATCACTCGCAGAAAGAGCTCACTTATCCTATAAAATACCAGAGAGGGTATGAGGTTTACTCTTTGATGAATGAAGAGTTTAAGAAGAGCAAGGGTCTTTTAACGTACAGAGCAGAGATTGTCACTGAAGATGGCTTGATCTATAAAGATTGGAAACATCAATTGTGGGTTAACTTGATCACTTTGGAAGAGATCAACTCATC
>CAYUZN010000011.1:17568-26872 GCA_964449295.1 uncultured bacterium | reverse complement strand
GTGTTAAGATATACTGAAACATAGTGTGGATGAGCTTTTTAGCGCCTGCGATATCATGCTCAGCAAGTTTAGCTTCAATACGAGAGAAAATACGCTCACCATATTTTTGTACAATAAAAGAGGTGGTATTGAGATTAAGTTTATGAGAGATGCCTAAATTGTCGATAATTTCCAAAGGAGGAAGATCGGTTGTTGGATTGAGATGAAGGTAGAGAAGCGCCGTCTCTTTTTTCAGATGATCCATGGCAAGCTGGCAGCTCTCAAAGATCGGATAGAATCTCTCTTTACGGGTTTTGAGAAATTCAAAGCGGTAGGGTTTAAGAAAAGAAGGCAGGCTCTTATCGATGGCTAAAATAATTGAGTCGGGAACATTGTACTGCTTTTTAAAAAATTTGATCACTGTTTTTTGATCTTGGCTGATGAGTACATAGGATTGCCCTCCTCGATCTAAAAAGTAGAAAGGCTGAGAGAGGATTTTCTCTTTATCTGTAAATTGCCCGGGAGCACTTAATGAAGAATCGTAGGGGATGTGACTATCAATAGCCGTAAAGGTAAAACCTTTTGTTTTATCTTCGCAGAAGGATTTTGCAAGAGCAAAGCCTAAGAGACAAAGAGCGATCTTAAAGAGTTTTTTGCATTTGTTCATCAAAGTAGGCAACATCTTGGGGTTGGTTGTTTTGTAAATGCTCTCTTAATGATAAGAGCTGCAGAAAAAGTGATCTTTGCAAGTAAGGAAAAGAAGTCACCTTTTTATCTTTTTTGAGTGAGCCAAAATCAAGGAGAATCATTTTGCCATGGCTTTGGCCAAAATTGCGTTTAATCATAGGATCTAAGTTAACAACGCCTTTATGTGAGAGTGAAACTGTAAGTTCAAGCATTTCATCAATTGACTCGTGAGAGAAGGTCGTTAAAAGAGTTGCTTTTTTCTGCATCACAAATTGAGTCTGTTCTAGATCAACTCTGTGAGCAACGCCTAATTTATCAAAAAGCGTCACGATGTGAGTTTGCTGCTGTACAGGTGTTAAATGCGTGTCAATAATACCTGTTTCTCGAGCAAGATCTCTAGAAGCAAGCTGGCAGCTCTCTAAAAGTTCAGACAGGCGTTTTTCCCGTTTTTGTAGATAACGATCTCTGAAGGTGTTAAGTGGTGCAGGAAGTGGAAGGTTAGCAAGCCAAGGAAGGGGTTTACGCCGACTTTGTTTAACGAATTTTAGCACGACTTGGTGGTCCTTGCTTTCAAAAGCATAAAATTGTTTACCAGATCCCAAAAAATAAAAAGGTTGAGAGAGAGTCTCAAGAGGCGTCTTGTCTTGCGAGGGGAATGCTATAATCTTAGATACTCTAAATCCATCTGTTTGAGAGGTGCAAAATCTCTCGCACAGTATAAAAAATACGATGAAGAGGCTAAATTTTTTTAAGATTTTCACAACTTAACCTCTGGATAATTCATTTTAATCCAAGTGACAAATTGAGGTGGAAAAGTCTCTTCTTGAGAAGACTCTTCAACGAATTTACCAGGATCTAGAAAAGCTGGCTTACCACCTATAAAACCGATATTTTTGTGAAAGTGAGAGTCATGGTCATCAATTCCTTGAGATTTTCTCACAGCGATAAGATCTTTTACTGAATCAAAAACATCTTGCACATTGTCTGCAGTTTTAAGATAGGAGATCAAAGGCTCTCCTTTCTTTTGAATAGCAAAGAGTGTTTTCTGAAGATCTACTCTATGCTGAATTCCTAGCTTGTCAAAGAGGGTGATTTCTTGGTTAAAGGGAGTCTGCGTGTCTAACTTCAAAAAAATCAAACCAGATTCTTCAGGAAGCTTTTTAAAGGCGAGTAAGTAGCCTTCAATATCACGCATCACCCTATTTAATCGTTTAAGATGGTGCTTTTTAAGAGGGGTAGAAGAATTGGGCCCATTTTTAAAGAATTTAAGCACATATTTTTGATCTTCAGAGATAAAGACGAACATTTGTCCACCTCTATCTAGATAGTGAAAGGGCTGTTTCAAAATGTCATCTGCTAAAGTCTCAGAGCCTTGATTTGTTAAAGATAGAGATGTCTGCAGTCTTCGAATAGAAAAGCCATCTGTCTTTTTTGTGCAAAAGGACGAGGTGAAATAGAAAGAAATAATAAAAAGAAAAAGTTTAACAAGTCTTAACCACATCTCTATAGAGTAGCAAATTTAAAGCTTTTTATCTATAAACTTATAAGTTGTTTTAGCGATCTCTTTGACTTTTTTAACGACCACTTCTTTGTGCGTGATATAGAGGGTTGCTAGGATAATTATAATTAAAACTATTATTCTAAATAAAAACTTTATCATTAGCTAGCTCCTGAAGAAGATGAGAGTCTAAAGAGGGGAACTCTTGAGAGAGCTTGTTGTGAAGGCAATCGGTCACTTTAAGAATTTCCTCTTGATACTGTTTTATATCATGAGAGGGGATGTCTTGTCTAAGACTTCCGATATCAAGTTCGACAGCTTGTTTATCTAAACAACCAAAATTTTTAAAGAGATCGACATCGGTGTTGATAATCCCTTTTTTATATTGGTTAAACAATAGAGAGACTAAGTGAGACAGGACTATTTTAGCGTCCTCTTCCTTATTTTTATCCATTAAATTTTTTAAATAAGGATAAAAAGGTTGAACCCGTTTTTGCAAGATAAAGTCTGTGTGATCGAGATCGAGGGTATGCGCTATGCCGATCTTATCGACAAGCGTGAGTTTTTGATGAAGGTAGTCTGTTTTGCTCAGATGCAGAAAAACAAGGCCTGTCTCTTCTTTTAACTGCTCATAGGCTATTTTGTAACTCGTAAAATCTCTCTGTAATTTACTATCTAAGGCAGCACATTTCTCTTTCGAAGTCAGTCTATCCCAGAGAGAGGGTCTGATATGATTGTACCTGATCAATTTGATCACATAGTTTTGGTCTTCAGAGAGAAAGACGAAAGTTTGTGAGCCTTTGGCCAGATAAGAAAAAGGTTGAGCTAAGGCTTGTTTGGCTAAAATGAGCTCATCTGGCTGAGCCGGTTTAACAGCCAGCTGCGGATGAAAAGAGACGTTGGATGAAATCTTACAGATTTTAAAGCCATCTGTTTGATGTCTAGAAAAGATAGACATTCCTATAAAAGCTGCCACAAAAATAACACTCTTAATCAGGTATTTCATAAATACACCTTTGAAGCTCTTTATCTAAAAGCGGGGACTTTTCTTGTAATAAATGGTGCAACTTATCAGTAATGCGAATAATTTCCTCTTTCTTGTTATCCGATGTTTTGTATTTAAATCTCCCAACATCAATTTGAATCACTTTCCCTTCGATCACTCCAAAATTGGTGAAAAGATCGGGATCTTTATCGAAAATCTCTTTGTCACAGCGCGTTTTAAGATAAGAAATCAGCTGAGTAATCACAGATTTAGCTGCCTCATCTTGTCCATTTCGGATCATCTCTTGAAGAGTAGGAACTAAAAGAGAGGCTCTTTTTTGCACGACAAACTCGAGATCATCTAAATCAAGAAAATGGGAAATCCCTAGCTTATCAACTAGGTGAATCTTTTGCAAAAGGGAGGGTGTCTTATTTAAATGAATATAGACAAGCCCCGTCTCTTCTTTTAAGTTGTCGTAGGCTATTTTATAACTTGTGAAATCTTGCTCGAGTTTCTGTTTAAGTTTTGCCACACGCAGCTGAAATCTTTCAAAAGGAAGGTATCTAATAAAAGTCTCATCACCCATATGATCATAGCGAAAAAACTTGATCACATACTTCCCATCCTCTGAGGCAAATACAAAAGTTTGCGCGCCCTTACCTAAATACCTGAAGGGTTGATTGAGGCACTCTTGTATTTTATCAGTCTCAGGCAAGTTCACTGCCCATTCAGAGTGATAGGTAAGATGAGATGTGATTTTATCAATTCTAAAGCCATCTGTTTGCTTTTTGCAAAACAAAGCAGCTCCTATAAAGCCACAGATAAAAAGAGATAGTCTAACTAAAAGGGGCATACAATTTTTTCAGCATAGCTCTTAATACTCGATCCTTTTTTGCCAGATAAACTATTTGAATCATACTTTAAAATAGCGTCTTTGTTGGTTTTAATTAGTGCTGGGTTTTCTAATCCAACAGCAGCTTGTAAAGCATAGTAATAACCCAATAATTTGGCAGGAACTTTTTCATCCTCAAGTATATCAATAAAATCACCCTGACTTGGGACCAGGTTAAGAGAGGTTGAGTAAAGCTTATTATATCCTTTTAGTATTACATAATGCTCACATAGAACAACACATAGAGAAATTCTTTCTTCTTGCGTGAGTAAAATAGGATTATTGGTAGCTAACAGAGCTTCAGCTTTTTTAATGAATTCAGGCAATTTAGCCTTTATGTCTTTATCCTGACTCATTCTTGCACTTTGTAAAGCTAGGCATAAAATTTCAGGAATAATATGTTCAGACGACAAGCCCTTGTGATCGCTAGTCTCGAACCAAACTGAATTCCATTTTTTCTTTAAGACCTTTGTTTTTAAATCATCTATAAAAGACTTTCTTGTTTTTAACCAGTCTGAATAAAGTGAAAGAAACTCTAGCATAGCTTCATAGTCTTTAATATTCTTATCGCTATCTTCTGTCTTGGGCATTTCAGCTACAGCTAACTTCAGATGTTTATAAGCCAAGCAGAAATATTCATCTTCTCTCTTAATGAGCAACGAAGCTATTTTAAGTCCATCTAGGAGGGAATCACAAGCCTCTACAAATTTCTTTTCTTTTATGCAGGCAATTCCATAGTGTAGGTAAATGTCCATTTTGCAGATTTGATCCAGAGAATCCAACTGGTTTGCTAAATAGAAAGCCTTCTTAGCGTAATCTATTGTCGCCGCACTATTTGTATAACCTAATTCTTGACATGAAGCAAGCGCAAGATAGATAGATGCCCAAATAGGATCTTCTTTAGGAATTTTATCCCCTAATTTTTCTGCCTCTCTAAGTAATTCTAGATCCCCCGCAATCAGATATGTTCCTGTCTTATTGTTAAGTCTTAATAACTCTTCAGATTGTTGAGCTATTATATACCCTTGGGTTCTATTAGAATTAACTTGTAATAATAGCGCTTCGATATGCTGCTTAGCCTCTTCAATCGCTCCCTGATCTGGCGCTATGGGTGTGTTATCACTAGCGCTACTCTCTGGCTTTACATTTGCAGGTGGATCATCAAGCGTAAGATTGTGGTTAAGATCAGGGGACTGGAAAGAATACTTAGTAGAAAGATAACTTAGACAAGAGGTAATCAGAACTAAGGCAGCCTTTCCTTTATAAGAAATTTTAAAAATGTCAGCAAAGATGTTTGTGATCTTTAAAGTTGTTGAAGCGGCAAATCCACATAAAACTGTGAAACGAGCAAAAAAAGAAAGCTGCTCTTTTTGAAGTCCTAATCTGTGAGAAAATGTGACTACCGTCCAGTCCGCTACTTTTCCAGCAAGAAGGCCACATGTCATGTAAATAATAGCTTGCTGAGGATAAGAAAGACGTCCTAGAGAGTTGCAGATTATGTTCATATATGTTTTTTGAAAAAATTAGAACGTAATTGTACTATAGATAGGAAGAAATTAAAAGAGAAATAAATCCTTATTTGGCAACCCAAAATTGCTGTCTTAAATTATTGGTTATCAATAACTTGCTTATATATCCTTGTAAAATAGGCATCAGATGCCTAAAAAAGCCTTGTAAAAATAGCATCAGAGTTCTGCTTTTATAGGTAAAAAGGTGTATTATGAAACGAGATATTGAGGCAGATTTACTAGCCTGGAAACAGCAAGCAAGACGGATGCCTCTTCTCCTGAGAGGAGCTCGTCAAGTAGGAAAGACATTTGCAGTAGAAAAATTTGGTAGAGATCATTTTGAGACATGTATCATACTTAATTTTGAGCAATATCCTCATTATAAAAATTGTTTTAACTCCCTTGATCCTTTTAAAATTATCGATACCATTGCTCTATTGACAGGGCAAAGCATTAAAATTGGAAAAACACTTCTTTTTATCGATGAAATTCAAGAGTGTCCTCAAGCTATTATGGCTCTTCGTTACTTCAAAGAACAAATGCCAGAGTTACATATCATTGGGGCTGGTTCTTTATTAGAGTTTATCCTTAATGAAGCTGAGTTTCGCATGCCAGTTGGCAGAATTCAGTTCATGTACTTAAGGCCGCTATCTTTTGGAGAGTTTCTTGAAACCGTAGGGCATCTCGAATTAAGAAACCATTTAAGTGGTATTCATTTAAACGATAAGATAGATGAAGTTATTCACCTTAAGCTTCTCTCTCTTTTAAAAGATTATGTTTCTCTTGGAGGAATGCCTGCTGTTGTTGCAGAGTATTTACAATCTAAAAGTCTTTTTCAATGTCAAGATATTCAAACAGCTATTTTAGCAACTTTTAGAAATGATTTCGGTAAGTATGCAGGCAGGACACCGCATACTCACTTACAAACAATTTTTGCAAAAGCTCCTGGTTTGATTGGAAAATGGCTTAAATATTCAACCTTAGATCCCAAAGCTCCCATTAGAACTTTGAAAAATGCTTTGCATAAATTATGTGATGCAGGGCTCATTAGTCTTGTGTATGCCACTTCAGGTGCAGGCTTGCCACTCATCAGTCATATGAACGAAAAAAAATGTAAATTTCTTTTTCTCGATATAGGTCTTGTTAAAAGAGCTTGTAACTTAGGTCTTGAGCTTTTGCTTAAAGAAGATTTGCTTCTAATCAATAATGGTGCTTTAGCAGAACAATATGTCGGGCAAGAAATTCTCTCTTACATGGGTAAAAATGATGTTAACACTCTTTATGCTTGGTTTCGTGAAGAAAAGAGTAGCAGTGCTGAGATTGACTATTTAGTGGCATTAGACTCATGGATTGTCCCTATAGAAGTTAAAGCTGGAGCGATAGGCTCTTTACGCTCACTAAAGATTTTCATGGAAGAAAAGAAGATTCCGGCGGGAGTGCGTATTTCAGAGTTGCCATTTTCTTTCAATCAGTCTGTATTATCGATCCCTTTCTATTTAATAGAGCAGTTTCCTAGGTTAGTCAAAGAGATCTATGAAGACATCTCGAAAACTTCATAGATCAAAAAGATATGTGCTTCTATACTATCTTCTTTGACCATGGAGGTTAGTATGACACAAATGCTAGAAACACGAGTCTTAAGTTCTATATTAAATGGAATCGCAAAAGGAATGCATAGTAGATTTTTATATGATCTTCCTTATGGCCATTTACCTGTTGAGAAAGATGGCTATCCTTATAAAGCGTTATGTTCTGTAAGTAATGTTGCTTCTACAGTTTTTTCTCTATTAGCTCTTCAACAACATTTAAAACCATCTTTTACAGTTAAAGCTATAACTTATAGTTTAATTGGAATCCAAGGAATTACCAATATATTAGATCTAGTAGTTTATTCTGGAAGCTACCATAAAGACTCTTTTATGCAAAAGGTTCAGCATTTCGTCGAGCCAGGAATACAAGAGCGTGAGATGATAGAGCCTGATGAAGAGAGTCGTCTTCTTATTCGACCCTGTTTTTATGTAGCAAAAAAAATGCATATCTTAATATTTGGAGTTCAAATTTTTAAAGACATTTGTAATTTAGAGAAAAAGCACGTAGAAATTGTTGCTAAATTTATTGCTATAGATATCTTTTCATTTTCACTAGATAAGATTTCTTCGCAAACACACTTTCATTTAAGGCGTTTAGTTGCCAGATATGCCATCACTTATTATATCTATGAAACCTGTAGGCCAATTTTCAAAACTATTTTTTCTGTGGCAATTCAAAGTCTTAACTATAAAGAAGTGCTAAGAGAAATCTCTAAATCTTCAACAGTGTTTCTTAAGCTTGCTACCAGCGCTTTTTTTCTTTACAGAATAGAGCAAATCTTCAAAGGAGCCGCTAGAGATAAAGAAAAAGAAAGAAGTTCAACAACTCCCGAGCCATTATCTACTTAACCACAATTGTTCGTTGAGTATCCTTAAAAAAACCTGGCAAAACAGTATTTTGAGGATCTAACAGCTCTAATTTAATTTTGTGAGACCCTGGGTTAAGGCCATAAATATAGTAGGGTGTCCATTCTGTCAGAAGCCGTTTGTCTTTATTATCGATGATCAAACGAACTTTATATCCATCTTTAGATAGTTGGGTATTTGAGAGATAAAAATCTAAAAGTATAGGCTTTTTAGAAGGGTAATCTCCTTCAGGTTGATTATAAGTCAAATAAGGTTGGGAAAGATCGAAAGGGTTATTTGTTTTTTTAGATCCTACAAAAAAGTAAGAAGCTGTAAATGTCTCTCCACCTTTTAAGCTTTCTCCATAGGACCTGACGAGAAACATCCTGATTAAATGAGCTCCTGATTTTAAATTGTAGGGAATCTTAGTTTCTAAAATAGAGTTAAAATCAGCTTCTTCAGAATCGGTAAAATCATCAATGGCATCGTTAATTTCTACGTAAGGTTCATTGTCTATGAGGATGCGAAGCGCTTGTCCTGATCTGTTATTGCGAATCTCTTTAGCTCTAGGAAGATCTGTGTCATAACCAATGGGATATCCTTCTAATCTCACTTGAAGGGCTACTGGATTTTTTTCTTTGACTTCGCCCATTTCAGGAAATGCCAGATGGATTTCAACTGATTCTGGTTGAGGTGTCGGCTCAACTGGCACAACGCGTATTGTTCCATCTGAGTGATTATCTTCAATGGTAGCTCCTAGAAGAGTTGAAGAGATCAATAGGGCTAAACTCACAGCTATTTTTTTCATGTTCCCTCAAAGATATAGGCTCTTATTTGTCTCTTTAACTGATTGTTCCGATAAATGTCTATCGATAAATAAGATCGAGAAACTCTTCCAACTCATCCATAAGGACAAGTGCTTCTGAATAGTCACTGGAATAAATAGCCTTTTCCAGTTTGTGAAGAGCTAGAGAAAGAAAAGGAGCTTTTTTTAAGAGCTTTTCACAGTCTTCTTTCAGAAGACGCAAAAATAAAAACATTTGAGATAGTTTGTCAAGAGAGTCTGATGACTGGGTTTTCTCTGGTAGATCAGCTTTTTCTTCTAAAGAGAGTTTAACAGAAGCCTCTTTATCGAGAAAAAATTTTTCAATGTAAAGCTCTTCCATACCTCTATAAATCCCAGTTTGAGAAGAAATAAAGACCAACTGCCGTTGCAAGAAATAGAGTCAAAGCCAGCATGTAATAATGCCATTTTTTCAGTTTCCCTGTTTTGACAGGAGTATTTATAATCTGACTATGAGGTGTTTTTCCAGCAGATGT
>CAYUZN010000011.1:0-17558 GCA_964449295.1 uncultured bacterium | reverse complement strand
CAGGAATTTTCTGCTTTAATAAATCAGCGTATTTGAGTAGCTGAGTTCTAGATTCTCGATATTTTCCTTGAAAACCTCTTTTAAGCATAAAGTAGAAAACTTCATAGACAATAGAAGGGATTTTAGGATTATCGAGAATATGATCGATTGTTGTAAAAAAAACTTCTCCACCTGTATAAGATCCTTGAAAATCTTTTTGCAGAGGATTCCACTTAATTTTATAGCGCATATAATCAGGTTTCTGCATCTCTTCATCGATGGCAGCTACCAATGCAAATAAAATCAAAGAAGCATTATTTTTGTCGAGCTTTTGCTCTAAACTACCTTTGAGTTCATCAAAGAAATCAGCGATTTTCTTTCGCATGCTCTCAACAGTCTCTTGCTGAAAGCCTTGTTTTTCGAATATCTCTTTCTCTTTATCAATCTCACCCAGATAAAAAGAAATTTCTTGCCAAAGCGGATAACTCATAGTCATCTCCTTGTTTGATGATCAAAGGTTTTTTAGCTTCTGAAAAGTAAACTTGCGTCTCAATTTCAATATTAGGAAGCCAAGCATTCAGCAACCTATGTAAATATTTAAAAAATAATACGACAAGTTCCCACTTTTGATCACCTAAATCTTTAAGATAAAAAGCATACTCCATTATAAACTGGTATCCTTTTGCATCTCTTTTCTGACTGACTTTCAAGTCTCTAATTGTTTCCACAACTGTGCCAAACACACCCATCTCTAGTTTGTTCATCGCTTTCAAAATAAAGAGAATCTCATTTAAGTTGAGGCTGTTTTGGTTTTTTAAAGACAAGATACGAATCAAAAAATGAGGATCCTCTTCAATTGTCTTTTCTCCTCTATAGAGAGAATCTAGTAGGCGCATTTCAAGCCCATAAGCAGATGCCTCTTGGCAATACAGACTTAACTCCCTATGAACATAATCGGAAAAAGAGGGTTGAAACCATAAAGCCTCCGTGTACACAATCTTAGGATCTGCAAAAGTCTGCGGCAAATCAATCAAAAGCTCTTTCTTAAAATAATCAATCTCAAAACTCTCACTCCCATCTCCTAAAATTCCCGGTTTGATTAACTTTTTGCTTCCCGGCTGCACTTCATACACACCCAAAAGAGTGTGAAGCTCAAATCTATACAGAGGATCAGGATGCAACAAGGGATAAGCCTCTTTTGTTCCATCACACATCAGAGGTTCTGCAGCAGAGTTTTTAAGATTGACAATAGGCACTACAAATGGAATCAAAGAATCCCCATTTAAAAAAGTAAATTCAGGCCACGACTCATCAAAATCAAGACACAAAGTGAAGGATTGCCATCTCTTTCCACACGGCGGAATATCAAATGTCATAAAAAGCTCTTGCTGAGGCAAATGAAACAGCGATCTTAATTGCTCAATCTCGTGATAAAATACTTGTCTCTGACTAGCATCTAACCCAAACTTCATAGAGCATTCCAATCCCTCTTTCTCTTCCAAACGCTCATCATAGAACACTTGAGCTTTCTTCAAACACCGCACCATAGAAAATCCAACTTTCAAAGAGGAGAAAAAATTATTCAGATGGTTCACATACAATTTAAAAGAACCAATTTCCTCTGTGCTAATATGTAAAGTAGAGAACTGCATCAAGCAGCGCCACCCACCCGTTTGCTGCCTGTCAAATTGAAACTTTTTTAAAAACACAGGAAATACAGCCACAGGATCAAGCGTCTGAAAAACCGCCTTAAACTCATCCTCTGCCTTGAAGAAAAGCTCAGTACCCGCATTTAGCACCACCTTCTCTGGAAACCTGATCGAAGGCTTAAACTGCACCATCCCAAACGTCGGTAAATCATTCACAAGATAGGGGAAGTACTGCCGAAACAGCCTCTGATGAATCTCCGTCACCCGTCTTTCACCAGCAACTCTTGCCTTCGCTCCAAAAAAAGCCAGCGCCTCTATCAGCCTCTTCGTATAAGGATCTTCCGTCTCCAGAGGTGTATCTTGATACAGCTCTGAATGTGTCAACCTAAACTTCTCAAGTTGTTGAAGCTCTTCAATATAAGCTTGACAAATTTTATCTTCGAAGGTCATGATATATTTTCTCTTTAAGTGGTTACCTTGAATTTTAAAAAAAGGATAAACTATGAGCGATCCAGTAGCAACACAATTTTTTAATCTAACAACAGACATTTTTGAGTCTTATGATAAGACTTTTGTTAAAAGTGGTATAGAGCAAGTAGCCTCAGATTGTATTAGAGGTCTTTATTTTATCAATCAAGCTAGAAATCCGACTTATTTTTCTTGGATACCAGCTCCTCTTTGTTCACTAGCAGAAAGAATTAGTGATTTTAATCTATTACCTTTCTCTTTTTCCAAACCATTGCAGATCTTAACTTTTTTTAAAATTTTTCATGTGGCAGGGTTAACCATAAAAGAAACAGTCAGTACTTATAATAATTATACATCAAATCCAGATAGACGCATAAGAGAAAAAGCATTTACGCTTCTAATGTTTTTCGGAAAATGTACGAAAATATTTGTACAATCTGATCTTGGTCCCTGTTTTCATGAGTCTTTTTATTCTCGAGAAAGCAGATGGCCACGTTATGCTTTGATCTCACACTATGGATTGATGATTTGCTGTAAAATTTACTACACAATTATGCGAGGAAAAGGCTTTTTTCAGAATGGTGATGTTTATCTTAACAAAATTTTAATAGAAAAAATTGATAATTGTAAATTAAGTGAAGAAAATAACGTGACAGAAGAAGATTTTAAAAAGCTAAAAAATTTACAATTTTTCTTATCCACTAGTCTTACTTCTTATAAATTTAGAGCCAGAGTTAAAGAGATTTGGTCTATTGCTGACGACATTAAAGAAGATAACAGAGGTATTTCTATAGAGCAAAAAATCTCTGGAGCTTATACCACTATTCTAGATTTATGTAAAAATATTCAAGATATAACAGACGGATTGGTATCAAGACTTATAAAAGTAGAAGATGGAGAAGAAAGTTTAAAAAATCAGATACAAAAAATAGAAATTTCTATTAACAAATTAAAAGACAGTGCAAATAGTTGTTTGTTTAATACGGATTCAGAAGATCTTATCCTAGAATTGTTAGAAAGATTTACTAATTTGACAGGTGTTTTAAATGACATTAATAAGGAGAATTATACTAGATTAAGTACGGGTAAAGATATAAAAGACTGCCTTCCAAATCTAAAGACGATATATGATAAATTGTCTAAAATTGAGACGGATTTACAACTTCTAAATCCTAATAAAACACAATTGACTAGATTAAAAGGGACAAAACAGGCTGTAAATAGGGCACTTAATACTGGTTCTGCTGAGTCAGCTAATACTGATTCATCTAATATTGGAAGAGGAAACCAAGAACTTGTCTTTAGAGAGCTTTCCTTTAGACAGATTGATATAAAGAAAAAAAAGGAAGAATTAAATCTGTCATTAAATGCTCTAAAAGAAGATCTAGATATCGACTTTTTTTCTAATTGGGATTTAGTAATGCCTTTTCTTGTTTTTCAATTAAGTGTAGCTACCACTCCAGTTGGAAGATTGTTTCCTAAAAATTTAAAAGAATTTATTGGAAAATGGGAGTTGATAGAAAGGGCTAATTTAAATATGGTATTAAAATTTTTCCATAGATTTTTAAAATTTTTTAACAAATGCGTCATTTGAGCATTTTTATGTAAACAAAAGGAGGATTGTATGACTCTTGTAACTACAGACCGTTTTAGAGATCTTCAAGTTAATCCATATCCCACACGTATGGATCGTTTAGCCTGTTTAGAAGATCCGGATAGAAGAGATAGTTTTTTACAGCAATATCCAATGCCCTTGTCTCCTGTAGAAACTAACAACATACCTTTTTTAACAAGTTTTTTAGATCTTTTAGAGCAACCTCAAATTTCTTTGTCACAGCGAGCTAATGTGTCTCCTAGATTTGAATCTATTAGGAAAATAGATCAACTTGGAAGGCAAGCAATTACTGATTATAAAGCAGAATTTATTACAGCAAAAGCAAGCGATAGGCGTTGTATTGAGGGATTAAAAGAAGTGAAAGGAGCGTTTCAGTGGGTTAAATTAATTTGGAGATGGGCAACGGACTATCATGGCAAAGTTGTTTTAGTGCAGGGAAGTGTTGCCAGACGTCATGCTCTGGTTAAAATGGGAGTGTTAGAAGAACAGAGATTAAATACTACTGCTCGTCTTATTTTAGAAAGAGTACAAGTATTATTAAAAAGAAAAAACGAATTAGCAACACAAGGACTATTCGATCAGGACACTAATGAGGAAATAAGCGCCTTACAAACCATTTTTCCAGTAGCTTGCAATCGCACTAATTTTGAAGAAACTTATGCAAGATATATAGCTCGGTAACATAAGGATCGAGTAAAATAAAAAGACTTCTTGAATAAAGATAAGGAGGAATAAGTGTATGAGCTTAAAAATAGAAGAATTTAGGCTTAATCCTAGCCAACCCCTGGCAAATAGACAAAAACCGAATTTTATGTTACATGTTACCCCTACGAGATTCTTGCTTGCAGAAAAAAATATAGACAGGGATTCTTTAAAAGCTAAAATAACACAGATAAAAGATTTGCATGTGCTTATGATTGGTTTAACTATAAGTTATATATTTTATAAGATTTTCGATTCTTTATTTTTTGCTTTAAATTTGTTTATCGCAATTTATATTATAAAGTATTTTTTTTCTCTTTCTTTTAACAATTTATATAAGGAAAATGATATGAATCCAATAGCACGATGGTTTAATAATCCTAATCAGCCAAATAGACTAGGCATCCCTAATCAAAAGCCTTCTTTCTGGCAAAGAATATGGAGTCCTTTTTTTCCTTCTGACAATAGAAGAATAAAGCTTGAAATTCTTCGAAAAGAAATCAGTAATTTGCAAGAGAGACTTGGGTGTCTACAACAAAATGTAAAAAGTCTTAGAGACTACATAGAAGGAACGCCTCAGTTAATGAGAATATGTGAAAAGCCTTTTAGAGAATTTTTACGCACACACTGGGTAGAGTTAAAACCGATAATTATAGAGGAAAGTGATCTTATTGGTAAAAAAGCAAAACTTGAATTGGAAATTCTTGGTCAAGAAACCTTATTGGCAAATATTCAAGCTTTTATAAGAAGTTATCCGATTGTCGAAGCTTCATTTCATCAATCTTTGCTAGCTAATGCTGGATCAGAAAATTTTCAAAGTGGAGAACGAAAAAAATTGACTTATGGGTTTACTGAAAATAAAACAAACACTTTATCACACCAAATGTTAGGTCAAGCTAACGCTTCAGAGTCTTCTTTGTCAGAAGTGGAAAATAGTAGGTTTAGTTTTAACAATGGTAATATTTCACAAATAGATTGATATGAAATTAACATAATAACTGAGTCATAAGGTATGTTCACCTCTTCTTTTGTCAGTGAGGTGAACATATATACCTACCATTGAAATGACAATTTTAGATTATAGGCATATACTGGGTAAAGTTTAGCGATATACGCATCAAACCCTAGTGATAGTAAAATGCCACTCTTATGAATTCCTGTTAAACTGGCTCCAACATAAGCTTGATTGCTGCTTTTGTAGTTGATACTCTCAAATCTGTCTGCACAATTTGAACTTTGAGACAAAGGCTGCATTAAAACCCATCCTGCTGAAAGACTTGGAATGATAATCCCTTGGTTATTTTGATGAAATTCTTTTAAAAATTGAACAGCTACACGAGAAGAGAGAAAATTGGCTTGATTAACGTGTACTGATTTAGTAGATTCATTTTCATCTTGGAAAACCATTAAATAATCAACCTTAATATTTGGCTGAACAAAGAAACAGGGGCCTATAAATTTCTTGATTTCAAAATTTAAACCTCCTTCTAAAGTTGCATCAAAATCCCAACCTATTTTTGGTTCTTCCTCTCGAGAATAAGAATTATAAACTCCTATAGCCCTTAATTGCAGGTAGCCTCTGTCAAATAAGTAAGCAACAAAGGGTCCAGCATAAAGACTATTACTAACATCATTTTGATTACCTATGTAATCATTCTCAAAATGAATTTTATAATCAAGCTTTGAATGCCAATATCCAACTCCTCCTCCTAAAATCCATCTCTCATTTAAAGATAGCCCTCCTTGGACAGCTACTCCTATCGAATTTAATTTAAAAGAATCTTCTCCTAGATCAAATTTAGAAGAAAAGCCATAAGGTTGTATGTCTATGTAATAGCGAGTTAAAGAGTTAATACAGTTAAAATACTCTTCTCGGTTAGGGATAGAAAAAAATTCAGGACTAAAAAAGCTTTTGATCTGCGTAATATTAATCCAATCGACAATAGGGATAGGATCATAAGCTTTAATCGTTTGCAAACGTATAGAATCCCATTGTTTTGTAGCTTGGTCTAGAGATTCATTTGTATTATTATTGCCATCCGCCGACTGTTGTGCTTTCTGCTTCTCTTTTTCCAGATTACGAATAGTCTCTTGCAGATTTGTATCTTTAAGGTTTATACTTGAATCTATTGAAAGTAATGTATTTTCTGCATCTTTTAGCTCTCTGTCTGCTTGGGGAATTTTATTTATTTCTAGGTTTGCTTTTTCGCTCTTCAAGGTTTTTAATATATCATCTTCAGTATAAGTAGAATAGACACCGCTGGGTTGTTCTAGGTTATTTATTTCTATTTCTTTAAAGGATTTTTGTTGTTGTAGATTTGCTAAGACATCTTTTTTGGTTTTGACATCGATAGCCGCTCTTAATTTTTTCTCTACTTTTGATAATTCTTCTTTGTTTTTTTGATCAGAATTGGCTGCTATACCTTCCTTTATACCTTCCATCTTTTTCTTAGCTTCAGCTTCTTTTGCTTCTAATTTTATAAGTCTTGGATCTTTGTTAGATGCTTCATCAGCAGCTAGAGAAAAAGAAATAAGAGTAAGACATACCAACGGTGTGAAATAACGCATGAGCTAAACCCTTTTATTGTTTTTTAGGTGTCTGTAGCTATCTGGTGAAACGAATTATCGACTGCTTCTTTTAATTTTGCAATATTTTTTTATGAAGATAGAGCATCTTGTATCAATTTTTTGAGGATGCTGAGGAGTTGGTAGACTTGGGTCTTATTTTTCTTTGAGAGAAGACCGGAAGAATATTGATTAAGGCACCACGTGCGATCGGGGAGGGAGCCTGTCATTTTGGGAATGAGGAAGAAGTATTCGATGTGATCGGGAGTGAAGATAGAGCCTATGTGTTCTGTGATAAGAGAGTGTATTTGTTGAGACCAGGATTGTTTGGTAGTTTCGGAGATGTCGTTTTTAGCAGGGTCAACAAAGATGAGATAGGTGAGGTGGGAGTTTGTAGAGTCGTGGGGTTTGGACGTGGGATAGATAAGGCAACTTTTGACAAAGGGAAGAGAGGAGAGGGTTTGTTCTAGATGATTGAGAGGGAGTGTGATGCCTTCTTTAGCTGGTTTGTCTGTTGAGACAAGCAGAAAATCGTCGTTAATTTGGGAGAGAAGATAATTGGATTCTTTTTGGATATTGGGGGGAGAGAGTAGGGTTTGAGATAAAGAGCCGATAGGGGATTTATTGAAATTTTTGAATTGCCACGGAGTTCCAAAGCTGGGTTTGAGATAGAGATCGGGGCAATGGGTGGTAGGCTTGGATAAAAGCGTGATCCCTCCTAGAGAATTATCGATCAAGGCTTGAAAGGAGGGGATTTTTTCTAGGTCATTGATTTGGATCAAGCTTTTCCAAAAAGGAAATCTCAAGTCGGTAGGAGAGATCGAAAATGATTTGAGAGATTTAGAAGGACAGCCGGGATCTTTTGTCCATAAATTTAAGAGTTGTCTAGAAAAGTGGACATGGTGAGGTTTTTTATCTTTTAAAATGAGAGGATCATTGATCAGAGTCTCATCGGTTACATGCATGAGATGAGCTCCACAAAGAAGGGAGGCAAGTGTTTGCCAAGGCTCATGGAGTAAAGGGCAGGCAAAGGGAGTGATCCAAGGTGTTTCTGGTTTTAAATTGAGGGCTAAGAGGCCGTCACGAAGAGCCTGCAGGTAGGTTGTGTGAGCATCCAGAGGAAGAAAAATGTAGGGTTCTTTGCGATGAAGAGCTAGGGAAAATTGTAGGGTTTGCTCGGCAGGATAAAGATAGGAGTCTATGAGAGGATCCTCATCACTTTCTCTTAAGTCTTCGATAAGAAGGGTAGGTGTGGTGATGTGCTCTAAGGGTTTTTTAGAAATGATTAAATCAAGCTGTAGTTTGTTTAGAAGAGATGAGAGATGAGAGGGAGAAAGGCAAAGAGACTGGGGAGAGAGGCAGCAGATGATAAGTCCTAAGCGAAGGGCTGCCATTAAGGCTATGACAAACTCAATTCCAGGGGATATGATGATGGCTGCAAAAGTCTGTGGTTTAGGTGGTTGTTTGAGCCATTTTTTGAGTTGATAATTGATGCAGCGGTGCAGTTTTTTGTAAGACCATGAGGTGACAAAACCCCCTTCTTCTATTTGGGAAAAAGCGATGTGAGACTCTGGATGACGTAAGATGCAGTCATAGTAAAAGTCATACTGAGTGTTTAGAAGACTTTTGGAAGGATTGGGGCTAATTGATGAGTGAAGAGCCCATACAGAGTTCCAAAAAAGCTCAAATTCGTGATAGCTTTGATTGATTTTGTTTTGAGCATCATAGGTTAGGGGAGTTGTGGCCCACCAACTTTCTTTGAATTTGTCTAACTTAAAATCGAGAAGTTGCGCAGATTTCATTGTCTCCTACGAGTATCTTGATTTTGCGAGGGCCTTCTTTGTCGATAAAGTATTTCCACTCATCGCCAGGTGTGGTGAATAAGAAATAAACGGCTATCGCATCTTTTTCTGGGGTTTTTATTTGAAGTAGCTCTGTTTGTCCGGGGATAATACAGGCAACTTCTAGAAACTGAGACTCGTTGGTGAGTTTTTCTTCGACTAGTTTATGATAGTCGGCTTTGAGGAAGTCAGCGAAAGATGAAGGTTTAACAAGGACGTAAAAAGGGGTGTTGTGATTAGCTTTCTTAAGAGCTTTGATTTGGATAGAGGTTTTTCCAGTTTCAAAGAGTTCAAAAGAAAAGAGAAGGAGTGTTAGTGGTAAAAAAAGAAAGTATCTCATCATAGTGACCTATAAGAGTATAAAATGGTTTCAGGGTCAACTTCAAAACAGAAAGAAATTTGCTTCGAGTCTTTCCCTTCTTTTGAGGGAAGATTCCAGCTCCAGATACCGTTTGGTTGAGCTTTGGCTTGTTTTAAGAGTTTAAAAAAGCTCCAAGGTGTCTGAGATGTTTGAGTGGTCAGATAAGATTTGCTTTTTGTTTGTTTGTTTAACAGCTCTAAGCCTGCTGATGAGGTGGTGTCTTTCCACCATTCGATTTGTAGAGATTGCCAGGCAGGGTCTTGGTTAAGATTATAAATAGAGTGATCACCAATGATGAGATAGGAAAGAACGGGGAAGAGATTTTTATCTAGAGAGGCTATAAACGGCACAGATTTGATTTTGATGGTAAACGGTTGTGGTTTTCCGTCCAGATCCCACAAAACCTGAGAAATTTTTGAGACTTGATTGAATTGATCATAGATTGTTTGATCAAATAACATATGGGCCGAATCAATGGGAACTAAATGACCATCTCTTTCTTGACAAGAAGCATTGATGACTTGTTTGAGCATGTGGTAATGTTCACTTGTTGGGTGAAATAGCTGCTCAACTTCTTGGACAGATGCGGTGTGCTCACTGTCTGGATTAAAAGGAAATTTGGAAAGAACGAGATTAAATTTAATAGATAGATGGGAGTTCCAAATGTTTTCAATAGATGCTTTAAGCTCTTCTAAGCCAAGGCGGTTTAAATGTAGAATGGGTTTTAAAAAGGTCTCTTGAAATTTCTCCGGTACTCCCATACTTTGAAGCGATTGTTTAGCTTTTGTTAAAAATGAGAAAGGGGTGTTATGGCAGATATTGAGACTGATTCTTCCTGCAGGTGTTAAATAAGGAGATAAGAGTTCGAAGTCTTGATTGTTTGCTTCAGTGGAAGGGGTGTCTAGTTCTTTTAATAACTCTTCTAAGAGTTTTTGGTAATCGGAAATGGGAGCTACTCCATCTTTAGGTGTTAATATCGTATTGAGAAAAGCAAATTCATTAAGCTCTTCCATGTTTTTGATAGATAACATAGGCTCTGAGAATACGCTTGTTTGCTGTTGGACATTTTTGAGAAATTCATAAAAATTAGCAGAGGATTGAGTCAGATTGTTAAGGATTTTCTTAAGACTTTCAATTGATCTTCCTTGGATATCGCACGACTCGAAAAAACCTATGTATTTAGCTTGGTAATTTTTGATGTAAGCTATCGATTCTTTGACTAAAAAGTTGGCAAAGCGTTTTTTTTCTTCTAAATGAATAGGAAGAGACTCAACTAAAACAGCTAATTTTTCAGCTGTTGATCTCACTTTCTTTTCATAATCTCCTCGAGAATATCTGCCAGGAATCACGATATTGACTTTAAAGTGAGGGAAAGACTCATCGGTGAGGTTAAAAGAGGGAGCAGGACTTTCAAAGGTATTTTGAAAGAAGATGCTTCCATTTGATTCGGTATTGAGAGCGATATAATTTTGCATCGCTTGTTCAATGTCATAAGCTAAGACAAGCTTAGACCATACTTTGGTGTCGAAAGTAAAGACATGGCTGGCTAGAGCAAAATTATAGACTTGAGCATCGATTTCAGAGAGTTTTGCAATATCTTTAACTCTGACAAAGAATTGAGAGAGGTTCATGCCTTGGACATCTGCATGAGGAATAGATGTGTGGCGCAAAAATGAGAAGAAACTTTCTAGGGCATCGATATTTCTTCCTATCCATCGAATGGCAACAATGTTTTCATCCTCTTGTGATAAAGAGCCTTCTTCTAATAAAGAAGCAATCGAAAAGACGATGGGATCATCTCTCATACGGTTGATGGCAACTAAGAACTTATCGACATCGCTCATGATGTCGCTAAAATGGCTATCAACGATCAATGGTTGTTCAATAATCTCTTCAAATCTCTTAAAGAAGTTTACCCAAGGCTCTAAACTAGATAAAGGTAAGAAGGGGTTAACTTTGCTTAAGTGAAATTCACTGGGATCGATGACGGATGAGCAAGAATTGACATAGATCTTAATTAGATCTTCATTCATGTTCAGAGCACGGGCCCATTGAGAGGAATTATTAAAGATGAATTTCTTTAAATTGCTATTGGAAGAGGCGTGCAAAAGACCTAAGAAGTAGAGATGTTTGAATTCACCATGACTTTCTAAAGCAGCTTTTTTAAAGGGGGCTTCTATGACATGTTTCCAAATGCGATGGGCAAGTCTTGCTTGCATGGTTTTAAGTTTTTGATCAAAAAATAGAGAGTAATGTTGGTATCTAGGGTGTAAGAAGTTTGTCAGCTCGGGGACAACTTCTTGCTCAAATGTTGTGACTTGAAAAAGGTCCAGTAGTTCAATACCTTTTTGAAACTGGGATAATTCATAGCGTGATTTAAAGTAAGAGGTAAACAGAAAAGATGCAGAAATGAGATAAACAGCTACGGCTGTCAGTTGATGTTTGAGCTGAGGATATCTAAAAAAAATAGCTCTTGAAGGAACTTTAATCCAGTGAAATAGATTGAATGAGGTGCTGCTTTCTTGATTGGATGTGAGAAATACGCTGTCTAGAATAATAGACTCTTTAAAAGATACCCTAGAGACTAAACTTCTTAAAAATTCTTCAATTGTGGAAAAAAAGAGAGGAAGCTGTTTGAAAAATCCTGAAATCTTAACATAATCTTTATCAGATACGCTGGTTAAAATAAGAGTGTGGTTCTCTTCTGCAAATGTTTTAAATTGAGTGAGAAGAGTGTTGCTTTCAAAGTCTGAGGATAAAGATATGTTAAAGTTGATGTTTTGCTGTTTGAGAAATCTCGCAAATTCAAGATAGCCTGGCAGTGTGTCTAAGTAGGTGAGGGCTACGCGTACTTTAATAGGCGCTTGTCTAATTTCTGTGAGTAGTGAGATCTTACCTGCCACAAGTTGAGCGTATTTATTCAGTTCTTTCAGATCATAAGAAGCCGTGAAACAGTTGTAAGAGACAATGACGATAGGATCTTGTTTGGCATAGAGTTTTTTCCAAAGGCGAATCACTTGCTTTCTTAACTTAATTGTCCGATTTTCTAGTGCTGGAAATGATAATTCTTGGATGACTTGTTGAGGTCCTAAGTAAAACTGGATATCGGGGTGTTCTTTATAGACTGTTTCAAACGGGTAGAGATCTTGACTTTGTTCAACGAGTCCTTCAATGAGGTTAGTTTTTCCACTTTCTTTTGGTCCCAGGACAATAAAATGTTGATAGGTTTTAAGTATCGAACGAGACTCTGGAGGGAGTTGCTTAATGAATTTTTTCCAAGCAGAATAGAAAGAGAGTGATGAGTGAAAAATTTTGGGGACTTTAACATTCCACTTGGGCAATTTAAACTTAAGGAAATTGGGGATTTTCATATTTGCTCTCCTAAAATCTCTAAAAAGCTTTAAAATCTAGCCAATGAAAATTTTACTTAAAAGATATCGTATAAATTTTAACTTAAAAAAAGCAATCAAAAAGTTTTTGGACGTTTAGTAAATGATAGCAACAAGTTAGAAAGTTAACGTCCTTTTTCTTTCTCAAGTATTTTTTCCAGTTTTTTAAGAGGAGTTTCGTCATAATAAAAAGTTCCTTGCTGATTCTTATTTGGGTTATGAATAATAAGAACTTTTTTCTCATGATTGGCAAAGCCAATCATGTCTCTATCAAGTTTTGTTCTATAAGTTTTTGAATCTTTCAGAACAATCATGAGATATTCGTAGACTTCATCACTGTCATCGAGAGCAGATCGAACTTTTTTCTGTTGTTTGACGGATAAATGCTCGAGTAGTTTCTTTTTACTTGCAAACCAATGTTTGTGAACAGCATGACCACCATGCATGAGCTGTACATGGATTTGGTCGATTAAATTTGGATCAGATGTATGGCCTCTTTGCAGATCGCTTTTAACAGCATCAATCCCGTAGCGATCTTTTAACTTGGTTTTATCAAGATTTCTGATTTCTTGAATAATCAAACTTTCCTCTAAATCTTCTGCTTTATGAGGGATAATTCTTTCTAATCTTTGGGTGAGTTCTTTTTTGCTATCGGCATTATAAACTATTCGTGAGGCTATTTTTTCACTTAGTTGAGCAGTTTTTTCTCCTTTAGTGAGTAATTTGCCAAATGGCACAATTCCTAATATTATGCCTCCTGCAGCAATCCAACGATTAACGTGTTGTCCTGTAATGTAATCTTTGCCGCTGACGCATTCAATAACTGATTTGCCACTTCCAACAACTGGAACAAAATCTAAAAGTAAGCTGAGAGTCTCTCTGAGTAATGATGTATTTTCAAACATACTTTTGCCTCCTGTCAAATATATTAGTCAAATAGCTAGATTATTAAAAAGTATTTTTTAAGAATTGAAGTTGCTCTAACAGCTTGAGTTAGGGAAAAAATGAATGTGCCAATAGCGATCATCGGGAAAGAATTTGTAGTAGATGCCAATTGTGGCCACTTCTCTTATTTCTCCCTTTGAAGAATAGAGTAATTTGGTTTTCAACGGAGGGATGCCTGTACCCCTGTTACTTGCATTTTGTTTGTCTATGAATTGTTCGAACAGCTGTTTGGATTTTTTATCATAAACCCACACCATTTTTTTAAAGGGGATGTTAATGTTATGAGTTGTTCTCTCGGGAATTTCATCAAAGAAATCTCGTAGAGCATCACTCTCTACAATAATGTTAGCAACAGCGATTGTCGTTTCTCTAGTTAAGTCATGGAAAGTATCACCCACAGCTTGAGAATGTGATGTGCTGGATTTAGGCCAGCACGGGGAGTGTTTGTATTGGTGGTCTTCAATGATAATTCCAGGAGTACGTAAATTAGGTTCTTTAAGTAAATAAGAATAGGCGCCTTCTTTTGAGTGCTTACTTACAAACAAATGGGTTGGATCGTAGGGGTATTGTTTTATTTTTCGAGGAGAGCTTACATAGGCGCCAGCAAACAGCTCTTTCACTCTTTTTGTCTCACATATTTGAATTTGATACTTTTTCTCTGGATTTTTAAGAAGATCGATATCTAAAACTGTTTTTTCTATCCAGTTCTTTGTTAAACTGTTTAATTTGGAAGTCCCTTGCAAGTTGCTTTTTAAAAATCGTGAAAATTCCTCTTCATACCAATTCACACAGATGGAAAGTAAATGGGCTAATTGGAAGAGCTGCTCGACTAGACTGCGACATTCGGGGGAAGGATTTTCATATAAAGAGACAAAGATAGAGCTGACTGCCAAATCTCCTATCTTTGTAGGTGTTCCTCCTGGAGGAATGCGCCTGTTTTCTATAAAAACAACATCGGTGGCTAAGGGTTTCCAGTCTTTTCTTTCAATTGAAAAAGATAAATTTAGACTTTGATTAGGAGTTGTTTGTTCTACACAGGAAATAATGTAATGAGGAGAAGGGCTAGGCGATTTTTTTTTGAGGGGCGTTTCTGTAAAAGTAGCTATTTCAATTGCATCGATCAATTTAATAAATCTTGCATTATCTCCTTTATTTGCGTCATTGATCATCTTGAGAACTGTATAAAAGACGATATCCCTAAATGGATCTTCTTTTTTCCCCATAGACTCCTCCTTAAAGTTGAGTCAAGCAAGACTCTAATCTATCAAGACTGTTGCTTGAGAGGGTAATTTTGAAATTTAAAATTTAACATTTTGCCAAGAATTATTGGAATAAAAAATTTAATTTCTCTCTCTTTTACTCAAGAGATTTTAAGTTATGTTTTTGCTGTCACTAAATTCTTTATTGCTTAATAACCAGTTAAATTTTTAAGCTTAGATAGTCTTTGGATATATTTTAGGAGGATATGTGGTAGATAATATTGATAAGATAGTGCCTAATGATATTAATAAGTTTGTCCAAGATTTAAAAGACGGAAAAGATTTGCCTCAGTTTGTTAAATACAAGAAAAACAATCTTATTAATGGTGTAAAAGTTAAGAGATCAGCTGGTTTTTACCAAATTCAGGAGACAGAAGACGGTCCTATAAAAACTAGACAAGGTTCGCACACTATTGCTTTTGCTACTTATGCCAGAGCTTTGAATTGGCTAATTAAAGAAGCTTCACCAGAAGAAGTTCAGAAAAAACTTGATGAAAACTTTCATTTAGAAGTTAAGATAGCTTGTTTTTTTAATATGGGATTAACAAATATTAATGAAAAAGGAACATCTTCTATACAAAGATTAGGTTGGGTTTTTGAAGGAGTAGATGGAGATGGGGAGTGTCAAAAACAACTTTCAGGGCTAGATGATTTATATTACAAACTAGAAAAAGCTGATATTTCAAGCTTAGAGATAGATATACTGAACTACTTGAATAGAATTGTTTATATTTATCAATATTTGCCTTCAGCAACTCTATATAAAGGTTGGGCAGCGTCATTGAAAGAAGCGTGGAGAGTGCGTCGTGCTCTTGATAAGTTAGATAAAATATATAACCAAGATTTGGTTTTTAGTGAAAGTATGTATAAAAATGAAGACGTGAAAAATGAAATGAAAAAAGTTTACGATAAAGAAGCGAATTTTAAATTATGTGAAAAATTTTCAATTCATGCTCTTCCTGCTCTTATTTTACAAATTTATAGATTGAGTTATCCGTTTGGAATTAAAAAATTGCTTGCTTTTGAATGTTCTCAACAAGGAGTCAATGATTTAAGAAATTTCGTAATGGATATCTTATCTTTAAATAAAAAATCAATAAAAACTCAAGAAATGGTAAAAATAGCTTTAAGAGCTATTCATACAGGAAGAGAATATTGTAGATTACGTGAGAAAAAAAGTTTTGTTAGTATGCTAACACATGTTAGAAAACCTTTAGAAGATGCCTATCAAGCGCATAATATTCAAGCTGTCATTTTGCAAGATGAAAAAATTACGTTTATATAAAATTTGTTATGAACACATTAACTCAATTATTCGAAAAGCAAGAACCTTCTACCACCGAACTCTCTTATTTGGAGTTTGATAAGGTTGTAGAGCTTGTTGATAAAGAGCAAATGAAGACAGCTCTTCAGATTATAGAGAAATCTTTCTCGGAAGGAATTTGTGATGTGAGATTCATCTTTTATTATCTGTATGCCTATTTTTTTGAGAAAGGGCTTAAGAGCTTGCAGGAGATCTTTCCATTGATTGTGACTCTAGGGCAAGAGCATGTTGATAAACTGGTTCCTACCAATAATAGAGAGACTCATTTACAGAGTAGTTTGAATTGGTTTTTTTCGAGTATTCTCAAAAAGCTGAAGTATATTGAGAAAGAATCTAAAATGCCTCAAAAATTATCTTCTTTGATTAGCAAAATGGAAGAAGAAGAGTTTGCAAAATTTATAGACGTTGCTCGTGACTTCCAGCAGTTTTTTTATACGCAGTGGCCCATGTCTGCTGCTAAAGACAAAGTCTCTAATTTGGTCAAACGACTTGAAGAATTAAGACCCTTGATGACTTTAGATAAAAAAGAAGAGCTTGAAGAGCAAAAAGAGGAAGAGGTAGCAGAAGAGGTGGTGTTTGAACAGGCAGAGCCTGAGGGTTTTTCTGAATTGCCTGAAAAAGAGAGTCCCTCGTTACTATTCAAATCAGAACTCATGCTTGTTTTAATGAAAAAGATGAAGGTGTTTGAGACTTTGATTGAAAAACAAGATTACTTGAAGGCAGCCGTTGTTTCTAAAGATATCACATCTATGATTGAGCATTTTGATCCTTGTGCTTACTTCCCTCAGGTGTTTTCTAAATATTTAGCCCTGATGGCCAAGACTATTTCTGAGATATCTGAAGAATGGAACCAAGAGAATTCTTTGAGATGGAACTCGTTAGATAAACTTTATAAAACAGATGTTGAACAATTCATGCTGCTTTGATTATGACCTCTATTTTGACAGAAATGGCAGAAAATTCACGTAAGTCTCAATCTAGCACCTTGATTAAGGTTGAGGTTCTGGAGGCGGTTAAAAAGCAAATAAAGCGCAAAATTAAGCAATTTGATATCTCTTCTCTCTTAAAGCTTTTACAGCGGATGGGATATAAAATCCAAGACATCACTTTTACCTCTAACTCTACGCTTGCATCAACGTGCTGTGTCTGTGAGGATATTATTTTTCCGGAGACAAAAGAAGCAAGGCTTATCATGATTTTAAATACAGGTCTTTTATCGTCTCAAACGCCACTGCCTAATTTTTTTAGAAAGAAGATGGATGTTGGAAAAATTAACCCTGTTCTTTTTACCCGATTTTTAAGTTTTTTTGATCATTTTGTGATTCGCAATCTCTTAGCTCTTTCGACTCCAGATGTAGTTAAAGTTTCTTATCTTCCTTTGATAGCTCTTAATAGTCCCAGTAGTCTGGCTCATTTGTTTCAACTCTGTTTTCCTGAACTTAAGGTCGATGTGATTAAGCA
>CAYUZN010000010.1:0-27682 GCA_964449295.1 uncultured bacterium | reverse complement strand
ATTTTTTTATAATATGCTCAACTTCCTGATGTTTAGAGACAACTCCAAAATCAGGAACAGGGATTTTATATTCTTTTAAAACCTCTTTAGCTTGGTACTCATGTGTATTCATACAAATTGCCTATTTTCTTCTTTATCTGATAGAATGGAAATATATGCTAGGTTTTTTTAAAAAAATTAAGAGCGCTTTTCTTAAAACAAGTTCCCTTTTGGGGCAAAAGATCAAAGCGATCTTCAGCAAGCCTTGGGATGAGGAGACATTTTCTCAACTTGAGCAAACTCTCTATGAAGCCGATTTAGGCACACAGCTCTCTTCCGACTTAACAACCTCTGTTAAAGAATCCCTTAAGAAAAAACACGATGCCTCTCTTGAGGATATCTTTGAGATTTTGCGCTCGCAAGCCCTTCAAATTTTAAATGCGCCACCTCAAGTTAAAGCAACCTCTGGCCTGCCACTTGTGTTTTTAATTGTGGGGATCAACGGCAGTGGAAAAACGACATCGATTGCCAAACTCACACACTTATTTCAAGAGCAAGGGAAAAAAGTATTGCTCGCTGCGGCAGACACATTTAGAGCAGCAGCCACTCCCCAACTCTCTCTCTGGGCAGAAAGACTAAAAGTCGATATTGTAAAAGGACAACCAGGCAGCGATCCGTCTGCTGTCGTCTTCGATGCACTCACAGCTGCTAAAGCACGTCATAGCGATGTTGTTTTAATCGACACAGCAGGTAGGCTGCAAAACAAAACAGACCTCATGGAAGAGCTGGCAAAGATGAAACGCACGTGCGACAAAGTCATTCCAGGAGCTCCTCATGAAGCGATCCTAGTTCTTGATGCGACAATTGGACAAAACGCCCTTGATCAAACGCTCATCTTCAATCAATTCACAAAACTGACAGGCATTCTTCTCACCAAACTCGATGGCTCTGCTAAAGGAGGCATCGCCCTGGCTCTTTACAAACAACTCGGCATCCCCATTCGC
This sequence comes from uncultured bacterium, assembly GCA_964449295.1. GTDB lineage: Bacteria > Chlamydiota > Chlamydiia > Chlamydiales > Rhabdochlamydiaceae > CANJJB01. The sequence continues at coordinate 26,699 of CAYUZN010000010.1, read as the reverse complement.
TGGATCGGACTTGGAGAGTCGGTAGAAGATCTTCTTCCTTTCGACCCTCAAGCTTATGTCGATAGCCTTTTCGAAAACAATTAAAGCAATCCAAGGAAGTTAATTTTAGCAGAGACTAGTTGTTAAAATAAGCGAATCTTGATAGAGTAGCAGCTATCTGATTTATAATAACTTATGTCGCGAGATGTTAATATCTTGGCTGTAAAGATGTTAAATTCAGGGATGAGGAAAAAATTAAAATGGTAAAGTCTATATTCAAGCACTATGATCTGGAACTCAAAGAACCTCCCTTTGGATCTTCATTGACAGATCTGATCATTGACCTAAATCACCTTCGCAAAAAACAGGTGAGTGGAACGACTCCTGCCAGAGTATTTTTCCAACTCAAGAGTATATTCCATATGCTGGAGAGCCTTGGCTCAGCACGTATTGAGGGTAATAATACAACTCTTCTCGAGTATATCGAAACTAAGCTAGAAGAGAAATCTGATGTGTCTAGTGAAATTAAAGAAATTCAAAATATCGAAAATGCGATGAATTTCATTGAAAAGAACATCAAAACTCAACCTATTACAAGAGCTTTCATTTGCGAAGTGCGCAAAATGATTGTAGATGGATTGGCACCCCCACCAAAAGGAGAGGGGGACAAGAATCCTGGTAAATATAGGAAATCCAATTTATGTATCAATCAATCCAATCATTTACCTCCCGATTTCCTGCAAGTAGAAGATTACATGGTAGAGCTATTTGACTTTATCAATAAAAACAATAGTCCGAAATATGATCTGTTAAAAATTGCTATTGCCCATCATCGCTTCGTCTGGATACACCCATTTGGCAACGGCAATGGTCGTACTGTCCGCTTGTTTACTTATGCAATGCTCATTAAACATGGCTTTAACGTCAATGTTGGACGTATTATTAATCCCACAGCTGTTTTTTGTAACAATCGGAACCTTTATTACGATTATCTACAGAAGGCAGATAGTGGGAAGACAGAAGATATTTTAGCTTGGTGCGAATATGTCCTTCGTGGCCTGAAAGAAGAAATAGAAAAAATCGATAAGCTTTTAGATTATGAATACCTTGCAAAAGAGATCCTGTTGCCCACGATTAGTGTTTCTTTAGAAAGGAAATATATCACGGATATTGAAGCAAAAATACTTCGCAGAGTAGTAGATAAAAAGTCGATACAATCGACCGATTTGAAAGATATTTTTTTAGGAAAACACAGCTCTGAAATTTCACGTCAAATCAGGAAGTTAATTGACAAAAAAATGCTTGAAAAAGAAACCCCTCGATTCTATGGGATTAGTTTTGGAAACAATTATTTGTTGCGTGCAATTATCAAAGTGCTGGGTAAAAAAGGATTCTTGCCAGATCTTGATGAGTAATGGCTTGGAGAGTCGGTAGAAGATCTTCTTCCTTTCGACTCTCAAGCCTACGTCGATGGTCTTTTTCGTAATGATTAAGGAGCTGTCACAAATTCAACTAGCATTTTTTTATCTCTATCTTGCTTGATATTAAAAATGCCTTCATTCTTAAAGTGGCCAGCTTTTCTCCAAGTCTTTAAATCACAACTTCTGTAAATACGCACGCGCTCAGTACAGTAACCATGTGTTTTGATAAAACGCAGATAGCATGTTTTTTCTAACTTGATAGATAAATTAGGATCAAGGTTAACAGAAGCAAAGTCAACTTTCCCTTTAAATTTAAAAGGGATTTCTATTCCTTCTGGATATTCAATAGCAATATTAGGACAAACACCGACGCTTATTTGTTGCGATATCTCAGGTGTTAAATCCGTCACTAAAATTGTTTGAGTGACGTCATCGAGTTCTACAAATTTCTTCTTGCTGGCAAAAGTTGTTGAGATCATCAGAATTGCAATACATAATAGACGCAGCTATTTGTTTCATCATCTTATCCTTGTGAGGACAGATTTCCACTAAAAGAAATTGCACAAAAAAATATATTTTTGCAACAGTTTTCTTGCCATTTCGAAAGTTTTTTGACATAGTGAAAAAACTATGATGCAGCCATACTGCCATTCTCCATTTTCTGAAGAGAACGTAAATCAAGCAGCCAATCCTGCTCTTTTATTGCAATTTATTCTAAATGAATTAATCCAAGCCAAAGATGTCTTAGTGAAAACATCATCTCCTTTTGCGTCTCCTTTTGATTGGAAAGACGAGGTAGGATCTTTCAATAAAGTTAAAGAGCATACAGAACTGCTGTCATTTGCTTTCCCGTCTCTTGTGAAAGAAGCAGAACAGTTTCGAAATTCACTTGAACTGCCTTGTGCTGAGTTGATTTTATGTCTCAAACCTTTTATTTTATCTGCTAGAGACAATATTTATTTGATCTATTTTTTGATGAAACACAAGTCTCATCCCTCTGTGTTAGAGTTATTATCTAAAATCCCGAAAGAAAATATCGAAAAAATGCAATCGGTAGTTGCGACTAAATATCGGAAAAAGGGATTATCTCCACCACAATGGATGTATTGATTAAAGACATTCTCGAGTTTGTAAAACAAGAATTTTCTTCTCATGAAACATTTTTAATGAGCCCAGATGATACTGACTATTTTCATCCAAAACCTGTTACACCACGGGGCGGTGATTTTTTTCGTTTTGACCCTGTCAAAGCCTCAGGGAATAACCTGCATTCTGAGATTATTATGACAGAAGAGAAACAACCTTCCTTTAAACTGCAACCTTTGCCACCAGTTAAAAATATTGATAGTCAGCATTTAAAAACTTTAGTCACTAAAGTGGCTCCTCATGTGAAACTATGCGATCAAATTCCAGATGACACTCAAGCCAAAAAAATTGCTAACATGTGGAAAGAGGATCTGAATACAGCCGATGTCATCCTGTTATCTTATGGACAAACAGCCCAAGAGCTTAAATTTTTACAAAACGTGACACAGGCCATTAACCACTTGCTCGCACCAGCCAAATACATCGATGCGCTTCGCTTTGAAAAAGAAAATAAATGGCAGCTTTTTTTCTCTACTTTTTCTGTTAAGCTCATCATTGCGCCTGATAGACATTTGTGGACAAAAACACATCTCTCTCAATTCTACAAAGAAAATCCAGCTAGCAACTTGCACTTTCTTGAAAAAACACCCCTACTTCTTTTGGCACCTATTTCACACTACTTAAAAAACCCGACACTTAAAAAACAGCTATGGAAGAGTATCGTTTCGTATCTGTCATCTTAGATGATTCGATTGACAAGTTGCTCGATTATGGCATTCCAGATGGCATGAAAGACACCATCAAGCCTGGTGTGCGTGTCAAAGTTCCTGTGAAAGGCAGTATACGTGAAGCTACTGTCTTTGAGCTTAAAACAACAACGCCTTTTGCTAGGGTTAAAGAGATTGCAGAAGCCATTTCAAAAGAAGCTCTGATCTCGCCTGAACTCTTTGAGCTTGTGCGTTGGGTGGCAAGATATTACTGCGCACCTTTTTCAAAAGTGATGAAATTCATTCTCCCTCCCTCTATCCGTAAAGGAATGGGAGAGAAAAGACAACTCCATATCACCTCAACTCTCTCTCGCAACGCTCTTTTATCTCTGTGTGAAAAGAAAAGACAAGCCTCTCCCCCGCAAGCTGCGATCTTAGATGTGCTCTTGATGCATCCAAAAGGGATTTTGCTCTCAGAGCTGCTTGAAAAATCTCAAGTCTCTAGAAGTCCTATCGACTCACTTGAAAAAGAAGGCGTCCTTTCGCTTAATCTCCTCGAGATCGATAGATCCTCTCTTTTGCATCAAGAATTTTTTCAGACAAAACCAAAAAAACTAAACAGCGAGCAAGAAGCTGCGCTTCAGGTGATCTCAGCGTCATTACAAGAGAGCCAGTTTGAAACTCATTTGTTGCACGGAATCACAGGTAGTGGCAAGACAGAAATCTATTTACAGGCCATTCAGATTGCTCTTGCGCAAGGGAAAAGCGCTCTTTTTCTCGTGCCAGAGATTGCTCTCACCTCTCAAACAGTTGAGCGCTTAAAAAGTAGATTTGAGCGGCAAATTGCGATTTTACATCATAGGTTAAGCGATGGAGAAAGACGAGATGTGTGGCACAAAATTCATAAAAAAGAGATCACACTTGTCGTTGGTGCAAGATCGGCTATTTTTAGCCCTCTTCACAACTTAGGTCTTATCATCATCGATGAAGAACACGACTCATCTTACAAACAAAGTGATGAGATGCCGTGCTATCATGGAAGGGCCACTGCGATCATGAGAGCTAAGTTCTCACAAGCTACCGTCATTTTGGGAAGTGCGACACCCAGCCTTGAGAGTTACTACAATGCTTTATCAGGCAAATATCGCTTAAGCAAACTCACCACAAGACCTGGAGGAGCTAATCTTCCTGATGTTGTGATCGTTGATATGCGACATGAAAAAGCTAAAGGCTTCCATCTTTTTTCTGAAAAACTACTGGCAGACATCGACAAGAGACTTAAAATAGGTGAGCAAACCCTTCTTTTTCTCAATAGACGAGGCTTTCATACATCACAGTCCTGCACTGCTTGTGGTCATAGGCTCGTCTGCCCCCATTGCGAACTGGCTCTCACGTTTCATAAAGGAGAGAATTCTCTCTCTTGCCACCTGTGCAATTATGAAATGACTCCACCACCTAAAAGTTGTCCTCAGTGTCATCAAAGCGACACTCTCAAATTTAAGGGAGCTGGCACAGAACAAGTCGAAAGAGCTCTTCACGCTATTTTCCCAGATATCCGCACCCTAAGACTCGATGCTGACACAACGCGCCATAAAGGCAGTCATGAAAAACTCTTCAAACAATTTCGAGCAGGAAAAGCCGATATTCTGATTGGAACACAGATGATTGCCAAAGGGCTTCACTTCCCGTCTGTCACACTTGTGGGAATTCTCAATATTGATGCCACGCTGCAAATTCCCGACTTTCGCTCCTCTGAACAAGTCTTTCAACTCATCACACAAGTAGCTGGAAGATCGGGAAGAGATGCTCTAGCAGGTGAAGTGATCATCCAAACCTATCTTCCCGATAATCCCACGATTCTTCATGCGTCAAAACAAGATTACGACTCTTTTTACAAAGAAGAGATTGCCGCAAGACAAATTTTTAATTACCCCCCTTTTTCCCATCTTGTCAAAATTACCTTTGCAGGCAAGATGGCTGGAAAAACACAAACTTATGCCCAAGACTTAAGAGCTCAGCTTCTCAAGGAGCTGCCCCCCTCTTTTACACTTCATCCGCTTGTTCCTTGTGGCTATGCCAAAATTAAAGATCTTTTCCGCTTTCAACTTCTCATCAAAGGTCCTGTCACACGTCCTGTCACAGAAATTCTTGAATTTATCAAACCTCCTTCGTCCGTTAGAGTGACTATCGATGTCGATCCTCTCTCGACTTATTTTTAATACTCTGGTAGATTATAGATCTTATGCAAAAACCTGATTATCACACGCACGAAGAATTCCAGAACAGATCCACCAAACTCTCAGAGATTAGAGCTCTTGGAGTTGATCCCTACCCTCATAAATTTTTGCCCACACACACAACACAAGCTCTTCTCCATAAATATGAAACGAGAGAGATCGCAGGCAGTGAAGAGGCGGAAGCTGAAAAGACAGAAAAAGTGTGTCTAGCAGGAAGACTCGTCTTATTTCGGGCTATGGGAAAAAATGCGTTTGCCCATATCCAAGATAGTACAGGTAGATTGCAGCTCATGTTTAACAGAGATCAGACAAAAATTGTAGGGTTCACACCAACTGCAGAGCTCAGCTCTATTAAATTCATCGAAAAGAAACTCGACCTCGGTGATATCATTGGGGTAGAAGGGTATCTTTTTCGCACGCACAAAGGAGAGCTAACAGTTTATGTTAAATCTCTCACACTTCTGTGTAAATCACTGCTCCCTCTTCCTGATAAACACAGCGGTCTTGCAGATAAAGGTGTGCGTTATAGAAAGAGATGGCTTGATCTTATCTCTAATCCAGAGGTAGCAGAGACCTTTCGTCTGCGCAGCAAAATTTTTCACCTAGTGCGCACTTATTTTGAACAATTTAATTTTATCGAAGTTGAAACACCTATTCTTCAAAACATCTATGGGGGAGCCGAAGCAAAACCTTTTGTGACAGAACTCAATGCTCTTCATCAACAGATGTACTTACGGATTGCTCTAGAGATTTCTCTTAAAAAACTCATCGTGGGTGGCATGGATAGGGTTTTTGAAATCTCTAAGGTCTTTCGCAATGAAGGTCTTGACAGGACGCACAATCCAGAATTTACGATGTTAGAGGCATATGCCTCTTACTGGGACTACAACGACATGATGGTGTTTGTTGAAAATCTCTTTGAGTCGCTCGCAAAAGAACTGTTTGGAACGACAGAAATTGCTATCGATAAAGACGGCACACTTCATACGATCAATCTGAAAGCTCCTTGGAAACGTCTGTCGATGAAAGAGGCCATCAAAGTGTATGGTAAGATTGATGTAACTACCCTCTCAGATCAGGAGCTCAAATCTCATCTTAAAACAGGTGATCCGAAGGAAATCGATAAACTGCCTCGGGGCAATCTCATAGCAGCACTCTTCGAGGAAGTGGCAGAGCCTCATCTCATACAGCCACACCACATCATCGATCACCCTATTGAAACAACACCTCTATGTAAACTCCATCGCAATCCTGATGAGCGCAAAGACCATATCGTTGAGAGGTTTGAGAGTTTTATCTTAGGGCAAGAGATGTGCAACTCTTACACAGAACTCAATGACCCTGAGCTTCAAAGGCAGCTTCTTGAGAAACAAGCAGACGCAAAAGCAGCAGGTGATGAAGAGGCAAATCCTCTTGATGAAGAGTTCATTGAAGCTATCTGTCAAGGGATGCCCCCAACAGGTGGTGTGGGTATCGGTATGGATAGACTTGTGATGCTTCTTGCAAAAGCCCATTCGATTCGAGATGTGCTCTACTTTCCGATTATGAAACCAGAAGAAACTTGATGAAATTTTTGCTTTGTTTGCTGCTCTCTTTACCGCTTTTAGCCGTTAATAAACCGCTCGATCCTTTCTCTGTTTCACAACATCTAGCTTTATATGAACTCTACCCAGAAACTCCTGAAGGTAAACAAGCCCTTGCCCATGCTTGGGAGCTTCTGACGAAAGGTAAAGTTGATAGGGTGGCACCTCTTGCTTTGCCCTCATGTGATATTCAAGGGATCATCTCTCTTGTGACACGTCAGGCAGCTTCCGATCCTGTCACTCTTTCAGACGAGCAGCTGACTGCTATTGAAACAATCAGTAGCTCTTTGAATAATCGAAAGCTCAAAGGGCACTCTATTTGGACAAAAAAAGAGCTCCTCGCTCTTCCGCCTGAGGAAATCGACTTAAGTAGAGGACTTCTCATCAACCAATTCAATGAAAATCAAGAGAACATCAGGCAATATGAAGCCAGTCTTGATCTCATGGCTCTTCAGATTTTAGCACGGCTCCCTTCCAACGCATCACCTGCCCTGCAGATTCAAGCGATTAACCGTTTTATCTTCCAAGAGATGCGCTTTAGGTTCCCCCCACACTCACTCTATGCGAAAGATATCGATCTCTACACATTTCTTCCCTCTGTTTTAGATAGCAGGGAAGGTGTTTGCTTAGGGATTTCTATCCTCTACCTCTCACTTGCCCAACGCCTAGGCCTTCCCTTAGAGATCATCACACCTCCTGGTCACATCTATATCCGTTATAGAGATGGTCTCAAAGTCACCAATATTGAAACAACAGCCCGTGGTATTAATCTCCCTTCTGACACTTACCTTGGCATTGACACCAGGAGATTGGAGCAGCGTAACATCAAAGAAGTGATCGGCATGGCTTTTGTCAACCAAGCCTCCGTTGCTTGGGGACTTAACCAGTATGAAACAACGGTCAAACTCTATGAAGTTGCTAAAGACTATCTCTCCGATAACCCTCTCCTTAAATTGTTTCTCGGAATGAACTATCTCTTCATCGGTAAAAAAGCAGAAGGAAAAAAGCTTCTTGAACAAATCAAAGGCTTTACTTTTGACTACGCCGTCTCTTCTGAAACTATTCCAGATGATTATCTTAATGGTAGAGTCGATGTGGAAGGACTAAAAGCCATCTATATGCGTGTTGATGAAACAAAAGAGTCTATCCTTGCTAAGCAAAAAAGAATTCAAACGACCTTAGTCAAATACCCTAAATTTCGTGAAGGACTCTTTCATCTAGCTATCTCTTTCCTTCAACTAGGCAGACCTTCTGAAGCGAAAGAAGCGCTTGAAAAATACCACAAGCTCGATGCCACTAACTGCGTTGTTGAATATTATCTAGCAGCTCTCTCATGCGAGCGCTTCGATTACAACCAAGCCTGGACCTATTTCAAAAATACAGAACAGCTTCTTAAAGCAAGAGGCCACACTTGCAAAGCTCTTCTTTCCTTAAAAGATCAATTGCGTAGAGCCTGCCCTGAGTCTTAAAAACCTCAGTTATGGGTTCAGTTAGACGAGGCGCAATCTTTGAAAATTACCAGAAAGATGCCACAAGACTCTATGAAATGAACCCAGAATTGAGGTTAAAAACCTTCATAGACAAAGTTTCCAACATTATCCGGAGCTAAGTTGATCTGAGAAGAAGACGCATTCCCATAATTGGCAAATCGATAAGAAGGCAAAGTAACCTCATTTAAAGTTGTCACCTGGTTATTGCGCAAAGTAACAAACATCGATTCATCCAAATAGATAGAAATTCCTCCTTCGAGGGATGGTAATTCCAACTGGTCTATCTGACTAAGAGTAGAATTAGAGAGATTGTTGATCCTATTGCCTGCAATCAAATACTGTGTATTGCCGCCAGGTGAAGATGGTGCAATGAGTATTCCTACCAAAGCATTATTGGCATTGGGATTAAAATTTAGGGTATTTCCTATTATAGAATATGTATAAAAGCCAGTACAATCTAGCAGAACTGGAACGGCAATACCACCAAACAGATTATTAGCGATTGTAATATTTCCAGAACATGCGTTTCCTACAAATCCAAATGTAGGTGAATTATCACTTCCTATAAAAGAATTATTATTAACAATCAGGTTTTCAATCGATTGGTCTAAATATATTCCTGCTGAGGCTTTGCTAGAAATAATGATATTATTAGAAATAGTGTAATTGCTGGTTCCGTTGATAATAATTCCATTCGGGAGAAGACCTGAGCTACCCACCTCTATTTTTAAGCCTTCTACGTCATTATTATTACTGCAAGTCACGACATTTTGTCCTAATCCAGAATCATCCAAAATTGGCAACTGACTGGCTAAAGGTCTTATCCTAATATTTCCCAAAGTAGTAGAGAGAGTATGCGGAACACTCACCCCCCACAATTTTTGTCCATCTTGTAAAGCAATGCCATTATTCATACCTGCACTTGTCCCATCACCTGGAAATACAATAATGATATCATTAGGGTGAGAGGCTGTCTGTGCAGCTGTTAGAGTGTTAAAAGGTGATTCGTATGTCCCTTGCGAGTGACTGGTATTATCGACAAACCAAAAGACATAGGCAAGGCCTGTTGCAGGATTAATGGCGATGCTCTTTTTTTGCTGCGTTGATGTGACTACGATTTCTTGTTTATCAACTCGTTGAAAGGCTCTATCGCGCACAGCGCTGTGAAAAGAACAACTGCCTTTTTTTATTCTACGACTCATCGTTTTAGGTGTGAATGCATATGAGAGACTGATTTGTCCTTGTCCAATCCATTTATAGAGGTGATCATAAGAGGTATTACCTTCTAGCCTTAAAATCCCAAGAACATCCATGCCTAAACGGAATTCTCCTCCGAACGTATGTTTGTGTTCATTGCCAAAATAATAGGGGCCTAAAGCGCTATAAAAATCAATCCCTTTAACCTGAGCGATATGAACACCGACTTCCCCATTACAACCCTTAAGAGCGAGCTCTTGTTTGCGTGCAATATAAAGAGAGTGCCCTGAGAAGCTATGAAAGTGGGGATCGTAAAGAGAGCTCTTATGCGAGCCTACAGGGAAATAACCATTGACACGGTAGTCAAGATATCTTCCTAAAGACTCAAGTCCAAATGAGATTTGGTTATAGTTATGGTGAGAGGTTTTGCGGTAGTCGTAGTAGATGTTGCCACCCCAAACTCTCTTATCGATATAACGCAGCCCAATCCCTGTATTAGCAGCAGGTTTTGCGTTGTTGAAGATATGCCCTCTCACATCCAAGAAGGGAACCCATTTTGTAGTGAGAGAAGAGAGAGGAACAAAAAATCCTTCAAGAGTGGTGTAACCTTGGTTGTAACCGATACCCTTCGATTCTATATGTCGAATGGAAAAACGGTTTAAATTATGCTGACTTGAACATACCTTCGGCTCATCACCAAAAGATTGTGACAAACACACTAAACCAAGTAATAAAAGAGTTCTTTTTTTATATACCATAAAATCTCTTGGGCAAAAAACAAGTCATCTTGCTCATAGCAAGATGACATCTACCATTTTAGAAATCAAATCTTCCTGAAATTGTCAATCCATTCAGATAAAGATTACCAGCCGATGCATCAACATTAGAGATGTTGTTCATCATCCATGTGATCATATTTTGATTCCAGAAAATTTGGAAATCATACGTTGCTGCAAACTCTAGATGGAATTTATTATTTCCTACATAACTGCCCCAACCAAATCCAAGTTTGCCATCAGCATCACCTCTTAAATAATTTTGTGAGGAAAAACTGATAGAATAAGCCGTTGGAGATGCCGTCGGTTCATTATATCGCAGAGGAGAGTAGTGCGTATAAATAAGACTACCAGAGGCGCTGGCTATTAACTTAAAACCTGCTCCTAAAAGCCAGTTCATATCAAACCCAAGTTTTGGTCCTAAGCCCCAAGAAGAAGATTTCCAAGTTGCCTCAGATGCACTTCCTAAAGTTGTCATGCCAGAGAGTCTGTAGCGCTGCGATAACCACTGCGTACGGATACCGAAGAAGGGGTTAATCGTCAGTCTTAATCCTTGATAAAAAGGTCTTGCGAGTTCGACATCGAGGATACTCACTCCAAAATGCCATCTATGGTTACTATTTGTAAATACCACCCCGCCACCACCGCCTCCAATGAGCACAAAAGGTGTACTTAAGAAAGGAAAGCTGCCTTGATTTTTATGAAGTGCATGATCAAACCAAGCATAATTAGCAGAGACAACCCAATTATCATCACAACGCGTGTTAGCTCCAATGCCTACTTTAAAGCCTGCCTTATATTCATCTTTAAGAAATAAAGTATCTGTAAAACCTGAGTGCACAGGAGAACTATATGTAGATCCTATTTTCATACCATCTTGCTGAACATCCCAAAAAGTAAAAGCAGCGGTTGTAAAAATATCGCATCCTCCATCGACATCGATAGCCGCTGTTTTATTATAGCCAGCAGGAATCTGTCCTTGGGGTTGCTTTGTATCAACAAACGGCGCGTAAGGGCCGACATGACCTTCTGCAATGTATTCTTTAAGACTGGATTCATCAATCAAAGTTACATCTACTGCTTGAGAAGACTCTGCATAAAGAGACATAAAGACTAAAGAAGCTGTTAGACTCACAGCTAAAAATGTTTTGGAGTGCATAATGTTTTCCTTAAATAATCAAAATACAGCAATCATTCATGCTGATCTTTTTATCTCATACCAAAGTTAGTGATTAATAAGAAAGACAAAAAATTTAACGTTTATTAAAGGATCGTCAGGAATTAACTTTTACTGTTTTCAAGGGAAAAATCGATTCATCTTATTGAGGATTTTTTCTTGCAGAGGTGCAAAAGAACATCTGCTGCGAAAAAATCCTCAAAATCTGAACCGTTTTTCTCCTTGGAAACAGTAAAATTTATTTCCTGACGATCCCTAAGCAAAGAAACGAGTGCAAAGAGAAGGATCTTTCGAATTTAACAGCTCTTTCAATTTTTCTTCTAGAGAACCCAGATCTCCCGAGAAATAAATTCGGTCTGCTCTCTTTATTTCATCCTTAACACAACTTCGTACTGCATCTAAATTAGCAATTATTCTAATAGTGTTAATATCCTCAGCTATAACAGCATATTTTATAATGCCAAAGATAAAGCTCTTTTTTATAGGCAGCCAATTTATGGTTTCATCATAAACAAGGTTGTTACAAGCCTGAATAATGCCTTCAATCTCTTCATCTGAAAACTGCTTTTGTAATCCTATATAAAGATAGATATTACCTGTTACTGTTTCGTCCTTTTCACGCTTATAATCTTGAAATAAACAAGAAGGATCTACTAGCCCTTTCCCAATTGCTGCCATAAGACAAATTTTTCGATAATCAGGATTATCAAAAAACCAAGCTGTCGAACAAATAACAAACTCGTTATTGTTCCATTTAGACCAAGACCCTACCCGTATGTCTGATAGATCTTGTTTAAACCATTCTGTTATAAATCGGGTAAATGTAGATTTATCACCGTCAGCTAACGCCTCTGCATGTTTGAAAAGCACTATATAACTATCAAATGAGTATGAATAGCCGGAGGAGCGCTGGTTCAAAGCAGATTGAATCAATGCAAACTTCTCTTCAAAAGATAAACTTTTGACAACTGATGATTGAAGCACACAACGGGTAAATTTAAAGGGAAGGTGAAAAAAAGAAACGGTATGTAACATAGAGACTCCTTTAACTAGAACCCAGTCTTGTATCTTATTTTGTGCAGTCTCAGCCCATACTTCTAAAACTTCTCTTGCACGCTCTGCCGTAGACGATAGATCGCACAATTGCATCACTTTAAGAATAAGTTCAGCAGAAAATTTTGGGTATTTTCCCAAATCCAACTCTTTTAAATCACCAGGCCACCAATCAAATAGATAAATCTCATAGGTATTGAAAAAATCTAGCTTATTTAAGAATGCTAGTAAGACCCCATCATTGGCATTACTAAAAGCTGTCTTTATTGGATTGTAGACCAACTGACTTAAGACAGTTTTTAGGTTAGATTTTTTCCATTTAATAAGATCTTGTCTTGCATCAAAACTCCCTAAGAGCGGTCTTGAGCCGTCTTTTGGTTCACGTTTTTCCTTTTCCTTAACCATATAATTTTGAAGGGCATTTAGTAAAACATCAACTTTACCGCTTGTGCAAGCGTTTAATTCTATGCGAGAAAGAAAATCTAGTAGATCAAAGTCAGGGGACTCTCCAAGAATATCCAGTAAGCACTTTAGTTCATCTGTATTTCCTTTCAAAATGAACCTTTTAAAATTATTTTCACACCATCTCTTTACATCGCCTAATATTGAATATTCCCGCCGATTGCATAAGGTAATTCCTTTATATTTTAAAATCAGTTGATGAATTATACGCATGTTAGACGCGAATCGTATGCTAGAAACATCAGGATAGGTTATTGATAACCTAACCCGACTGTCTTTAGGCCAAGAATCTAGACACTTAAAAGCCTCTCCTAGACACTTAAAAGCCTCTCTCAGACCTTCTTCCGCTTTTTGCCTTAGTTGCACCGTTTCTTGATTAAAATTATCTAGTATCTCAACAGCAACAAGTGCCTTATGAGCCCTCTCCATTGTTTGTTCAATCCATCTCTTTAAAAGAGTTTTCGTTTGTTCTTTATCTTTTGTAGGGTATGCTGTTTTATAATACTTTATTAAACTTTCTATAAGTCTATTCAATAAGCTATCGGAACATTTTTCTAAATTTAAGTTGGAGAAAAAATTAACAAAATCAAACCGAGGACAAGATCTTACAAAAATATCGATATGTGAAATTAAATCTAACTCTTTTGCATCTTCTGTCTTAAGAACTTGCTCCAATTTTTTTGTAACTATCTCAGACATTAAGTTTTCTTTTAAATGCATAAAAGAATCACTTCTCACATATTTAATAAAAATAGCAGAAGCAACACCACCTACTATAATTCCTGTAAGACGGGAAAAACGACTTATTTTTTGAGAAATATGACTTAGAGATGCACTAAAAGCAACGACTGTTGTCAAAGCAACAATATAGACTTTACCAGCATTTTTGCCTTCCTTAAGATCTCCCCATTGATAAAAACATTTACCAACTACTTGCTTAATGCTATCCATAGATATAATTCCTCATTTTAATAAAAAATATTATACATTACATCTTAATAAAATACCAGGGCAAAATCATGCGTCTTCAACAGACATTAAATAAAAAAAATTATTGGATTAATTGGGTTAATCATTTAAAAGAATAAATATAGAGGTTGAACAGTCGATGCCTTATCCAAGAATGGTTTCTTCGCTATTAGTTGTATCTGTATTATTTTTTCATATTCCACATATTTTAGGCATGATTCAAGTGGGAGACATCACAGTTCCCTCAACACCGCAAGTTCCCCAAAATCCACCTCTCCCCCCATCTTTAAAAGATCTGTATGTGTCTGAGAATCTAGATGGAGGAGCTAAACTTCAACTCAGCAATGGTGATATTTATGAAATCCATCCCGATGATCGAGATGTGAGCTCAGCTTGGCTTCTTCCATCAAATGTCACTGTGACACCATCTAAGAATCTCGATTATCCGATAATCATCACAAATACGATCTCTGGCACCAGTATTAAAGCCAAAAAGTTTGATCCTTCAGCACCTCTCCCACCTCCTCAAGCCCCTAATCCGAAAGGGCCTGCTATTCCTCAAAAAAAACCTTGATGCATTGCCTGTTAACTATAGAATAATAGATAGTTTTTAATCTTTAAAACATGTTACAATATTAGCTATAAATAATATTTTAAACAAATTTTATGGATATTACTACTAATATTAAACGGGAAGGTGTATCCCTTTCTAACTGGCATGAAGAGGCTTCTCAACCTCTTCACCTCAACCAACCCTTATTACCCTCTCTCGTAGTATCTGATTTCCCTAATCTAGAAGAGCAACTTGATGAATCGACAAAATCTCGAAAGGATATGGCGCTTAATGTGGCAGCCAATTTTCTAGCAGGTGGATTGGGAACAGGTGGTGCTGACCCTCTTGATGGGATGCAGCCCATTCACGTTTTCACGACATGGCGGTGGGTTCTTGAGAAACTTCTTTCTTTTCCCTCTCTTCATTCTGAGACACTTCAAAAACTTGTGTCACAAATTCAAATCCTTTTAAATCAGTGCACAGATCAAAAACAACTTTTTAATAGATTCTCAGAGGAAGGATTTATTGAGATGGTCAAGAGATATACTGAGACCATGAAAAAACTAGAAAAAGGAGACTCACATCCATTTTTTGGAGGATGGGGAAACATTGGAGGAGGATCGGGACATGCGCTCATGTATGAGGTCAGACGCAATGAACAAGGAAACTTTGATATGCGTCTGTATACATCTACCGGCTTTCAACTAGCACGTAACCTGCTCTGCGGTGATAAAAGGCGTTTAAACCCTGTTGTCTGCTATGAAAACATTCCAGAAGAGTATCTTTTTGCAAGTACAGGTCCTACTGAGCCTCCTGTCTTTTTTCAACAATTATTTGAAATGGATTGGGCGATTAGTAGGCATGATAAAAATGAGATTTTAGATGAAGCCTATATTTTAGAAGCTTTTGATTTCTTAAAACACTTTCATAAAGATCGTTTCAATGACTTTGGTGCTGAAACAGGACAACGAGGAGGGACATGCCTTCCTTCGAGCACAAAAACATGGGCTAAATACCAATTTCCTTCTTTCGAAGAGTATAAAAAATTCAAAGGCTATTTTGATTTTGTCTTATATTTAGGTCTTTATGAAGAATTAAAAGATCATCTAGAAGAAGATCGCTCTAGAGAGTTGTTAATCGATGCCGCTAAAAAATTAGTGGGCAAAATCGATAAATTAGCCAACCATCAAAAAGAGGGTATCTCAGAAGATTTTGCCATTGAAGCCACAAAGAGGTTACAGGCAGATATCTCTTCATTAGAAAAACTGTCTAGAGATCTTGCCATCAAAAAAAAGGAAGAGGTGCTTTCTGTTAATGTCAGTCACCTAAATGTTCAATCTCAACAAGAGATAAGAGGAAAAGAGCGGTATTGGATCACTGAGAGTCAGTACGCTGACAAAAGAGGTGTTTCCCCCAGTTCTTTTCCTAGATATTTAACTCTTCAAGGATCAGATTATGTCTCTTTTTTAGAGCAGCTAAAAGCTTTATACCAAGATAAAATAGCAGAAAAAAAATCCTCTTCTAAACAAGCAGCGAACCTCTCACTTCATCACGCTATCGACCAACTTCCTATTCCTCCTACAGACAATGAACAATCTCCTTGGCACAAATGTAATCCTGACTACTTGCTTAAGTCTTGTCAAACTCTCCGAGAAATCGGTGTCTATTATCTTCAAAATTCAGCTTATGAAGATCTTCCTCCCAGACGTTTTGCCACGTTATTTACACTCTATGCGATAGTCCACCATCTTGTCTGCTTAATTGATGAAAAAAAAGAAAGATCGGGAAAGAGTTCTTTGAGATATTATTCATTTCCCTTTGAAGGAGATAAACTCAATCAAATCGACTCTTTAACTTTCCATGACACTCACAAATTTAATCGGATTGAAGAAGCTAAAGCCTATTTTAAAGCCAAGAGAGCAGGAGTTACCCTGTTTCAATCAGAAGACTACACAGAGGTCGTTAAAGACAGTATTCATAAAGCTCCCACAAATGCAGAGTTGTGGAAAGGATTGATGAATTCGCATAAAAAGTTTGAAAAGGCAGTCACTACTGAGGCAAACAAGCGTTTTCCTGATTATACAGAAGAACAGATTGAGCAAGATTTTCAAAAACAAAGAAAGGCTCTAGAAAAATGGTATGAAGATGAGAGAACTTACAAAACACTTCCTAAGCGTCCTTATCACCCAAAGCCACCAGAGGCTCAAAAGCTGAAAAATCTCCCTCTTTTGACAAAACAAATGCTTGTTTTAGAAGAGTTTGATCCTAAGACAGGGAACTCTTTACTAGCTAAATACTTTCCTGAAATTAATGAAGTGAGAGCTTTTGCTTGTTTTGTGGGTAATGCCATTAATAAACCGTGGAGATATGTAACTTCTCTAGATAGAAAAGCTCAGAGAAAATCCGATCATTATACAACTCAATGTGTTGTGACCTCTAATGCAAGTGAAGATTCTTTTAATCTCGACTTTTTTCAATACGAATGGAATCAATTTATTAACGGTAAGCAATATCCTAAAGTGATTAATCGGAGAGATTTTTTCAAACTTGATCAAACAAAAAGAGATCAAAACACATGGAAAAGAGAGACGGCAGAAGCACAAGCACTCGATCAAAAAAATCTGCCGTCTCTTCTTCACCAATCAGCTCGAACTCTCTCTGAATGGAAACTAACTCCCCATCAATTACTATTAGAATGGGGAAAAGATTTTGAATTCCTCAAAGATCCCGACATGCAAGGACTTTTTTTCCGCCTTTTTTTCCGCTCTCCCGTAGACAGAGAAAGAGTTCATCTAGGAGTTGGTGAACTCATAGATAATCCTGACCTTCTTCTCAATATTCAGACTTTTGTTCAAAAGGGTCTTTCTTATTTTATAAAGCTGAAACAAAAAGAGGGTGCTGGCTATAACATTCATGATGTCGAAGGAGTGAAATTTTTATTCGAATTTACAGTCTTATGTCAAAAATATCTCCATGATCAAAACAAGATCAATCTAATAAAACAAATTAATTTTATAGATGAACTCACTTCTTGGATTCAAGATACGACGATTTCAAGAAAAGCCAGGGCTCTCTTAAGACTCTACCGCATCTTGCACCACTTTATTCAAACTCCTGTCTCTCATCTAACGCAAGAGAGTCTTCAGCAGATTTTGTTAGATTGGAGTGTCGTTCATCTTTATTCAGATGGCTCTAGACCAGCTCAAATCTCTCCCCTTCTTTTTTCTATGGCAGATAATTTCATAGCTCAAATTATCACACATCATAAAGAGATGCTCGATAAAAATTCTCTTTTCTTTTGCAGTCCTATCTTAGAAGAAGCTGGGGTAGGGCTATTTCAACTAACTTGGGAATTAGTTCCAGATGCTTTGTCAATATATAAAGGAACAACAAAAACAAACGAATCCTATCACGTCGATTTAAGACGAGGTGAGATCTTTGCCCCAACAGGAAAAGTCAGCAGGGTAATTTTAAGTCGTGCCTGGGAAGAGGATCGCAATTTCAAAAGAATTTTTTCAAAGCACAACCCTTTTGAGTATACGACGGCAGGAGCTGGAGCTGTGACTTTTAGACATCCTCAAGAAGGCTTTTTCCGCATACTCCTTAAACAATATTATGGAACTAATCTCATTCAAAAACAATTCGGAGACGAGTGGTATCAATACATTCCACTCGATGAGATCAAAGAAGAAAAGCTCGGCCTTTCACAAGGACTTGTTAAAGACCATGCCGTATGGGCGCAGGTGAAAGTTAATAAGATCAAAGTAGAAACAGTAGAGGTAGCGCACGTCTCTCAAACAACTTCAGGACCTGTAACAGTATTTCTTAAATCGGTAAATGGCAAAACCTACACAGTTGATGTTGACTTCAATAAAAGCCTGCAAGAGCAAGTCAGCACACTTACAAAGATACTCCAAGAATTTGAAAATATAACTCTCGTGCTTAATGGAAAACCTATAGATGTCAACCAGCCCTTAACAGCATTTAATCTTGCAAGAGAAAGTACGATCCATTTGACAACAAATGGCAAAGACCCTCAAACAATACTTAATTTAAAACCTTCTACGTCTAACAGCACTCTACTGCCACACGCTCTTCCTGTTAATTTTCATCCTTTTAAAGCTGTTATTACCTCTTTACAAACAGGTAGGCCTGTCTGGGCAATTGATGAAAAAGGAAGAATCTTTGAAATAGCTGAAGAAGAGGGCTTAATCAAAGCTGCGCAAGAAGATATGTCTGTGCATTATTTAGAGGCTGCTGATTCTGGCCTGACTCATTTTGAAGAAGCAGGCTACATTCTGACTCAAGTAGATTCAGCAGGTAAAACTCAAAGAGTTGACTTTCCTAGATACCACTCACTCAATGGTAACCCTTTGTTCTTTATTAGAAAAGAGGGAAGAGATCATCTTTCATGGAATGATAACCAGCAGTATGATGTGAAGGAAACACCTCAAGGGGTTTTTCCCTCTCATACTAAATACCTTTATCTCACTCCCACAAATAAAAAAAATCCTGGCATTATCCTCATTCCTTTTAACCGTCGTTTTTGCTCTCCTGCTATTGAAGAATGGGGATCAATTCCTTATTTTGACTATCAGATTAAAGGTGGCCAAATCATTCCTCAATCTTTAGAAGGAAGATTCTACCTCTCTTATCTCTACTACGGCGATAAAAAGTATCAATCTGCTATCACAGAAATGACGTCTATCTACCCTATCGATACAGTGTCGCCTTTAGGATTTTTGATCCTTGATCAAATTCGCAAGAAACACCCCCCCATCGATCATCCTGATGCAGCTATGGTCCCTCTTTGGGCAGCTCTTCAATTTATAAAAGCTCTTGATAGACAAAGCCATGAACCTGTCTCCTCCTACTTCACGTCAACAACAGAGGATATAAAAGCTCTTAACAATTTGATTTTCTGGGCTTATACATCACTGCAAGCTAGCAACCACATCTCTGAAGGGTGCAGACTCCCAGATTCAGAGAAAAAAATATTATTCCAAAAACTTGTGGACGAAGCTCAAAGTAAAATGGCTCTCTTCGAGGATATGAATATCACTTATCCACACGAGCTCATTGAACATCTGACGTATTGGCTGATAAATCCTTCCAAAACCCAAACAGCCTTAAAAGAAGTTAGACAGTATCCCAAAGATAGACATCTAGAACGTTTACAAAAATTCTCTTTCGAACTTCCTTCTAAGCCTTCCGTAGACAATGAAACATTACAAAAACGTTATGAAGATGATTGTAGATTTGCAACTCTTTGGCTTGAGAAAGACAGCGGACATATCCCATTTTTAGTCAGCAGATGGCCGTTAGAA
The DNA here is from genome assembly GCA_964449295.1 of uncultured bacterium. GTDB lineage: Bacteria > Chlamydiota > Chlamydiia > Chlamydiales > Rhabdochlamydiaceae > CANJJB01. The sequence continues at coordinate 6,682 of CAYUZN010000010.1, read as the reverse complement.
AGCCCTGGAGGAGCTAAAGAGAATGGAAAACTTCTCTCACAAGTTTTAGAGATTGCACACGCAGCAGATAACATGCGTCTTGCCATGCTCTGGAAACTCAGAAACTGGCGTCTTCACTGGAGAAAGCAAAAAGAAGATATTGCTTTTCTTGATCTCATGATTCAAATCCTCTTAAGGCCAACCAATTTTCCAAAAGCCATTCCTGACTCTACTTCTCCTACTCAAAAAGCTGAATTCCTCCAGAATGAAATAGATTATAAACAGCATTCTTCTGGTGCAGATTTTTTAGAATCGATTGACGATCACCTAAAAAACTATAGCAAGGCGATCTCATCTTCTCTTAAATCTCAAGGACCCTACCCTGAGCCGTCTCTTGTCTCATGGTATAACCAAAAAGAGCCTTCACTCTCTGATTTTGGTCACACAAAAGAGCCTCTCTTACAAGAAGTCAAAGGAAATATCGATGACTATAGGACACATAAACTAACAGGCTGGCGCACGCAATTTTGTGCTCCTTTTAAAACTCAAGATAAGAGCCCTCCTTCTTCTTTCCGCTTTTCTATGAAAGAGGGATTATTATCAAAAGAAGATGAAGCCTATAAAGACTCTATTCAAAGAGATTTAGATATCCTAGCAGCTGATTTTGATGAAGGAGTTAAACAACTTGATCAGCAAGAAGAAATCACAGTGACACATGAAGGTGGACTTCTTGAAGCTATTCAAAAAGAAAAAGAGACTACCTTAAAAAGTCTACAGAAAAAAGAAAAAGAGGCGCAAGAGAGCTTAAATAGACTGCCTCTTCCCTTTAAAGATTATCTGCACCGCATTGCGCAAGACGTCAAAGGGGTTAAAAAGAGTATCTCTTTAGACAAGGCAAGAGAGGCTCTACTCACTTTTGATAAGAGAGCGTTTAAAGTACTCAATCCCTCGATCACAGATGCAGACATTGAAATTATTTCTCAACTCCTCATCGATATCGAAGATTTAAAATCGTGGAAACTCCAATTAGAGCGTATGGAAGATCTCGTCTCTCAAGGACAAGATATCACAGATCCTCAAGATCCTACAAAAAGGGATCTGGCTAGAAGGTTACTACAAGAACTAGAGGCCTCCACCCATTTTAATACACTTAATGCTGAATCACAGGTTGTTTTCCGCAGCTTTTGTGGAGGGACAGGTCTTGTTCCCTTTAAAAAGCAGGTGGATTTAATCACTCGAATGCTTGCAACACATAAAGATGATCCCTCCGTCTTTCAAGACTGCATCTCTCAGCTCATTATGGGAGGAGGAAAAACATCTGTCATTGCAGCCCTTCTCCTGCAGCTTCTCTCTCGTTTAGAAGGGAAAATTGCTCTCTTTATTGTTCCTTCCCCACTTTTAAAAAGCGTCAGCAGTAATCTCACCACATCACTAAAAAAAGGGTTCAATCAAACACTTGAAATCATTGATGTTAGACGAAGTGATCTCACACCTTACCGCCTCACTCAAATTGAAAAACTCTTAAAGACCTCTCAAGAAAATCCTATTCCGATTATCACAACACCTGCATCTAATCAGATTTTTAAGCTCGAATTTTTAAGTCAACTTCGCAAACTCAAAGCTCAAATTGAAGAGTTGAAAAACTCATTAGATGAAAAGCAAGAAGCTCATAAAATACCACAACTACAAAAGCTTATCGATGAGCGCGTAAAAAAAATTAAACAACTAGCTAAAATTGTTGAAACCATCTCAGAAAGCAGCCATGCACTGCTCGACGAAGTCGATCTGATCTTAGATGCTCTCTTAGAGATCAACTTCCCTGACGGAACAAAAGTTGCCATACAACCCGAGCGCAATCACCTGGCCCATACAATCTTCTCTCACTGCATGCGAGATGACTTAAGAGTGACAACACTACCAGGAAATCCCTTAATTAAAGATGCCCTCAGATTAGATCTGAAACTGCAACAAACACCTTTAGAAGGAGCTCAAGAAAAGGCAGCCTTTCAGGCTCGTTACAGAGAATCTGTCGTTGTGCTAGCCCATGAACTAGCAACCTCTTTTGCCCCTTTCCAAACCCTTCCTAAAGATCTACAACCATCCCTTGAGCGTTTCTTAACTAGGAAAATTCCTCTCTGGGTCCAAGACTTTGCAGACAAAAAGCACTTCCAATTTAATGAAGATGAACTAAGAAATAAAGATCCTCAGTGGCAACAATTTGGAACACTTGCAGAATTTAAAAATGATTGCCATTTTTTAAGTCTTTTAAATGACAGAGCAAAGTCGCCAAATAAGAAAGAAAAGCAATTGGCGGAACTCATCTCTTTTGCAACGCATCTACTGAACGATGTTCTTTCTATGACTCTACTAGAAAATGCCAAACGCGATTATGGTCCGGTCCCCTCAAATCCTCACGGTAAGATTTGCCCTTATGACGGTGTTGACTCTCCTGTCACTGACAGAGAATTTGGGTACCCTTGGGCAGAAGTGTGCTACTATTATCAGTGGGCTTGTCTATCAACTCCTGAAGATGCGGTGATTATTCAGCTTGCCAAACTAGCAACAGAGGCAGCCCACTACTACATGAAAAAAAATGGAGAGTTATTCAATCAAACAGTTGAATACCTCCAGTTTAAAGAGCTCACAGGATGCTCTTTGCAAGATTTTCAAGATACAGACTCCCATCTTTGCAGAGAAGCGCTTATCAGAGCACGAGAGACTCTTCAAAAAGATCCTAAAAAGCGCCTTGATCTCCAAAAAGAGCTCGCAGCCTCTCAAGTCAAAATGAATTCCCTCTACTTAAGTGGCAACGGCCTTTCTTTATGTCGCAACCTCTCCTCTAGAAGAGGGATGTCAGGAACACCTTGGAATGTTGAAGGCTACAGACAAAGCCTTGCTGAAAATTTTATCCCTGATCAAGGGACAGAAGGAAAAGTCCTCGCAACTTTAGCCAGACAAGTGACCCAAAATAAACTTCACAAAGTCGATCTGATCCCTGATATGGAAAATCTCCTAGGACAAGTCTTCCAATCCTCTCCTACCCCAACAAATATCCGAGGACTTATCGACGCAGGAGGATTACTTAAAATCTGGCCTAACAATGCAGTTATTGTACAGCAAATCCTTTCTTTCCTAGAAAAAGAACAAAAAACAGGTTCAGTGAATAAAGACATCGACACAGTTCTCTTCTTCCATAAAGAGAAAGGAGAGACACAAGCCAACACTCTTTACATGTGGAAAATGGGGGCTGAGCATCCCGAAAAAGTGGGTGCCACCACACAAGAGGCCTTAAAAGCAAAAGGAATCGATCCTCAAAAATGCTTTACCCTCTATGACGAAAGACACACAACAGGAACCGATATCCTGCAAGATCCTACAGCTGTCAATCTCTTTACTTTCGACCCTAAAATGCTTCTTCGAACTCTTCCTCAAGGAGCCATGCGTCTTCGTCAGCTACTCTCTTCTCAAAGCATCGAAATTGTGATCGATAAAACAACCCTTGCCGACATCTACAATCAAGGTCAGACAATTGATGATTTACTCCTCCAAGCAGCGAAGAATCAATCGATAAGAAAAACAAGTAATATGCCTCGTTATTACACAATGCAAATTGAAGATCCCTTCCAAACTTATGCTGTACAACCACTGTTAAATTTATTTACCAAAGATAAATTTAATGATGATGCCTTTCTTGATCTTATGCAGAAAGCAGAACCTTACTTTGTCCATACCCTTCAGGATAACTTGTTTGAGCAATTCGGTAGATTGAAAAAAGAAGAGGACAGCAAAGCTGTTTTGACAAATCGTTTAGACAAGTTAGCTCAAAACTTCCCTTTCCCCTCAGAGGCTCTTGACAAAGAAATGGAGGCTCTAAGAGAGCATATCCAAAAAGCCCCCCTTCCTCCTTATATGAAAACAGCGTGTGCCAATATAGGCATGCAAACGGAAGTCGAAGCAGAGACGGAAGTTGAGACTAATGTCGAACAAGAAAAGCAAACAGAGGCTGAACTCGATCAAGATATCGATAGAGAGCTCCAACTCTATGAAAATTTAGAAAGATCAGACTATCGCAAAGACAAGCCCATTTCCTACGAAGACTTCCAGACTCTCATTCAACAACTCTCCTCTACAAAACCCGCGCTCACCTCGATTGCAGACCAACTTGGGAAATTTAAATATGGCTTAAAAGATGAGCGAAAACACTACGAAACTATTTTTTCTGAGCCGATTTATGGAACAGAGAATTACTTCAATACATGCACATACATCTTACCTGTCTTCCACCATTTACAACGCCCTCCGACCCAAATTCTTGCTGTCAAAGCAGACGCAGGCATGAAATGGCTCTTGTTATCTGAACATGAAGCAAGTAGCGTCAAACAACATCTCAAAGACCACCCCGAGCACCAAAACATCTGGCTCATTCAACCCGATGGAACACCTCTTGCTCCCACATCTCAACCTTTCCCCATAGACGATCAAACTAATGAAGATATCTTCCGAGGACTCCTTGAAATCAACGTCTTTAACGGCAATGCTGACTGGCTTGGGTACTATGAACACTATTTGGCCCCTTGGCTCATCGATAACTCTGAGCTGAAACTAAACTTCCTTAAACTCCGCACAGCAAGACACCCACACCAACGTCAAATTCTATCTTATCTCCCCTCCATCTTAAGGCTCTCTGCAGAGCATCAAATCGATATGAAATCAAGTCACATGATTTTTTCTGCAAGAGCAGGTAAAGAAATCTGGGCTCCCGGAGATGACTATACCCCTACCAGCCTAGTTGACGTCAAATTACTAAAATCGATGAAACAAATCGAACAATTACTCTCAAGATTCATCCCTGATTTGGGAATTGATATGGCAAAAACAGATGAGCCTACAAAAGAGGCCTTACAAATCTTAAGAACTAAGCATCGAGGAGCAACAGAGGAAGAGTTTGCACAAACTGTAGACAATCATTCAAAAACACAAATTAAATACCTCCCCAACGAGAAAGTCCAACACCTTTCTTGTGAACAACTCAAATGGATCGATTTATCTCAAGTCCCTTATCTTAAAAAACCTGAACAAATTGCAAAAACTACTGAACACTTTACGCAGTATTTCTTAAGCGAAGAGCAAGTGAAACATCTAGTTCCTTCACAAGCCAACCTAATACCTTTTGTCAATCCCGATTACTACAAACATCTCACACACCTTGAACATATCCAAAAGGTCCCTCCCATTCATTTAGATAAAATTGAACCAAACTATGGATGCCACCTAACCTCTCTACAAATTAAAGAAGGAATCACAACATTAGATCTCGTGCAACGCTATAAGCCTCATTTCCTCCCTGCTCAATGGCAACACGTCAATGGAGAGTTAATCCAAGGTATTCCTCCAGACGAGGTCACTCAAACCCATATTCAAGAGATTAAAGATGTCAATACAATCCAATCACTTCATACAATTGCACAAGATGAATCAAGAGCTACTAAATGGATAGGATGGCTCACCTCAAATCAATTAAACCATGTGACAGATGAGCAACTGCCCTATATCCAAAGTCCTTCTTTAGTTAGATCTTTTTCTTTCTGGAAAGCCTTACATTTCTTAACCCCCGAGCAACTCAAACATCGCACATTTTTGCAGAAGACAGTTCACGCCCTTGCTCTTTACACCTTCGGCATCCTTGCCAAAATCGCCTTATGGACACGAGTTTCACACTTGTTGCACATCACTCAAAAATGCCAGATCTACTCTGATCTTTTAGATAAATCTAAAATCAAAAATTGGATACACTCATTTTTCCATCGTCCTTAGGAACTGTCTAGGAATAAAATGAACTATTTCACCGCGCCAAATCAGTCAGTTATGAAATTCTAAACAATTGGGATCACCCTCTTTTACAGAACATATAAGAGAGGTTCCTGTACGTTGAGCTGTCACTATTATTTGATCATTTTTTAGAATCATAGTAGTTATAGGATTTAAGATATAACGTTCCATTGTACGAGCAAGTTCTCTTACCCCCATCTCAATATTATAACCTACTCGCATGATAAACTCTTCAGCTTCCTGATCAAGATTAAGGGAAATAGAGTGTTTTGATACTATTTGATTGATTTTATTTATTTGCAAATCTACCAATTTTTTTAACACTTCCTTTCCTATTGGCTGGAAAATTACTTTATCTAAACGATTGAGAAATTCAGGTAGGAATCTATCTCTTAATCCTTTATGAGCAGTCTCACACAGGCGTTTATAAAGTGTTTCATGATCTAAATTTGTATCTAAACCAGCTAGATCACAACCTATATTAGAAGTTAGAATAAAAATAACTTTGTCAAGCTTATACTTGTATTCGTTGCCATTAGAAGCAGAGATGGTTGCTGAACCTAAGACTCCAACTAGATACAGAATTATCTCAGGGGCAGCTTTTTCTATTTCATCTAGATGTATGATTGCATGTGGATGGAGATCAATAAATTTCATTAATCGGACTGCTAGTTGATCAACATGTTTAGATTCGCTATAAGCCCCCATATTTACAAGAAGGTGAGGCCTTCCACTTTTCTGAGCAGTTTGTACAACAAGTTCTGTTTTCCCAACCCCAGTTGATCCTATAAACAGGATACAGGCCGCTGGTTTTTCAGGATCACTTAAGTCCAAACGGCTCTTCTGTATTGCTTTAGATATACTATCAACCGCC
>CAYUZN010000009.1:9639-28057 GCA_964449295.1 uncultured bacterium | reverse complement strand
CCCCCCTTTCCGATCGTCAAATCGCGAGGCTTTCACTTCAAAATAGCCATCAAAACTTTTGTAACAGAGTACTACGAATAAAATGAACATTGTTCTAAGTAACCGCTTAGAGGTTTTGGCAGATGCTTTAAGAGATGCTCTTTTTTCCAAAATAGACCCGTTTGAAATCCCTCATGTCATCGTCCCTTCTCATCAAATCAAAAATTTTTTAGTTTATAGATGGGCTAAAAATAATCAAGTGGTTGCCGGCATAAAAATTCTGACGATGGCAGAAGCTCTCTGTTTGTTTTTCCCACATATCCCAACCCATATACAACTCTCTTTGCGCATCGAAGAGCTGCTGACAAAAAACACTCTGCATGAGTCTGTGGCAACCTATTTAAAAATGGGGGGAGAAAAAAGAATTGGCTCTTTTGCTGATCAACTCAGTTCTCTTTTTTTAGAGTATGGCATATGTGAAAAAGAAAGTATGGATGGATGGAAAAACAAGCCAGGTTGGCAGCAAGATTTGTGGAAACAACTCTTTCCAGATAAAACCCCTTGGGAGCAAGAGACAGAGCCAAGTTTCCCCGTTTATCTATTTCATTTAAGTTTTTTATCCCCTTGCTACTGGCGGTTTTTTCAGACAAAAGATGTTCAAGTCTACCATTTATCCCCTTCAGAAATGTTTTGGGGAGATTTTGTCTCAGACACAAAACAAGCTTTTTTATCACAAAAAGAGCAGTGGGAGACATTTATCAAAGAGCAAAATACCCTTTTAGCCAACAATGGAAGAGTCTATCAACGATTTTTTAAATTGATTGAAGATCAAACTATTCTTGAGCTTTATGAAACGCCATCTGGTACAAGCAGCCTTGCGTCTATTCAAAAAGAGATGCTCTTACTTGAAAACGATACAAAATCTCGTGATTTATCACTGCAAATCCATTCAGCTCCTTCCAAATTAAGAGAAGTAGAGGTTGTCTGGGAAATCATACAAGGATTGGGAGTTCTCCCAGGAGATATTGCCATCTATGCACCTGATATTAGGGAGTATGTCCCTTATATTCATATGGTATTTGGAAGAAAAGAGAGCCCGTGTGAGTACAGCATTTTTGATTTAGAACTTATTCATGAGAGTTTACTGGCCTCCTCTCTTAAGCATTTTTTCGATTTGCCCTCTTCGAATTTTGATAGAGAGTCACTCTTAAAGCTCCTGTCATTTTCTAATTTTTTAGACAAATGGGAGCTGTCACGTGAAGATGCCGAAGTTTTAAAAACATGGACACATAAAGTGTATATTTATGCAGACATACAGTCGCTAAATGAGGAAGGCTCTTGGGAAAGAGGGTTAACTCGCTTAATCGAGGCTCTCATCTCTTATTCAGAGACTTTTACACTACCTCTATCACAAGCAGATCTTTTAGGAAAATGGATAGAGATTATCCACTCACTTCGCTTCACATTTACGCCTATTTTAAAAGGAGATAAAAAAAGAGTCTCCGAGTGGATGATGTATATACAAACTATAGTGGAGCAATTTTTTTCTACCTCTGAAGAAGATGCCATTTTACTGAAAGAATTGTGCAGTTTAGGAAAACTTACCCTAGGCCCTTTTACGTTTACAACTATTGCAAGAGTGTTAGAGCAACTTTTTGCAAGAAAAGAAGGCTCTTTTCATCCCGGTTACTTAAGTAGTGTTAAGTTTTTTTCACTCAAACCAGGAAGTTCTTCCCCTTCTCAAAGCGTGATTTTAATGGGCATGGAAGATGGCGTCTTCCCTAGATTGCAGCAGCGCACATCACTTGAAGAGATAACATCAAAAGAGACAAGAACTGCCACAGAAGAGGATCGCTATCTTTTTTTAGAACAACTTCTCTCTGCTAGATCTCACTTTATTTTAACGTATACACGCATCGATGAGCAGGATGGTAAAGAGAATACCCCCTCTCTTTTAGTGCAAGAGCTCTTGCGTTATATGCCTGAAATTTTCATCAAACATCACCCCTCTGAAGCCTTTGATGAGAGTTATTTTCAAGAGACAGGCTTTAGAAGTCATTCATCTTTTTATTTTGCAGCTGCCAAAAAATTTTACGAAGAAAAAACTGTCCGCAACCCTGTTTTTTCTCTACCTGATACTTTAACCTTTCAGAAAAAATCCCACGTATTAGACATACGAGATTTGAAAAAACTAGCACGCCATCCCATTCAGTTTTATTTCGAGAAAAAACACGGGATTTATTTTCAAAGAGAAGCCTCTGCTTATCAAGAATTTGTTCTTTCCCATTTCGATTTAGCGTCTTTTAGACGAGCTTCTCTCGGAAAAGATGTCTGTTATATCATACAACAGGCAGAGAAGCAAGGCATGCTCCCTCTAGGTGAGCTCAAGGGGGTTGCCCTTTATAAAATCAAAGAAGAGATCGCAGCCTATCACAAAGCTTTAAGTGATCTTGCCATAGATAAGGATCAGATTTTTTCTGTAGAACTCAATCTTTTATGCAAAGAGCCTGTTGAAATAAAACCAAACACCTGGGTTCTTCCTCCTCTTAAAATCTCTGTAGAAGATGAAAACATCACACTTGTAGGAAAGCTAGATGATCTTTCAGCTCAAGGAGTTTTAGTGCATGGAGAAGACTCACTAGATGATCTTATTAAAGCGTGGCCTCTTTATCTCATTGCTAGATCTCTTCCTCTTAAAATCGAGCCCTATTTTCTTTTGACAAAAGAAGGGAAAAAAATCTCTCCACCATTTCTAGAAGGGGAAAAAGCTTTATCTCACTATATCAAATATGCACTGATCGCCACTCAAACTCCTTCGCCGTGTCTTCCTAAGTTTGCTCAGACTCTCTTAAGCGAAGATGCGTCAGCACTTGAAAAAGCCTTTCGTTCAGAAGGGCAAGGGAATTTTGCTGACCCCATTTTGCATTGGATCAGAGAGCAAGAGGGTTTCCCTGCCTTTGATCAGTGGCATCATCTCTGGGCTCCTTTATTAAAGGAGGTGTTTGTTGAACACATTTGATGTTTTATCACACAACACCAATATTATGGGCAGCTGGTTTCTGCAAGCCTCTGCAGGCACTGGAAAGACATTTACAATCGAGCATCTCTTTGTCCGCCTTCTTTTAGAAAGCGATCTACATTTAGATCAAATCCTTGTTGTCACGTTTACAAGAGCAGCTACAAGAGAGCTGAAAATGAGAGTGCGATCTAACTTAGAAAGAGTGTTGCAAGAGCCCCATCTTTTTCCCTACCTCAAAACTCTGACTAAGGAAGGTAGAGAAAAAATTCAGGCAGCTCTTCTTCTCTTTGATCAAGCCCAAATCTTTACCATCCACGGATTTTGTCAAAAAATGTTGCAAGAGCATGCCTTTGAAGCAGGGATGGGATTGCAACTAGAGCCTTGGACTTTAGAAGAAGAAAAGAGAGAGGCTCTCTCTTTTTTTCGCAAAACAATCAAACATTACAGCCACAGTCAACACTACCTCTTATTGAAAAAATTTCGCAATGATATCGATTATCTCATTGAGACTCTCTTAAAAACAAAACCCTCTTTGACACCCCTCATAAGCTTTGAAGAGGTTTTACAAAAAATTCACGCCCTTCCTCATTTCCCTTTGCAAGAGATCTTTGAAAGAGAAGTTGTTCACTATAAGAAAATGACACATCCCGATTTTTTACCCCAAGTGCAGTTTTTGGAAAACTTGCTGCTCAATAAAAGTTGCTGCTTAAGCACTTTAGATCAACTCTTACTGCAAAAACCTTATTTTCTAGAAGGATTTGACGAAGCTAACCTCAAAGTGAAGTCACAAGGTCATGTGCTCAATGAACATCTCTCTTTTTTAAAAGCACATTTTCTACCTTTGATTTCTGAGATCTCAGATCCTCTTACTATTTTAAAAGATCTCTCGCGCCTTTGGAAAAAAGAGAAAAAACAACTCTCTTTGATGAAAGATAAGATCTCACCCGATGATATCTTAGAAAAAATGGAAGAGAGTTTAAACAACTCTGCCTGTCTTCAGTCTGTGCGCCAAAAATATCAAGCAGTCATCGTCGATGAATTTCAAGATACAGATCCTATTCAGTGGAGGATTTTTGATAAGCTCTTTTTGACACAAGATATGAAAGCTATCTATCTTGTCGGAGATCCCAAGCAATCGATTTATGCCTTTAGGCAAGCTGATATCTACACATTTTTAAAAGCATCAGAGAAATTCTCTTTCCACGCTCATTTAGATACGAACTACCGCTCAGCCCCAGGGCTTTTACACATGCTCAATCAATTATTTTGTCAGACGCCCTGGATTGATTTACCAGCCTTAGAAAAAACATTGCCTGTGCTGCCTGTTAAAGCTGGCAAACAGGGAGAAGGAAATTTGCATTTCTTTACCTTCGAAGGAAAAATTGGCAAAGAAAAGAGATGGCCTTCTCATAACATAGAACAAGAGTACTTATTTCCTTTTATTGTTCAGGAAATTCATAAAATTTATGGCACCCATTCCATTGCTATTCTTGTGAAAGATCGATTTCAAGCCCACCGCATCCACACTTTTTTACAACTCTCGAATTTATCTTCGTCAATCCAACGAGGAGAGAGTTTAGGATCATCACTGGCACTCTCTTCTTTACAAGAACTCATCACAGCTGTGATAAGTCTTGACTTAAGCTCAATTAAAAAAGCCCTTCTCGGACCACTGATTGGATGGACCGATGATCATCTCACAGAGAAAAATATCTTTTTGGCCAAAGAACACTTCTTAGAGTTAAAACTCTATCTTATAGAGAGAGGTTTTGGAGCTTTTTGGGGAAAGCTTTTAGAGATAAAATGGCAAACAATCACAACTCTAGAGTATCTCGTCTCTTATCCGCAATTGACTCTCTACCACGATCTTCAAGAAATTGTTCAAAAAATCATTATGGAAAAAGATCCTGAGCGTATTTGTCACTCATTGCAAGAACTGAAAAGCTCAGAAATAACCGATCGTATTTTGGGAGAAACCAGCAAGATTCAAATCATGACAACACATGCGAGCAAAGGACTTGAATTCGATGTTGTCTTTGCGCTTGGCCTTGCCTCAAGAACATCAAGCAGTGAAGACAAAGAGGAAGTATTAAAAGAAATCGATGCTGAAAAGATGCGGCAGCTCTATGTCGCTATGACACGTGCTAAACATAAGCTCTATGTGCCTTTGATCAAAGATCTCGATCAAAAACCTGTAGCCATGGGTGAGGCCTCTCCAATCGAGATTTTTTGGGAAAGAGTTAACCCTGTTTTAGACGATTATCCTCATACTCTTCTCAATCAAATGACGTTTGCTCCCACCTTAAAACACACGTTAGAAAAACCAAATCTATTTCCTCCCCTGCCACTGCCTTCATTTCCTCCCAGTGAATTCATTCTCTCTTTTTCATCCCTATCTCAAAAAACAGCTCATCCAAAAATCCTCTCTTCTGCCACTTTTCCCTCTGGTGCTGAAACAGGCATTATCCTTCACCGTATTTTTGAAAGAGCTCTCAAAGATCAAAAGCATATGCAAGACATTATTCTCGAAGAGATTGCAGGAACTCTTCTTGAAAGTTTCTCGCCTGATATTTCCCAAGTCATCTATAAAACTTTAACTCTTCCTCTCACAACATTTTCTCTCAAAGATGTAGCTCCCAATAAAATGCAACAAGAGATGGAGTTTCTCTTTTCAACCCACAAAGGCCTGATGAAAGGGTACATCGATCTCTGGTTTGAAAAAGATGGCAAATATTTCATCGTCGATTGGAAAACCAATCATCTAGAGAGTTACGATCAACCCCACCTAGAACAAGCGATGCACGACGGGGATTATTTCTTGCAAGCTGCAATCTATGCCCAAGCTCTTAAAAAATACATCTCAAGATTTGACTCAAGGCCTTTTGAAGAGTGGTTTGGAGGTGCCTTTTACATCTTTGTCAGAGGCCCTGCTTGCTTCCACTTCTATCCACAAGAAAACAATTTATTATAATATTTTAATCGATATTCCGCCCTAACGCCTATTTTTAAGCACTTAGGGCGGATTATCTATCGATAATTCGCCCTAAGTGGTATTTTTATGTAGAAAGGGCGAAATACTTGCGATATTTCGCTCAAAATGTTAATATGAAGCTATATGATTGTTGGTAGAGAAAAAGAGCAAGCGATTTTAATGAAGCTTTTTCATTCAAAGAAAGCAGAATTTCTGGCTATCTATGGCAGACGTCGCATTGGCAAGACATTTTTAATACATGAGTTTTTCAAAGATAAGGGGATTTGTCTAGAAATTACAGGAAGTAATAAAGCTCCCAAAAAAGAACAATTAAGGAATTTTTTTAACGAATTAAGCGCAAAATTTCCTCAATTTGATCAGAGAGATGAGCCTGATACCTGGACAGATGCTTTTAAATATCTTAAAGAACTTATTCAGAACATTAAACCTTCAATTAAGTTTGTTTTATTCATAGATGAGCTTCCTTGGCTTGCGTCTCCAAAATCAGGTTTTTTATCTGCCTTGGATTATCTTTGGAATCGCCATTTATCTCGCCTTCCCAATGTTTTTTTAATTGTTTGTGGTTCATCAGCGCATTGGATCATTAAAAAAATTATTAACGACAAGGGAGGTCTTCATGGGAGGTTGAGCGCTCAAATTCCATTGCAAGCTTTTACTCTTTCTGAAACTGAGCAGTTTTTAGGAAGTCAAGATGTCAGGTTAAAGAGAAAGCAGATCGTGGAAATCTACATGGCTCTTGGAGGAGTTGCTAAGTATCTGACTAACATTCCTACAGCTAAGTCCCCTGCTCAAATAATCAATGAGCTTTGTTTTTCTCCAGCAGGTCTTTTATTTGCGGAATTCTCAAAATTATACAAGTCTCTTTTTAATTCTGCTGACAAACATATAGCTATCGTGCGAGTTTTAGCTAAAAAACATTGTGGCATGACTAAAGAAGAGCTTTTAGAGGCTACACATATGACAAAAGGAGGGGGAGCTACCGATATTTTGCATGAACTTGAAGAAGCAGGGTTTATTATGAGTATACCAGCTTTTGGAAAGAGCTCTAAGAATCATTTGTTTAGGCTTGTGGATGAGTATTCCCTTTTCTATTTGAATTGGATTGAGGGTGTCAAGGGCAGTGTACTTAAAAATTTTGATGCCGAGTATTGGAACAAAATGTCACAGACACAACTATGGCATGTTTGGGCAGGACATGCGTTTGAAAATGTTTGCCTCAAACATGCCGGTAAAATTAAAGAAGCTTTGGGATTAGGTGGAGTGATGACAAAAGAAGGCTACTTTAAGCAGAAAGCTTCTAAACGTATAGAAGGAGCAGAAATTGATCTTATTATCGATAGGGCAGATAATTGCATCAATCTATGTGAAATCAAGTTTTGTAAAGAAGAATTTATAGTCAGTAAAAGTTATTGTGCCGATCTCGAAAGGAAAAAAAGGGTTTTTCAACAAGTGACAGGGACTAAGAAAACAGTTTTTCTAACAATGATTACGCCTTTTGGAATCAAAGAGACTGAAAATACACTAGGCGTCATCGATCAACAACTCACACTTGATGTTTTGTTTTAATGGTGTATTTAGGTTATAATTCTCTTTATTTTTAGGAGATTTTATTATGAATGTTATTCGTGGTGCTTATGGATTATCCAGCTATCCATTTATTAAACCAGTTTCTCAGTTGTTAATTGGTATAGTTTTTGCTAATTTCTTTTTCGACGTCATGGACAATGCTCATAATTCTCAGTCAACACGTCTTCCTTTAAACGATAAACGGCAGATAGAATGTTTTAATGATGCTCATATATCTAGCTATATCACAAAAGTGATGGCAGCTGCTGCCTATCTCTTTACATTCAATGAAAGCATTTCTAGTTTTATTCCTGTAAACATAAGAACTTCTTCTATAGCTGAAAAAGCTTTGGCTAAACTATCGCAATTTTCTCAGATAAATTTCTTATATTCATCAAAGGCTTGGATTGTAGCCCCTTTAGTCATAGAAGGTTTTCACTCTCTAAAGTTATATTTTAATGATAGCCCAAAAAGAGCGAGTAGTTTTGTTAAAAATTATTTAGCAAAAATGGGATGGATTTTATCTAGCACGTATTTTGCTAAAACATTTTTTGTGGCTCTTAATCATATTGGTAGTGATACGAAAAACAAAGCTATAATTGTAAGTTCTGCTGCTATTTTGACGATTCTTTTTTCTGTGGTTAGTTCTAGATTAAGGCAGGATGAGACTAAGCCTGGAACACCCGATGTAGTGTTGGGTTTTCTGGCATCTAATATTCTTATGACTAGCTTAATTTTAGGGTTTGCGAGATTCAGCAAAAATCTCTCTTGTCCTATTGATGCAAGTGTTCATGCTAGTGTAGCTCTTGTAGGAATCTGCAGCACAAGCCTTGGTATTGTTTCATTATTTGAATAAGAGATATGTTGTTAAATCCTATCTTTAAACAGCTTCTTGCCCAGCGATATCTTCATCCGATTGATCTTTTTTTTGCAGATCATGTGGGTGTACAAACAGACGAAGAAAGAGCGCTGCTTACACAACTCATGGCAGTTTCAAGAGAAGGGCATGTCTGTTTAGATACAGAAGATTTTTCTTTAGAGGGATTAGAAGAACAAAAACTCATATGGCAAATGTATGTGCAAGAAGGAGCTAAAAAGCTTCCTCAAGTGCCCCATGTTGTGCGTCTAGGAAATCTTTTTTATCTCTCTAAGAACTGGACGTATGAAACGCAAGTTTTAGAGACTATTCATAGGCTTTCTACCTGCCCTAAAAATATCCCTTTGTCAATGATGAGTGATGGTCTGACAGAAGAGCAACAAGAAGCTCTTCGTCTAGTTCTGACGCATCCACTCTCTTTGATTACAGGAGGGCCTGGAACGGGAAAAACGTTTGTTGCAAAAGCACTCGTGCAATCGATGGGGACGCAAGCCCATGTTATTTTGACAGCGCCTACAGGAAAAGCTGCGAGTAGATTAAAACAGTTAAATCCAGAGGCTACGTGTGGCACGCTGCATGCAATTTTGGGAATTAAATCAGAGAGAGATTTGAAGTTAGACGGTGGATTTTTACAAGCAGATCTTGTCATTGTCGATGAATCATCCATGATTGATCTTCGTCTTTTTGCTTATTTTTTAAGCTCTGTTCAAAAAGGCACAAAAGTCGTTTTAATGGGAGATGGCGATCAGTTGCCTCCTGTTGAATCGGGCAGTATTTTCTCCGATCTCATAGGTCATTTGCCAACTGCTTATCTCACACGCTCACTACGCTCTGACAGGAAAGAGATTTTGGATCTAGCAGCTGCCATCAAAGAGGGCAAAAACACAATCACATGTTTGAATGAGTGTGACATTTTAAAAATAGCTGAAGAGAATTTTTTGCCAGCTTCAATGCAAGAACCATCAGATCTCAAAGGCTTCGAGCCGTTTCGTATGCTCTCTTCCATCCGTGAAGGCCCTTTAGGTGTAAAAACCATTAATCAGCGCATCTTTGATCACATACACACTCTCTCTAAAGGACAAGTTCTCTCAGTTCCTATCCTCTTTACACGCACCGATTACACCCAAAACATCTATAATGGCGACACCGGAATCCTAGTCTATTTACAGGGGCAAGCTTCGTATGTGCTTATACCTGAAAAAGATGGGGGAGTGCGCAAGCTGCCTGTTTTTAATCTGCCTCCTTATGAGTACGCTTATTGCCTCTCTGTCCATAAAAGTCAGGGTAGTGAATTTGATAAAGTGCTTCTTTTTCTTCCCCCAGGCTCAGAGGTCTTTGGAAGAGAGATTCTCTATACAGGAGTTACCCGTGCTCGGCATGAGATACACATTTGCAGCACCCCTGATATCCTCAATAAAATACTTGTTAATTTCTCTAGAAAAAAGTCGGGCCTGAGCAGACGGCTGCCTTAAATTAAAATAATTATTAGCAACCAAGTTGCTTGTTTTTAATCCCTAAAAATGATAAAATTTTTTGTAAAATTAATAATAAGGAGTTCTCAGATGGACATATCTCAGATGTATCAAAGAGTTGGTTTTTTCAATACAAACGCTGTTGTGCTCAACACTTATCCTAAGACCGTACTCTGCGCTTGGTCTATTATATCTGGGATTGCCACGGCAGCTTTCCCTTTTGCTAAACGTTTAGTGCCTTCAGCTTTGCAGCGCTTGCCTGTAGCCATTTTAGTTGGTGGAGTACTTGCAAAAGCGATCTATCACGTGTTTGCTTCCTCTCTACATAAGAAAGCGGAGGCAATTGAAACTCACGTTAAAAAATCTCTAAAAGATGATGAATTTGAAATAAGAAAAGCGTTTAAAATAGAGTATAACATCAATAGTAATACTAAGAAGATTGTTTTTGGGGAAACGATACTGAAACAGATTGAGCAAATAATGACAGCATTGAAAACAAAGAAACATTTGAAGCCTAGTGTTCTTCCCTGTCTTTTAAAAGTTTTAGCAGAACAAGAAAAGAGTGCAGGAAATGGGTTTGTTGACGATTTTTTCCTTCAACTCTGGACTAGACTAGAAAATGATGTAGGGGTAGTAGGTGAAAAACTTTCACAAGAGGCTCTCTGTGATGTTTGGAGATGTTGTTTAAATAATCAAAGCTACGTTGTTATGAAAGAGCTCATAGATAAAAAATTGGTTCCTGATCTTGCACAAGCTCCTGATGGATTGATCCAACAGTTAGGTAATTTATTTTCTCAATTAGATGACGAGTTATTTAAGAAAGACATAGAGAAATCGCTGACAACTGGCAAAGGGCTTCTATTCACTCAAAATCTGCCACTTCTTTTTACAACTAGCACTAACAAGAAAAATTTCTTAAATAAAATGGAGTGTATAGAAGAAGAAAGTAAGAAGAGATTAATGGCATCATTGGTTCATTTATTTTACTTAAATGCACAGAATGTTCAGGAGAGTATTAAAGCTGGTGAAGAATTCTCAACGTGGGAGTTGCCTAATGTGATTGGATATATGGTAATTTTTTCTTCGCTTCCTAACCTTTGTGAGACATTCTTGGAGGGGTGGAGAGATAGAAGCAAAAAGAAAAAAAGTGGAACTCCAGCATTTTCAAACATCAACCTATATTCGTTTTGGGATAATTTCTTTATAAGTATAAATCGCAAAGAGACTCAAGCGTATTGTATGGCATTATTTGATAAGTTGATGAAATATGATGAATTAGTTCCAGGAGAAGCGCCTTTAGGAAATATAGAGTTGCAAGATCAGTTTGTTAAGGGTTTAGAGACGTTAAAGACTTCAGGGATAATTCCCTTTAACAAGGTTGGAAATCTTATTGGTAAATATTGCCAAAAGCAAGGCAAACAGTTTCCTGATCTTTTAAGCGAAGCAAATAGTAGAGCTACAGCTAGAGCTCTTTAATGGTGATAAATAAGCTCAGCAAAAAGCGCTGAGCTTTGAGAATTATTTAGCGATGCGTGCAGAGAGTCTTAATTTTGCATGCCGTTGCTTATGTTTTTCTTCCAACAGTCATAATCAGAAATCCGCCTACAACGCCAGCGAATCTTTTTTCATCGATTTGAGTTCTATATTCTGTGTTGAGTTTGCTAACCACTTCCCATAATCGATTAAATTCAGATTCATTGGGTGTAATAGAGAGAAAATATTTTTTAGCCTTTTCTTTAGACCATGCGTAATAATTGCTCTCTGCTGTGCGTTCTTTCCAAAAAGTAACGAGTGCTTGCTGTTCTTCTTCTTTATAGGGAGGAATGAGCATCATCATTTTTTCTGATACCCAGGTTCCGAGAATCGATATCTGATAATTTGAAAGAAGATATCCCAAATGAGATCCAATAGAATCAGCTCCTTCTCCTATGCGGTTTTTCCCTTCTTGGCAAGTTAAATGAAAACGTAAGATGTCAATATTTTCATCAAGAGATAAGGCTTGTTGGACAGTATTAGAACTAGAAAGGTTAACTGTATTGTTAGGCTCGACTAAAACTAAAAGACCATTCGGTTTTAAGACTCGGATCATTTCTTTTAAAACTTGCTCTACATCGTTAACGTGCATGAGAAGTGTTTGACAGGTGACCAAATCAAAGCTTTGATCTGGAAATGGTAAAGCATGAGCATCGGCTACAGAAAAAATAAAGTTAGATGTAGGTGCTTGAATTTTTTCAATCCATTGCACTTCTTTATCTATGCCTGTAATGATGGTCTCTTTTGGAAGGATCTTAGCAATTGTAAAAGTCCATTCTCCTTTTCCACATCCGACATCTAACGCAGTTCTAACTTTTGAAAAATCTATACGCGTGGTCAGTAATTGTAGGTAATCTTGATTCCACCAAAATCCCCGTTGTTTGGCAGACAGAAGATGAGCTGAGTGAGGTTCAGCAGAGGTTGAAGACATGACAAAAATTCCAAAAAGTAAGAATAAAATTGATTTAAACATAATCATGCGAAACCGTCTATCTTGTTTTTTATGATCACTTATATATAAAAAAGTCTAAATAAATACACAGACAAAAATATAGAATGAATAAGCTCAGCAAAAAGGGCTGAGCTTTGAGCTTTATTTAGTAAGACGTGCCGAGAGTCTTGATTTGACTCTAGAGGCTTTATTCATCTTAAAGAGATTTGTTTTGACGCCTTTATCCATCAAACTATAGACGAGATCGAGGTGTTTTTTAGCGTCTGCCTTATTGCCTGAGGAAAAAGAATCTTCAAAGGAGCGTAGAGCTGTTTTGACTTTAGCTCTTAGGCCGTGGTTATGAAGTTTTTTGCGTTCATTTTGAAGATCTCTCTTTTTGGCTGAAGGAGTTCTTTTTTTGAGAGTTTTTTCTGAGCCTGCTTTTTTTTCTTCTGACATAAATTAACCTGAAATAAATAGTGATGAGTTGTATTCTACTAGTTTTAGGGAGTTATGTTCAAGGTCTTATTTATAATTATTGGACTGCTGGCAGGGTGGTTTGCTTGTGTAGCGGGGCTTGCTCTTTATTCTTATGGGCAGCTGGATAGGCAGGCTCCTTGTCAAGTGACAAGGTGGCAACTGATTGAATACTCTCCTTCAAAGGTGGCTATTGAGGCTTTTTATACATTTTCTGTAGAGGGAAAAGAGTGGGAAGGACAAATGATTTTTTCAAAACCTTATTATTTCAACCTTCCTTCGGCGCAAGAGGCTTTGAGTCAGAAAGAGAGGAGTTCTTGGAATGTTTGGTATAATCATCGTAATCCTAAAAAATCTTCTTTAGAGAGAGATTTTCCTTATAAACACTGTTTTAACGCTTTGATTGTGATTGGACTTGCTGGCTATTTTTGGATTGTGAAAGAGAAGCTAATGGGTTAGAGGGGAGAGAAGGTAATAGAGGCATTCTTTGTAAAATCTTGTCCAGAAAGATGGTTTTAATTGTGTGAGAAAGGTCTCTTCAAGTTCAGTGAGATGGGAGAGCAGGCCTTCAGAGGCTCTATGGAGAAGGTCCCCTTGAAAAGAGATAGGCCAATCTCTTGAAGAGATTGCAAGAGGTGAGTTTGCCGGCTGAGGAATGAGAGAAAGAGGGTTTTGTAAGTTAACGAGAAGAGGAGGGCCTCGAAAGAGTCTTTGTCCGTGAGAGAGGATCTCAAATTGATCGTAGATTTTAAAGCCGTCTGAAAAAAAGCAGGCTCTTTTTCTTAAAAAATGTTCAGCATTGCTCAAGTTTTTTTTATTAAAGCGTTTCACATAGAGAATCCACACAGGAGTATAGCCTAAGCGTTCGTAGTCAGAACATCTTTTGGCAACTTCTTCTTGAGAGATAGGAGAGCATTGAATTTCAAAAATAATTTTATGCTTTTCCCAGCAGACATCAGCTATTCTTCCTAGAGAAGGGAAGGATTTTTCAAGAATTGCCTCAGGAATGAGCGATTTAAGGTGGTGTTGGATATTTAAATGTGCTACGCTCGTCTGATGGTGGAGAATTTTTCTATTTTTAAGGATGAGCATAGACCTCTTGACTTTAACTCAATAATCATCGGATATTAATAAACTGCATGAGTAAAGGTAATTTTTCAAACATTTTTAATCAACAGCATCAGCAAAAAGTTGAAGAGCTAGTCACCCTTGCTAAAGAGCAAGGCTATATCACCTACGAAGAGATCAACGAAATTTTGCCGATGACGTTTGACTCTCCTGAGCAAATTGATCAGGTTTTGATTTTCTTGAGTGGTATGGACATTCAAGTTCAAAACCAAGCCGATGTCGAGCGTCAAAAAGAGCGCAAGAAAGAAGCTAAAGAAATCGAAAGTCTTGGGAAGAGAACGGAAGGGACATCAGATGACCCTGTGAGGATGTATCTGAAAGAAATGGGTTCTGTTCCTCTTCTAACCAGGGAAGAAGAAGTCGAGATTTCCAAGAGAATTGAAAAAGCTCAGATTCAGGTTGAAAAAATCATTCTCAGATTCCGTTATTCAACAAGAGAAGCGATCTCGATTGCCAATTATCTCATCACCAACAAAGAGAGATTCGATAAGGTTATTTCTGAAAAAGAAGTTGTCGACAAAACGCATTATCTGACTCTTTTACCTAAGCTTTGCAACCTTCTCAAAGAAGAAGATGAAGTCCTTCAAGGGTATCTTGTTAAGTTGCGCGATCCTGAGTTAAAAAAACTCGACAAATCTAAAATTCTCGAAGATTTAGAAAAAAGTAGAATCCGCACGCAAGCCTATCTTCGTCAAATGCATCTTCGTCACAATATTATTGAAGATTTTGGCGAGGTTATTCTAACCGCCTACGATCGATTTTTAAGTTTAGAAAAAGAGATACAAGAGCTTCTTCCAAGAGCTGAAAAAAATAAATTTGCAGCAGCAAAATTGCTAGCAGTTCAACGTAAATTAAGTAAGCGGGAACTGGCTGCAGGACGAACGCTTGATGAGTTTAAAAAAGACGTTCGTATGTTGCAGCGTTGGATGGATAAGAGCCAAGAAGCTAAACGAGAGATGGTTGAGTCAAACTTGCGTCTTGTTATTTCAATTGCAAAAAAATACACCAATAGAGGCCTTTCTTTCTTGGACCTTATCCAAGAAGGCAATATGGGTCTCATGAAAGCGGTCGAGAAATTCGAATACCGCAGAGGGTATAAATTTTCTACCTATGCGACATGGTGGATTAGGCAAGCTGTCACGCGGGCTATAGCAGATCAGGCTCGTACAATCCGTATTCCTGTGCACATGATCGAAACGATCAATAAAGTGCTCAGAGGTGCGAAAAAGCTCATGATGGAAACAGGAAGAGAGCCTACTCCGGAAGAGCTTGCGCTTGAGCTTGATTTAACGCCCGACAGAGTGCGCGAAATCTATAAAATCGCCCAACATCCGATCTCGTTGCAAGCAGAAGTGGGAGATGGAGGAGAGAGTCAGTTCGGTGACTTCTTAGAAGATACAGCGATAGAGTCTCCAGCAGAAGCTACAGGCTATGCGATTTTGAAAGATAAGATGGGAGAGGTTCTCTCGACTTTAACAGAGAGAGAAAGAACTGTTCTCATTGAACGTTTTGGTCTTCTTGATGGAAAGCCAAAAACTCTAGAAGAAGTCGGCATTCGCTTTAAGGTAACCAGGGAAAGGGTTCGTCAGATTGAAGCTAAAGCGCTTCGCAAAATGCGTCACCCAACACGCTCTAAGCAGCTACATGCTTTCTTAGATCTCTTAGAAAGTGAATGATTGAAAATAGCGCTTGTTTTTGTAAGAAAAACATGGCAGTATTTCTTACATGAAGAGTAATCGCAAACAATCGAAAAGCATTGATTATCAGATATTTAACGCAATAAATACCTTTGGACATGGCACTGTATTTGTTCCAACGGACTTTTTAAGCTTTGGTAGTCGGCAAGCTATCGACATTGTTCTTCATCGACTTGTTCGAAAAGGAACCATTCGCCGCCTCGCAAGGGGAATATATGATTTTCCTAAAGAACACCCTAAGCTTGGAAAACTTCAACCGTCTCCAGAAAAAATAGCAGAGGCCTTGGTTGGTAGAGATTGTACTCGTATTCAACCAACAGGCGCTTATGCGGCAAATATCCTAGGACTATCCGAACAAGTTCCTGCTAAAGTTGTATTTCTGACAGACGGACCAAGTCGAACGGTAAAAATAGGCATGACAACCATTCAGCTGCGACGAACAACTCCCAAAAATATGGCAATGGCAGGACGGCTCAGCGGTCTTTTAGTTCAAGCATTCCGTGAACTAGGTAAAGAAAATATCACCTCAGAACGACTTGAACATTTAAAGCGGACTATACCAATGGATGCACGACAAGGGTTGCTCAAGGATATTCGATTTGCACCGGAATGGATGCATTCTATTTTCAAGGAATTAGCCGAGGAGGTTTAAAGTGAAACTTGACTTTTTAAAATTACCCTCTGACGAACGACGCCTGTATATTGAACAAGCCGCCATTCAAAGAAACATATCCCCTGTAATCATGGAGAAAGATTTCTTCGTGTGCTGGTTACTTAGTATTCTATTCGAGTCGGAGTTCACTGAAAGCCTTGTATTCAAAGGGGGCACTTCCCTATCAAAAATATTTGGTGCAATCAATCGATTTTCTGAAGACATCGATCTTTCCCTATCGCCTACCTTTCTTGGACTTCCAGAAACCGCTGCAAATCGCAGTCAAGCTGATAAATGGTGGAAAAAAGCTGAAGAGGCATGTGAGAGCGTTGTTCAAACTCAGATTATGTCGATGTTAGAAACATCAGCATTGGGCGTACTAGGAAAGAATGAGCAGGCAAGATTCGAGTTTTTAAAAGACCCCCAAACCAAATCGCCAGTAATTCTTTTTCATTATCCATCATCGCTGCCAACAGGGCTTGCCTACATCAAGCGTTCTGTAAAACTCGAGTTCGGCTCTCTGACTGATCAGCAACCCACTGGACGCTATCCAATACGACCTTGGATTGCTGAGGTTTTCCCCACAGCCTTTCTCGATTGGCAATGTGAAGTCATTGCTCTAGAGATCGAGCGGACTTTCTGGGAAAAAGCTACGATTCTACACGCAGAGTATCATCGACCGCTCGACAAACCAATGCGAGATAGGTTCTCCCGCCATTACGCTGATACCGCGGCACTGGCAAATCACCCAGAGGCAATCAAAGCTATTGATCACCATGACCTCCGAGATAGAGTCGTTTTATGGAAGAATCTGTTCTTTCGTGACTCATGGGCAAACTACAGCCAAGCCAAACCTGGTGCCTTTCACCTTATTCCTAGAGTTGAAAGACTGCCTGAATTGCGACGTGATTATCAGTTGATGCGCGACATGTATCTTACTGAGCCTGTAAATTTTGACGATATACTGAGATCCTTGTCCGATCTAGAACATCTTATCAATCTGACAGCACCTTTGCATTCCTTGATAATGGAGTGTAGCGGGATCGAACCGCTGACCTCAACAATGCCATCGTTGCGCTCTACCAACTGAGCTAACACCCCGCGTTTTTCGGAAGAGATCCATCATATGATTTAAAGATTTTCTCCAACAGTAAAATAATGTTTCGCATTAATTTTTTAAAGTGTTTGAAAAAGCAAACAAACGTTAAGTTAAAAATTTGTAAAGAAGTTAAAATGATTTTCTTTTAACAATTCTAATTTAATGTAAGTTTATTGACGAAAATTGACAGATTTCATAGACTAACACAGTCTTTCAAAAACCATTAAAAAGGGAGATTTGTATGAAAAAGAAAGTATGGATTTTTTTGACTGCGATTGCTTGTGGAATGAGTTCTTTTGCTGTTGCTGGTGATAATGAATCTACTGAGCAAACAATAACTGTTGATGTTGCAACAACAACAACTACTTCAGAAGAGAAGAAATCTGAAGAGACAACAGTAGCTACAACAGACGCTCCTGCCACTCCAGAAACTACAGAAATTTCTAAGTAATTCTCTTACATAAGAGTCCTGTTGTTAACAGGACTCTTTTTGTTTTTTCTCCAAACACATAGGTATAAGTTTTTTGCCTGATAGGTAAAAAATGATCCCTATTCCAGTTCCAATTCTCTTTGATAAACTGCAGACAATTTGCTTGAGAAGGGATTTCTTGCCCACATTTATAAATAATGCCTTCGTTAGATCCAAAAAAGAACATCGGTTTGCCAAAAAAAAGCATGTCATAACCAATTGAAGAGAAATCACCGAGGTACCCATCGCAGAGATTCAGAAGAGGATAAATCGTTGGAATAGTAGATGCAAAAATGACGTTCTTGGTTTGTTTATATTTCTCTGTAATATAGTGCGTATAGCTGGGTGCTTTCTCTTCTAAAAAGGGATGCAGTTTAATCATAAGATTAAATTCAACTTGTAAGGAGTTGATAATATCTTCACATTTATCAAAAAAAGATGAGGTGTTTTCTTGATCGGACCATGTTGGTGCGTACAAAAGTGTTTTTTTCTGTTTGTCTAATTGAGGAATTAGAAGACTGCAGGCA